>NZ_VSWE01000005.1:0-331161 GCF_009668275.1 Herbaspirillum sp. CAH-3 | reverse complement strand
CTGAAACAGATGTTCCTGGATTTAAAAGAGCTGGGATATGAAGGGTCGTACGACCGCGTGGCCGCCTTTGGTAGACGGTGGAAGGTGGGTCAAATGGAGAGGGTCAAATCCGCGAGCAAATCAACAAATTAGCTTCATCATTAAATCTTTGTTAAAGACCTGCTGCTCTCGATACTACGGGAAGAATGCGCGATGGTGTCGCGGAGGATAGCGGTCTTCTAGCTTGAAATGCGCTCCTCGTTGTACTGATACGATAAATTTTTTAGCATGGACTACTGCATCTATTCTTGCGCTGCAGCCCATGGCCTTGATCCCGCTTGCTGAGTTATTTGGGATGGAGTCGATGACTGAGCGAAGCTCTTCTTTCGTCGGGCACGAAGATGGCGGGGATGGGGTGCTGTTACTTTTGATCTGAGAACAAACTGAAGTCTAGCAGCCGTGTTAAGACGTCCTAATGCTTGCCAACGTGCTTTGGCGCCTCTGATATGGTGCTAGAAGGTGGGGCGGGGCTGTAAGTGGCTGGGGCCGCTGTCGTCGATTGAGATTGGTGCGGGTAGTCAGACTCGAACTGACAAGCCTTGCGGCGCTGCGACCTAAACACAGTGTGGTTACCAATTTCACCATACCCGCACGTACAACACATCAGGTTAGATATTTTGTCGTGGACAATTTTGTCTGAGCAAAAATCTTCCCAAATTTCCCAAACTCTTCCCAAATTTTTGGCGTGAATTAACCTGAATTTGGATGAAATAGGCTGAAACAAACTGAGACAGCCTGAATTCTTGCCTTGGCCTAAGTGCTTGATTTTTCTGCCAAAAAACGCTGGACCCCTTGTTGGGTAAGGCTCCTGCTGCGTGCATAAAAAAACAAGGTGCTTAAACCTAAACCTGGTGCGTCTACCAATTTCGCCATCCTCGCTGAAGGTGTCGGGCACCGGTGCGATAGCAGTCTGGCAGCGGGTGCGCCGCAGACCTGCCGCTACCGATGCAGGTAGCAATTTGTCAAAGCGCGCCATTGTACTGCAAGGTGTTGTCACTGTGGGCGTTTTTCTGTGGGACATTTTCTCGTCGCCGCCCATCGGTAGTACCATGCCGCCTGTCTTTTTACCGGGCAGGATTCTCATGACACGTTATCGTCACTACAAGGGCGGCATTTATGAATATGTCGACGAGGCCATCCTCGAGGCCGACCTGACTCCCATGATCGTCTACCGCGCCGCCGATGGCCGGCTCTGGCTGCGTCCACGCACGGCCTTCTTCGAGATGGTGGAAGTCGAGGGCAGGCAGGTGCCGCGTTTCGAGAAGATCGAAGACTGACGCTGTTTGCTCCCCGTCGACGTCGCCGTCCCACCGCGGCGGCACAGCGCCCAAGCTGAACAATGCCTGCGCACGGCGGTCTATCGCACTGTTGTCTGTCTTTTTCCCTGTTTGATTCACTTTATCCGGACATCCTCATGAACCATCAAGCACGCGCCCTGGCTGGCGCGATGTTCTCCTTCTTCGCAATCGCCGCCGCTGTTCCACATGCCGCCTCGGCCGAAGAGCTGGCCGATGTCAGCACGGCCTTCCGCTGGCTCGGCAAGAACGACCGCGTGGTCATCGAAGCCTATGATGATCCCAAGGTGCATGGCGTGACCTGTTACGTCTCGCGCGCCCGCACCGGCGGCGTGAAAGGCACGGTTGGCCTGGCCGAGGACAAGTCCGAAGCCTCCATCGCCTGCCGCCAGGTGGCACCGACCCTGCAATTCCAGGACAAGCTGCCGGTCCAGGAAGATGTCTTCAGCGAGCGCATGTCGATTCTGTTCAAGCGCCTGCACGTGGTGCGCGTGGTCGATACCAAGCGCAATACGCTGGTCTACCTGACCTATTCCGACAAGCTCATCGATGGCAGCCCAATGAACGCGGTGACCGCCGTGCCGGTGGCACCTTCCACGCCGATTCCGGTGAAATGAGGAAAATTCTCTAAATTCTTTACGCCGGACTTTGCCGGCAGGCAATCCATCAGCGGCGGTAGCGCGTTGGCGGGCCGCGCCGGGGCTGGTCCTGCGGGCTTTGGTGGGGATTTGCCGCTGTTTGCAGCGTGGCAAGCCCATTTTTGGACTATCGGCGCTTTTTGCGTATAAAATAGCGAGCTTTAGCGCGGCCGGGCAGGGCGCTTTTCGTCTGCAGTCTGATGATTGGGATGGAAGACAGCATGCTCCGGCTTACGGAATTCTTAACATTTGGACGATTTAAATGGCAACTGCAGTCGAAACCCTGAGCAAACTCGAACGTCGTATGACCCTGTCTTTCCCGCTGGCCGATGTTCAGGCTGAAGTGGAAAAGCGCCTGAAGGTGCGCGCCCGTACCGCCAAGGCACCGGGTTTCCGTCCGGGTAAAGTGCCGATGAAGATGGTTGCCGCCCAGTTCGGCTACCAGGTCGAAACCGAAGTCCTGAACGACAAGGTCGGCCGCGCATTCAACGACGCCGCTGTCGAAAACAACCTGCGCGTGGCTGGTTTCCCCCGCATCGAACCCAAGACCAGCGAAGAAGCCGGTGAAGGCAAGCTGGCCTTCGACGCCACCTTCGAAGTCTATCCGGAAGTCACCCTGGGCGACCTGTCCGGCGCTGAAGTCGAGAAGACCACCGCAGCCGTCTCCGACGCCGAAATCGACAAGACCATCGACATCCTGCGCAAGCAGCGCGTGCACTACCACGTCAAGGGCGAGCAAGGCGCGCACGGCGACGGCGGTGCCGACCAGTCGGCCCAGAACGGCGACCGCGTGACCGTGGACTTCGTCGGCAAGATCGACGGCGTCGAATTCCAGGGCGGCAAGGCCGACGCCTTCCCGTTCGTGCTGGGCGAAGGCCGCATGCTGCCGGAATTCGAAGCTGCAACCATCGGCCTGAAGGTCGGTGAGTCGAAGTCCTTCCCGCTGGCCTTCCCCGAGGATTACCACGGCAAGGACGTGGCCGGCAAGACCGCTGAATTCACCATCACCGTCAAGAAGATCGAATGGGCGCACATGCCTGAAGTCGATGCAGTCTTCGCTCAATCCCTGGGCATCGAAGACGGCGACCTGACCAAGATGCGCGAAGACATCAAGAAGAACCTGGAGCGCGAAGTCACCGCCCGCACCAAGGCCAAGACCAAGGACAGCGTCATGAACGTCCTGATCAAGGCCTCGGAACTGGAAGTGCCCAAGGCCCTGATCGACCAGGACGTCGAGCGCCTGTCCGAAATGGCCCGTCAGGACATGGCCCAGCGCGGCATGGACCCCAAGGTCATGCAACTGCCCAAGGAACTGTTCACCGCCCAGGCCGAGCGCCGTGTGCGCCTGGGCCTGATCCTGGCTGAAGTGGTCAAGCAGAACAAGCTGGAAGCCACCGAAGAACAGGTCAAGGCGCAGATCGAAGATTTCGCCCAGAGCTACGAAGATCCGCAACAAGTGCTGAAGTACTACTTCTCCGACCGTCGCCGCCTGGCTGAAGTCGAAGCTCTTGTTTTGGAAGAAAACGTCGTCAACTACGTTCTCGGCAAGGCCAAGGTCTCGGAAAAGCCGGTTTCGTTCGACGAACTGATGGGTAATCAGGCGCAAGCGTAATCCGGTTTTCTCTAGTAGTATCAGAAAACTCTTACGCTTAAGGATGCATACATGACAGGTCTGATGAAGCAATCTGCACTGGATACGCAAATGCTCGGCATGGTGCCGATGGTGATCGAACAGAGTGGTCGTGGCGAACGCGCTTACGACATCTATTCGCGCCTGCTGAAGGAACGCATCATTTTCCTGGTCGGACCGGTCAATGATGCGATGGCCAACCTGATCGTGGCCCAGCTGCTGTTCCTGGAAAGCGAAAACCCGGACAAGGATATTTCCCTGTACATCAATTCGCCTGGCGGTTCGGTCTCGGCCGGCATGGCGATCTTCGACACGATGCAGTTCATCAAGCCGCAAGTGTCGACGCTGTGCACGGGCTTGGCCGCCTCCATGGGTGCTTTCCTGCTGGCTGCTGGCGCCAAGGGCAAGCGTTTCTCGCTGCCGAACTCGCGCATCATGATTCACCAGCCCTTGGGCGGCGCCCAGGGCCAGGCATCGGATATCGAGATCCAGGCACGTGAAATCCTGTACCTGCGTGAACGCCTGAACACCATCCTCGCTGAAAAGACCGGCCGTAGCGTCGAGCAGATCAGCAAGGACACCGATCGCGACAATTTCATGTCGGCCGAGGCCGCCGCGGAATATGGCCTGATCGACCAGGTGCTGACCCAGCGCGCTTGAGGTTGCGTCATCGCATTGGCGACCATCCAACGCGAAAAAATGCCCGAACGTAACACGGTTCGGGCATTTTTTTTGGCCAAATTTTGACGAAATTGGCACAGAGCGGCTTTTTGGGTTCTGTTTGCTTGATAAATGGCACCTGGGCTGACATATAACGGTCATACGGCAGTCCTGTGAAGCAATTTGGGACATCAAAAATGACCAAGCCGTGACGAATCCGGATTTCGCGGGTATGATCGGGTCGTAACTTTTACTCTAGTAGCTCTATGTCCGAGAAAAAATCTTCCAGCGGCGAAAAACTGCTTTACTGCTCCTTCTGCGGCAAAAGCCAGCATGAAGTGAAGAAGCTCATCGCCGGTCCTTCGGTCTTCATCTGCGACGAATGCATCGACCTGTGCAACGACATCATCCGTGATGAAGCCGCCAGCGTGGAGAGCGTTACCGGCACCAAGTCGGATCTGCCGACCCCGCAGGAAATCACCGACCTGCTGGACCAGTACGTGATCGGACAGGCTACCGCCAAGCGCATCCTGTCGGTGGCGGTCTACAACCACTACAAGCGCTTGAAGCACCTCGGCAAGAAGGATGACGTCGAACTGGCCAAGAGCAACATCCTGCTGGTCGGCCCCACCGGCTCCGGCAAGACGCTGCTGGCACAGACCCTGGCGCGCATGCTCAACGTCCCGTTCGTGATCGCGGATGCGACCACCCTGACCGAAGCCGGCTATGTCGGCGAGGACGTCGAGAACATCATCCAGAAGCTGCTGCAGAACTGCAATTACGAAGTCGAGAAAGCCCAGAAGGGCATCGTCTACATCGACGAGATCGACAAGATTTCGCGCAAGTCGGACAACCCGTCCATCACCCGCGACGTCTCCGGTGAAGGCGTGCAGCAGGCCCTCCTGAAGCTGATCGAAGGCACCATGGCTTCGGTGCCTCCGCAGGGTGGCCGCAAGCATCCGAACCAGGACTTCGTGCAGATCGACACGACCAACATCATGTTCATCTGCGGCGGCGCCTTCGACGGCCTGGCCAAGATCATTTCCGACCGTTCCGAGAAGAGCGGCATCGGTTTCTCGGCCAGCGTCAAGAGCCAGACCCAGAAGAGCAATTCGGAAGTGCTGTTGAATGCCGAGCCGGAAGATCTGGTCAAGTTCGGCCTGATCCCGGAACTGGTCGGCCGTCTGCCGGTGATCGCCACCTTGAACGAGCTGGATGAGGAAGCCCTGATCCAGATCCTTGTCGAGCCCAAGAATGCGCTCATCAAGCAATATGCCAAGCTGTTGCAGATGGAAGGCGCCGAGCTGGAAATCCGTCCGGCCGCCATGCATGCCATCGCCAAGAAGGCCCTGGCGCGCAAGACCGGCGCACGTGGCTTGCGGTCCATCCTTGAGCACGCCCTGCTGGATGTGATGTATGAACTTCCGAGCGAGCAGAACGTGGCCAAGGTGGTGGTCGACGAGAACACCATCACCAACGGTGCCAAGCCGCTGTTGATCTATCATGACCAGCCGAAGGTGTCGGGCGGTTGATTGTCCCGGCAGGTGAAGTAAACAGTAAAGAGTAAAGAGCAGGAAAAGGAAGGCCTCATCCGGGGCCTTCCGGTAGCAAGAAGCCACCACGAAGTCCGGTCACCGCAAACACGGTAAAATAAACCGGCGCACATAACTGGCTTCCATCGAAAAGCCACCCGGAGCTAGCTTCGCGTGTGGCTTTTTTATTTTGTTGCGATCATGACAACGCGCAGCTGGTGAATATTTATTCCGCCGGACTTGTGTTTTGGTCACTCGTGCCAACATCATTCACAGTACTTATTGATAAGGCCCGCCATGACGACTCCTATACTCACAGAACAATCGCAATTGCCGCTGTTGCCCTTACGGGATGTGGTTGTCTTCCCGCATATGGTGATCCCGCTCTTCGTCGGCCGCCCGAAGTCGATCAAGGCGCTGGAAGCGGCCATGGAGCAAGGCAAGAGCATCATGCTGGCAGCCCAGAAGGCGGCTGCCAAGGATGAGCCTTCGGCCGAAGACATTTATGAAATCGGCTGCGTGGCCAATATCCTGCAGATGCTGAAGCTGCCTGACGGCACCGTGAAGGTGCTGGTCGAGGGCGCGCAGCGTGCCCGCATCCATCACATCAGCGAACTGGAAACCCACTTCGTCGCCGAACTGACCCCGGTCGAATCCGAGCAGGGCGACGAGGCTGAAGTCGAAGCCATGCGCCGTACCATCGTGCAGCAGTTCGACCAGTACGTGAAACTGAACAAGAAGATCCCGCCCGAGATCCTGACCTCGCTGGCCGGTATCGACGACGCCGGCCGCCTGGCCGACACCATCGCCGCGCATCTGCCGCTCAAGCTTGAGCAGAAGCAGGTGATCCTGGAGATCTTCAACGTCACCAAGCGCTACGAGCATCTGCTGGGCCAGCTGGAAGGCGAACTGGACATCCTGCAAGTGGAGAAGCGCATCCGTGGACGCGTCAAGCGCCAGATGGAAAAGTCGCAGCGCGAGTACTACCTGAACGAACAGGTCAAGGCCATCCAGAAGGAACTGGGCGAAGGCGAAGACGGTGCCGATCTGGAAGAGCTGGAAAAGAAGATCGCCGCCGCCAAGATGCCCAAGGAAGCCCTGGAAAAGGCGCAATCCGAGCTCAAGAAGTTGAAGCTCATGTCGCCCATGTCGGCTGAAGCGACCGTGGTGCGCAACTACATCGACACGCTGGTGGCGTTGCCCTGGAAGAAGAAGTCCAAGGTCAACAACGACCTCACCAATGCCGAGAAGGTCCTCGAAGGCGATCACTATGGCCTGGAGAAGGTCAAGGAACGCATCCTGGAATACCTCGCCGTGCAACAGCGCGTGGACAAGCTGAAGGCACCGATCCTGTGCTTCGTCGGTCCTCCGGGCGTGGGCAAGACCTCGCTGGGCCAGTCCATCGCCCGCGCGACGAACCGCAAGTTCGTGCGCATGGCGCTGGGTGGCGTGCGCGATGAAGCCGAGATTCGTGGCCACCGCCGCACCTACATCGGTTCCATGCCGGGCAAGATCCTGCAGAGCCTGTCCAAGGTCGGCGTGCGCAATCCGCTGTTCCTGCTGGATGAAATCGACAAGCTGGGCATGGATTTCCGTGGCGATCCGTCGTCGGCCCTGCTGGAAGTGCTGGATCCGGAGCAGAACCACACCTTCTCCGACCACTACATCGAAGTCGATTTCGACCTGTCGGACGTGATGTTCGTGGCGACCTCGAACTCCTTCAACATCCCGCCGGCGCTGCTGGACCGGATGGAAGTGATCCGCCTGTCGGGTTACACCGAGGACGAGAAGACCAGCATTGCGCAGCGTTACCTGCTGCCCAAGCAGATCAAGAACAACGGCCTGAAGGAAGGCGAGATCAGCGTGGCCGAATCGGCCATCCGCGACATCATCCGCTACTACACCCGTGAAGCCGGTGTGCGTTCGCTGGAACGCGAAGTCTCGAAGATCTGCCGCAAGGTGGTCAAGCTGCTGCTGCTCAAGAAGCAGGAGAAGAAGGTCACCGTCACCTCGCGCAACCTGGACAAGTTCCTGGGCGTGCGTCGCTATGACTTCGGCATCGCCGAGAAGGAAAACCAGATCGGCCAGGTGGTCGGCCTGGCATGGACCGAAGTCGGTGGCGACCTGCTGACCATCGAAGCGGTGAACATGCCCGGCAAGGGCCAGATCATCCGCACCGGTACTTTGGGCGACGTGATGAAGGAATCGATCGAAGCCGCACGTACCGTGGTTCGCAGCCGTGCCCGCAAGCTGGGCATCAAGAACGAAGTGTTCGAGAAGAGCGATATCCACATCCACGTGCCGGAAGGGGCGACGCCCAAGGATGGTCCGTCGGCGGGTATCGCGATGACCACGGCGCTGGTGTCCATCTTCAGCGGCATTCCGGTGCGGGCTGATGTGGCGATGACTGGTGAAATCACGCTGCGCGGCGAAGTGCTGCCCATCGGTGGTCTGAAGGAAAAGCTGCTGGCGGCGCATCGTGGCGGCATCAAGACCGTCCTGATTCCTGAGCAGAATGTGAAGGATCTGGCCGAGATTCCGGACAACGTCAAGAACAAGCTGGAGATCATTCCGGTGCGCTGGATCGACAAGGTCCTGGAAGTCGCTCTGGAACGCCAGCCGGTTCCGCTGACGGAAGATGAAGCCATTGTCGAAGCGGCCGTCAAGCCCAAGGAAGGCGCGACGGATCCGGTGGTGAAGCATTGATCCGGCGGGAGTCTTCCGCCTTGAAAGGCGCCTCAGTTGAGGCGCCTTTTTTATGTGCCAAAAGGATTCATGTATCGGCTCATGGGAATGAGCTTGAAAATCTCACTGAAAATCGCATCAAGCCTGCAGCTTGGCTTGACAGGGCTCTGGACGGGCTTGTTTAATAGCCGCTGCGGAAAATTTCCGTCAGGCAAGCGATGGTGTGGAGGGCTCTGTCGCGATGTGTTGGAGCTGAGGCACCGTCGTTTGAAATCAAACAACCAGAAACTTGTTCGAGGGGCGTAAGTGAATAAAGGCGAACTGATTGAGCACATTGCCGGCGAGGCCGACATCTCCAAGGCAGCAGCGGGACGTGCAATAGACGCATTCATTGGTGCAGTGAAGAACACGCTGAAGAAGAACGGCACGGTCACCCTGGTAGGTTTCGGGACCTTCGCCGTGGGCAAGCGCGCTGCGCGGACGGGCCGCAATCCGCAGACGGGGGCTGCCCTGAAGATCAAGGCATCGAAGGTTCCTAAATTTAAAGCTGGCAAAGCTTTAAAAGATGCTATAAAATAATGTTCTTTCGTTGCTGAGGTAACAAAGCAACGAGACTGTCAAGTTTGCCGGGGCGCTTAGCTCAGTTGGTAGAGCGGAGCCCTTACAAGGCTTAGGTCGGGAGTTCGAGCCTCTCAGCGCCCACCAGCATCTTGCAGTCGGCACCAGTTTAGGAGCGGTAGTTCAGTTGGTTAGAATACCGGCCTGTCACGCCGGGGGTCGCGGGTTCGAGCCCCGTCCGCTCCGCCAAATAAAACGCCTCATTCGAAAGAATGGGGCGTTTTTGTTTTTGCGCAGCAAAAACCTGCGGAACGGAGGGAGCCGCCTGCGCGGCTCCCGGCGGGGCGAGAAGGGAATCGCTTGCAAGCGATTCCGCGGCCTGCGCTTGTGTAGGAGAGCCCCGTCCGCTCCGCCAAATAAAACGCCTCGTTCGTAAGAACGGGGCGTTTTCGTTATTGCAGATGAATTTTCTCTCACTCGCCGCATGAATCCGATCTGAGAAAATTACGCCACACGTATCAAATAAATGTGAGTTTCAAGTACTTTTCCACATGGAAATGTTTACACTGGTCTCGAATTTGCAGTTTCTGAAAAAACAGGAGACCGGCACAGCCGGGGCAGACAATGTTTTTGAGGGAACCCGGCCTGCTGCATGGGGGCCGAGGAAGAAGGGCAAGAGCCGCTCCCCAAAGATGTGAAGAGAACCCACGAAACGCATTGCGGATTCGCAAAGTGGTGCAGTGTCATGGGCAAGCAGGGCAATGAGTGACGGCGCGGGGCAGCGTCGTCCGGCCAGGGCCTGCACGTGGACATCAAATGGGATCAACAAGGGGGTAGCGATGAAGCTCGCCAATTTCAATATCGGCGTCCGCCTGGGCGCCGCATTTGCAGTAGTTTTGCTGCTGATCGTGGTCACGGCCATGGTGGGCGTCAGGAACCAGGCTTCCAACAATGCTGAAATCAACAGCATCGTCAACGAGAAATACCAGCTCATCGCCTTGAGCAACCAGATCAAGAACAATGGCTACAAGGCCAATGCAGTGCTGTCCAACATCTTGCTGGCGACCACGCCCGAGGCCTCGGCGAAGTACATGGATGACTACGCCGGCCTGCGCAAGGCCAACACCGAGGCCTACCAGAAGCTGGAAGGCATGCTCGATTCCGACAAGACCAAGTCGCTCTACGCCGAACAGACCACCGCCCGCTCGGCCTACGGTGTGGCCGTGCGCAAGTTCTTCGAACTGATGAAGAGTGGCGAGCGGACCGAGGCGACCACGCTCTACCAGGGCGACATGTCACGCCTGCAGGTGGAGTACTTCGTCATGGTCGACAAGATGGTCAATTCGCTGGCCCAGGAAATGGTGGAAGACTCACACCAGGTCGCCGTGGATGGACAACTGGCCGTGATCCAGATGATCGTGCTGGCAGGCGTAGCCGTGGTGCTGGCGTCGGTCATCGGCGTGCTCATCACGCGCTCCATCACCGCTCCAGTACGCCACGCGGTGGTGCTGGCCGAAGCCGTGGCGCAGGGCGACCTGTCGTATCGCCTCAATGCCGCCGGCAAGGATGAGATCAGCCGACTGCTGCAGGCACTGCAGCACATGAGCGATAACCTGCATGACACCGTCTCCAACGTGCGCAATGGCACCTCCGCCATCGATATGGCCGCGCGTGAGCTGGCGCAGGGCAACCTGAGCCTGTCTGACCGCACCGAACAGCAAGCCAGTTCGCTGGAAGAAACCGCCTCGGCCATGGAGCAGCTCACCTCGGCCGTGCGCCAGAACGCCGACAATGCGCGTCAAGCCAGCGAACTGGCCGTCTCGGCCTCGGATGTGGCCGTGCGCGGCGGGGCCTCGGTGGAGCAGGTGGTCAACATCATGACGGCCATCAGCACCTCCTCCGGCAAGATCGCCGACATCATCACGGTCATCGATGGCATCGCGTTCCAGACCAACCTGCTGGCGCTGAACGCGGCCGTTGAAGCGGCGCGCGCCGGCGAGCACGGACGTGGTTTTGCGGTAGTGGCCAGCGAAGTGCGCGGCCTGGCCCAGCGCAGTGCAGTGGCAGCCAAGGAAATCAAATCGCTCATCGAGGGCTCGGTCGGCCATGTGAAGGCCGGCAGCGCCATCGTCGAACAGACCGTCTCCACCATCGATGAAGTCATCGCCAGCATCAAGCATGCCACTGACCTCATCACCGATATCAGCGCCTCCAGCAAGGAGCAGAGCGAGGGCATCGAGCAGATCAACCAGGCCATCAGCCAGATGGACCAGATGACCCAGGAGAATTCGGCCCTGGTGGAACAGAACGCGGCTGCCTCCCAGG
This sequence comes from Herbaspirillum sp. CAH-3, assembly GCF_009668275.1. Lineage (NCBI taxonomy): Bacteria > Pseudomonadati > Pseudomonadota > Betaproteobacteria > Burkholderiales > Oxalobacteraceae > Herbaspirillum > Herbaspirillum sp. CAH-3. The sequence goes on along the minus strand of NZ_VSWE01000005.1, from coordinate 319,799 downwards.
CCTTGCAATCGCAGGCCGAGCAGCTGTCGGCGCTGATGGGCCGCTTCCGCCTCAGCGAGTTGCTGGCCAACGGCGCTGCCGGCGGCTACGCCGCTTCCCCGCGCAACAGTCCGCGCGAAAAGATCATCCAGCCCGAGCTGTCCCTGATCCAGGGCTGAGGCTTCCCCCGGGCGGCGTGCCTGCCGCCTGACCCCGTATCTGCGAGGAGACCGCGCCCGCTGCATCACTGTGGGCGCGACAACAACAAAGTGTCCCCCTGCAAGCTGCTGCCGCACCAGGCCGGAAAGGGCCTGGCAGCCGGCTGGCAGGAGCGGACACGTCCGTTGCGTGCGTCGCCGCTGCTGCAGGGCGCTGCGCGCTGCACCGTCCCCGTCCTTGCCCAGAAAGGTTACTCATGACGCTCCACCACGCCCACGCCAGCAGCACCGAGCAGATCTCCGATGCGCGCCAGGCCCTGGCCCATGCCCGCATCCAGTCCTTCATCGAAGCCTATCGCCACGAAGGCTACCGCATCGCCGACATCGATCCGCTGGGCACGGTCTCGGTACCGGAGATCCCCGCCTTGCTGCCGCAAAGCCATGACCTGAAGGATGAGGACCTGGCACTGGGCCAGCACCGCTTCCTGGAGGGACTGGGTCTGACCAACGTGAAGGAACTGACGCATTTCCTGAGCCGCCTCTATTGTGGTCCGCTCGCGCTCGATGCCAGCGGTGTGCGCGACGAAGGCCGGCGCCAGTGGCTCTTCGCCCGCCTGGCTGCGCGCGAGCACGGTAGCGAGCCGGCCCAGGGCGAGCGTGCTGCCGTCCTGGCCCGGCTGGCCGCCGCCGAGCAATGGGAGCACTACCTGCAACAAGACTATCCGCAAGCCAAGCGTTTTTCGCTGGAGGGTTGCGAAGCGTTGCTGGTGCTCATGGATGCACTGGTCGAGCGCAGCAGTTTCTACCAGCTGGAGCAGCTGTTCCTGGCCATGCCGCATCGTGGTCGCCTGAACCTGCTGGTGAACCTGATGCAGATGCCGGCGGCAGAGATCGTCGCGTATTTCGACGCCAAGCGCACCACGCAAGCCGCCGCGGGCGCGGTCGACCTGCCTTACCACCTCGGTGCCGAGACCGTGCGCAGCACTGCCCACGGCAAGCTGGGCCTGTTCATGGCCCACAATCCCTCGCACCTGGAAAGTGCCTATCCCGTCCTGCTGGGCATGGTGCGTGGCTATCGCAGCGCGCATCCGCAATCGCCCATGCCGGCCTCGGTGGTGATCCACGGTGACGCCGCCTTCTGCGGACAGGGCGTGGTGATGGAGTCGCTCAAGCTGGCCCAGCATGCGGGTTACGGCGTGGGCGGCACGGTGCACGTGATCGTCAACAACCAGATCGGCTTTACCACCCCCAATCCGCTCGATCCGCTCAATCACGGCTACTGCACCGACATCGCCCGCATCGTCGGCGCGCCCGTGCTGCACGTCAATGCCGACCAGCCGGAGGCGGTATTGAGGGCGGCACGGATCGCCTTTGACTACCGCATGCAGTTCGGTGCCGATGTCGTGATCGACCTGGTCGGCTATCGCCGCTGGGGGCATGCCGAGCAGGATACGGCGACCGTGACCCAGCCGCTGCTGCACGGTTTCATCGACAAGCATCCGCCGGTCACGCAGCTCTATGCCCAAGCCGGCTGGCCGGGCTCGCACGAGGGGGCGGCGCTGCTGGCCGCCAGCAGTCAGGAGGCCCTGGCGGGTTTTCGCGCCAGCCGCCCTGCGGCGCCTGCTGCGGCCAAGGCCACGCCGATGGCCGCGAGCCCGGTTGCACCGGACCTGCAGCGCCTGCGCCAATTCGTCGAACGCATGACGCGCTTGCCCGAGGGCTTCGACGCCCATGCGGCCATCACCCGCCTGATCACGCAATGGCAGGACAGCGTGAGCGCTCCCGATCATCCCTGCAGCTGGAACTTTGCCGAAAACATGGCCTATGCCAGCCTGCTGTCGGAAGGAATGGGGCTGCGACTGTCGGGCATGGATGTGCAGCGCGGTACCTTCATGCAGCGCCATGCCGTGTGGCACGCGGTCGATGCCGCACAAGGCGTGCAGCAGGCCTTCTGGCCGCTGCGCCAGGTGGCGGCACCCGGCGCAGCACTGGAGGTCATCAATTCGCCGCTGAGCGAAGAGGCCGTGGTGGGCTTCGAATACGGGTTCAGCGTCCAGGCCGGCGACGGTGCGCTGGTGATCTGGGAGGCCCAGTTTGGTGACTTCGTCAATGGCGCGCAGATCATGATCGACCAGTACATCAGCTCCGGGCGCGGCAAATGGGGCTATGCCTCGGCCCTGACGGTGCTGCTGCCGCACGGCTATGAAGGCGTGGGCCCGGAGCATTCGACCGGCTACCTGAGCCGCATGCTGCTGCTGTGCGCGCAGCAGAACATGCGCGTGGCGTATCCCTCGAACTCGGCGCAATGGTTCCATCTCTTGCGCCAGCAGGCGCTGCAGGGCGATCGTCCGCTGGTCGTCTTCACGCCCAAGTCGGTGCTGCATGCCGAGGTGCGGTCCCATTCGCCGCTCTCGGCGCTGTTGCAGGGAAGCTTCCAGCCGCTGCTGCCGGATGCGCAAGCGCTGCCCGCCGCACAGGTGCGGCGGGTGGTGCTGTGCAGTGGCAAGGTCTGCCATGACCTGGCGGATGCGCGCAGCCAGGCTGGCGATACCGCTACCGCGCTGCTGGCCGTGGAGCAACTGCATCCCTTCCCGGTGGAAAGCCTGGCCGCGCAGTTGCGGGGGTATCCGCAGCTGGAAGAGGTGATCTGGGTCCAGGAGGAAGAACGCAAGCAGGGCGCGTGGCTGTGCGTGCGGGATGCCATCGAGGCGGCCATGCCGACGCAGGCAGGTCTGCGGGCCGTGACGCGCCCCGATACCGACTCGGGACCGACCGCCTCCAAGGCCACCCACTACCTGCAGCAGGCTGCACTGGTGCAGGCCGTGTTCCCGCTGTAAACGAACGACGCCCAAAAGGCGAAAAAAAACGGTGTACTTCATCCTGAAGTACACCGCCCACCCCCTCCGGTTTCCCCGGTATGCATCGCAACTGATGTTGTAGTCCGCGCCTTGCTACATCGTCAAGCTGCAGCGCAATGCCGGCAGCGGGATCCTGGTGTCAAAAGCGCGTCATCCTGGCACATCAGCTCGTCCATCGGGCTTGGTTCAATAGGTCAGTGTCACGGTCACGGTATCCGAGTAGGCGCCGGCCAGCGGTGTCTGGGATGCAGGAATCTGGCCATAGACCGTCAGCGTCTGGGTCAGTCCCGAGCCGGTGCCGGCCTGGGTATCGGTACCGATGGTGGAGCCCCAGTTGTTGGTGCGGGCGGAGTCGCGGTACAGCGCATAGTTCAGGGTGCCGCCGCCGGCCGCGCTCATCTTGCGGTTGCTCACCGTTGCGCCCGTACCTGTGCCGGCATCCAGGCCAACGTTGTAGGTCGTGCCGTTGGTGCAGAGTACCGTGATGGTGCCGCTCTGGTTCACCACGCTCTGGGTGTAGGCGCCAAAGGCGATGGCCGAACCGACCACGGTGCAGGCTGCGACCACCGAAGCGCTGATGGTCAGCGTGCCGCTGGCGGTAGCCGCGATGGAAGCCGGGGCGCTGGAGGCCAGCACGACAGCAGCGATGGAAGCAGCAACGAAGCGATTTTTCTTGATGAAGAACATGTGTTTCTCCTTGTCTGGCTGCCCCGTCCTCGCCCCTTGCAAGAACTTCCCTGTGCAGCGTTGGTATGGAGATACTTTAATTTCCGAGGCCCGCATCCGACATCCGGGGATTCCCTATCAACCATCAATTCACGTCAGGGAAAACCTGAATCGCAACGAGAAGCCTTCTCAAGCTCATCCGTTTTATCAGGGCTTGTTCACATGCAGTCGGCACTCGCAGATTGAACGTGAACAGGCTTAGTAAGTGATGAGCACGGTGAGGGTGTCGAGATAGCTGCCGGCCTTCACGTTCTGGCTACCCGGCACGCGCCCATAGACGGTGTAGGTCTTGCTGACCGGGGTGAGCACCTGCAGCAGGTAGCCATCGGTGACAAAACTGGTACTGGAGGAACCGTCGCCCCATACCGAAGAGCGTGCGGCGTCGGCGTAGGCCTGGTAGTTCAGGCTATTGGCACCACTGAGCATCTTGCGCTGCGCATAGGCGCCGCTGCTGCCGGCGCTGAGTTTGACGGTGTAGCCGATCAGGAGCGACACGGTGGCTTGGCAGGTCACGGTGATGCTGCCGGTATTGTCGAGGTGGGCGCTCGATTGCGGGTCGTACAGGCCGAAGGACACCGGATTGGAGCTGGCCGAGCAGAGTTGCTGAGCCTGGGCCGGGCGGCAGCCCAGCATGAATGCCAGCGGCAGCAGCAGCGTGGCCAAGGGCAGGGGATGGACATTTTTCTTCATGTGCTCTCCATGATGCGGGCCATTTCCTGACAAACACTAACGGCAGATCACGACTTCGTTGCGCATGCCGCCATCGCTGCCGGCCTGCAGCGTCAGGGTGGCCTGGCAGCGCGCGCCCGAGGGCAGCAGTACGTCCAGGGTATTGACCGGACCCAGCTCAGGCAGGTAGCTCACGCCGTCATAGCCGACCGGTGCCTGCAGGCCGCTTTCGCGTACGCGGATGGAAGCGCCCAGGGGGATGAATTCGCCAGCCGCATCTTTGAGCACGATGGTCACATCCGAGGCGCGCCGGGCATTGAAGTGCACCACCACGCCGGATCGGTCACGCGGCTTCACGTACTGGTCGGACTGATCCAGTTGCAGGGTCAGCGGCAGGTCCAGCACGTCCACCGAAATCTTGTTGACGTCATAGGCGCGCAGGTCGGTCAGCAACAACTGGCCGTTGTCGTCGGTCCGGCCGGCATAGCGGTTCTCGTTGTAGATGCCGACATTCTTGACACCGCTGGCATTGACCACCGCAAAGCTGTCATCGATCCAGTCGGTGGCAAAGGCGCTGCCATCCATGAAGGCCAGCGCGCCACGCGCGCCCAGTCGCTGGCTGGTGGCGTTGGCCGACTGCGAAGCAGCCGCACTCACGCTGCCGTAGCGGCTCTTGTAGTTGAGCTGGCCGATGCGCTGGCGATAGCTGCCTTCGGTATCCTGCAATTGCCAGCCGAGGTCGCCGATGGCCACCGTCGAGCGGCTGGCCTGCAGCGTGCTGGTGCGCTGGCCGTTGTTGTTGCTCACGCTGGCACCGGCCACGTCGCGCCCGCCGAAGGGGATGATCAAGCCGATGGTGGCACCGTAGCCGCTGCTGCGAAAGTCGCGGTAGGCGGTGAGGTAAAAGTTGGAACTGCTGCCGACCGACTTGAACCAGGTCAGGGTGACGGTCTCGCTGTCGGCCAGGCTGCTGGTACCAAGCCCGGTGAAAAGCAGCGGGCTCTTGCTGCGTGCATAGGCCATGCTGAGCGACCCGTATTGCCCCAGGTTCAGTCCCAGCGTGGCAAGGGTAGCGCTGCGCGAGACGGGAGCCCCTTGCAGCGCGCCGATATCCTGGTAGCCGCGGGTGGACTGCGTGCGCGACAGGGACAGGCTCACCGGGTCGGCATTGCGTTCGATGGCCAGCGCCATTTGCTGGCCGGAATTGCCTTCGCTGCTGCTGGCGGCCAGCGAGCTTGCCAGCACCGCGCGGTTGCCCAGGTTGAAGACCGCGCCCCCGCCGGCCAGCTTGAGGCTGCGCATGGCTTCGGCGTGGCCTTCCAGCGTGAGCCAGTCGCTCATGCCATGGCGCGCCGTCCCGGATAGCGCGAACTGCCCATAGTCATTGCTGCGCAGCCCATAGTTGCGCCGCACCCAGCCACCCTCGGCGGAATAGGAGGACAGCCCTGGCTTCAACAACCGGTCGGTGGCGTAGAAGTTGATGGTGCGGAAGGTCTGGCGGCCCAGTTCATCGGTCACCGCCACGGCGATCTGCCCGGCGCCGCTGGCGATGGGGGGCTGGCGGATCTCGAAGGGACCGGGTGGTACCGGCTGGGAGAGCTGGCGCACGCCATTGACGAACAGGTCGACGGTGGACGGCACCACCGTTTCCCCGCCCAGGGACGGTGTGGGAAAGCGCACCAGGTCCGGCCGCAGGTTGAAGTCGGAGGCATACTGGAAACCACCCAGGCGCACCGAGCGGCTCCACGCCAGGCTGCCGTTGATGACGTCGCCGACGCGATAGCGGGTCAGGGTGGCCGGTTCCGAATAGGTGTAGGTCGACTCCAGCCGGGCTGACACGCCGCCGCTGTTGCCGGTATAGCCCAGGCCGGTCGAACTGAAGACACTGCTGCCGGAGAACCAGCGCGCATCGAACAGTCCGCCCAGCGCATGCTGGCGCTGGCTGCTGGAGGCCAGCAGGTCGTAATTGAGCACCAGACCGCTTGCGCCGGGTGACAGGGGCACTTTGCTGGCAATGCTGGCGGCGTCGATGTCGGTGGTGTTCATGAAACGGGCCGGGACCATCAGGTTGATCTTGGCGCCGGCCTCGTCGAGGTCGACGGCAGTCGCCAGTGCGCGCAGGGCGATGAGGTCCTCGTCAGCACCATCGACCCGCAGCTTGAGGCTGCGCAACTCCGCTGCAGTGACGTAAAGCAGTTGCTGGCGCCGGGTGAACTGCGCCACCAGGTTCGTTGCGCGACCGTTGATGGAGACTTCCAGCAGCAGGATCTCGTCGCCCGGCTCAGCAGTGGCTGCTCGCGCCAGCGTTGCCATGGCCATGAGCGTGGCCACGGTGAAGGACAGGAGCCAATGTGTCGTGCGAATCAAGGCGCCACGGTCAGTTCGGCATCAATCGGCCCGGCATCGCTGTTGGCAGTCAGCTTGACTCGGCTGCCCACGGCAAGCGGGGTATCGGTCTCGATCAGGTACTGCCGGGTGATGCCGGCCAGGGTGTAAGGATTGCCGCCGGCCGGGGCGCTGAGCTTCTTGCCATTGGGCAGGGTCAGGGCCAGGTCCAGCAGTCGCGCGCGCCGGTTGCCGCTGTTTTCCACCAGCAGGCGCAGCGGCTTGCCGGCGCGCAACTGGTATTCCAGCTGGGCCCTGGGCGAGCCGACCGGCGCAATGAAGACCGGCATGGAAATGCGGAACTTGAAGTTGATGGCGGCCCCTTCGGTGGCCGAGGGGATTTCATCGATCAGCAGGCGATAGGCGATCTCATTGCTGGCGGCGGGCTGTTTGGCCACCACCCGGATCACCTGCGAGGCGCCGGGCGCGAGGTTGAATACCGGCGGACTGAGGATCAGGTTCTGCGAGGGCTGCAGTTCATCCTTGCTGTCAGCCTGGTTCCAGTCGTAGGCGCGCAGCTGCAGGGAAACGTTGTGATTGTCGTTGTTGACGATCTTGATCACGCCGGCCGTACGCGAAGACGACAACTCCAATACCACTGGCGCAATCTCGAAGTTGGAGGCCCACGCCGCCTGCACCACCCCCATCGCCGCCATGCCGGCCAGCGCCAACAAGCGCAGACCTTGTCCCCATCCGGATGCTGATTTTTTCACGCTACGGCATCTCCACTCTGGTTGTCAGACCATTGTCAGTTTCTTTCTAGATTAAAACGAAACAGGACAACAAGTGTGAAGAGAGTTACATTTCAGCTACGAATGTGACCAATAATCAACAAATAGTTTTCTGTAAGGTAACTGCTGAGCAGGTGGGCGGGCATACAAAAATGGCGTGGCTTCGAAGAAAGCCCACGCCATTGCATATTGCATTTGCTGCGTCACCGGCGCTGAGCCGGCGCACCCCGACCAGTCACGGGGGATCAGTAGGACAGGGTGATCGCTACCACGTCGCTGTAGCTCCCCGCGCGCACGGTCTGGCCGCCCGGGATGTAGCCGTAGACAGCGAGGCTCTGGCTGCTGCCGTTGCCAACCCCTGAGACCGTATCGCTGCCATTGCTGTTGCCCCAGGCACGAGTGCGGCCGGCATCCTGGTAGAGTCCGTAATTGAGGGTGTTGACGCCATCGGCCGTGCTGAGCTTGCGGCTGGCCACGCTGGCGCCGCTGCCGGCATCCAGGCTCACGGTGTAGCTGGTGCCATTGGAACAGTGCACGCCGATCTGGGCATTTTGCTGCACGGCCCCGGCGGCGTAGGTGCCGAAGGGCAGGGCGGCACTCTGCACCACGCATTGCGAGGGCACGATGGCGGAAATATCAAGGTTGCCGGTCGACGAGGCGGCCTGCGTCTGCAGGTTCACGCAACACAGCAGACCAACGGCCAGCAGCAGGGAATGTGAATGTTTCATCGGAACAGGGCGCCGGCAGGACCCAGGCCAACGGCCTGAAAAAACGGGTAAATACCGGAATCTATTATAGAATTAATTCGAATAAACAATCGGAAAATGCCGAAGGACAGCGTTTGAAGCGCCTTGCTTGGCGCATTCCCGCAACAGCTTTTCCATGAATTCGAAGAACTTGGTTCCATTTGCTGACAGAAAGAAAACAGTTGATATCGGTTAAGCCTCCTTCCGATATCGGGACAGGCAGCAAGGAGACACTTCAGCAGCTCCATCGATACCCTGGCGCAGACGGGGTGGCAGGGCTGCTGCGGGGGAGAGGGCGAGGCCCGGTTGCGGTGCTTCGCCGTGCGCGATTCCCTGACATGCATCATGTGAAGATCGAGTGCAGCCTTGCTTCATGCACGCCGCTTCCGGGCGGGTGGCCGGGTAACCGGCTGTCAAACCGGGCGCGTGACTTGCAGACCAATGAAACGTGAACCATGCCGATAACTAGACAAAGCGGACTGGCCCGCGCCAGCACCGGCATCTTCTTCCTGCTGGCCTTGCTGCTCTCGGTGGGGGTGGCGGCTTTTTCCTACCACAGCGTGCGAGACTTCGAGCGTCGTGCGGTGTGGTTGCAGCACAGCTACACGGTGCTCAACAAGCTGGAAGAAGCCAATTCCACCGTGCGCGACGCCGTGAGCACGTCGCGCGGCTATGCGCTGTCGGGACAGCAGGAATACCGCAGCAATTTCGAGGCCGGCGTGCGCCACCTCAACGCGTTGCTGCAGGACCTGCGCCGCCTGCTGAGCGACAACCCGCAGCAGGCCGAGCTGCTGGGCCAGACCGAAGATCTGGTCATGCAGCGGCTGACGATGTCGCGCCAGCTGATGGAACTGACCCCCGAAGAAGGTCGCGCCCGCGTGCTCGAGGGCAGGGAGCTGGGCGAACGCATCCGTGCAGGCTTTGAGCAGATGAAGGGCAACGAGAATGCCTTGCTGGCTACCCGTTCGCATGACACCGCCGTGAGCGCCAACCTGACCATCTTCATGGTGATCTCCGGCAGCCTGCTCAGTATCGCCTTGCTGCTGCTGGTCTACCGCAAGCTGCGCAAGGAAATGACGCGCCGGGTCGAAGCCCAGCAGCGCGCCCAGGCCTATTCGGACGAAATCGAAGACCTCTACAACAACGCCCCCTGCGGCTATCACTCCGTCGACGAGACCGACAAGCGCATCATCAAGATCAACGATACCGAGCTCAAGTGGCTGGGCTACACGCGCGAACAGGTAGTAGGCCGCATGACCCAGGCCGACCTGCTGGCCCCGTCCAGCGCCGAGCGCTACCTGCGGGAGCTGCATCCGCAGTTCCTGCTCAGGCGCGAGATCAGCGGCATCGACCTCAATTTCCGCCGCGCCGACGGCAGTGAGTTCACGGCGCTGGTCAATGCCACCGCCATCCCCAGCCGTGACCGCAGCAAGCTCATCAGCCGAACCGTGATTTATGACATCTCCGATCGCAAGCGCGCCGAAGACGAGATCGAAGCCCTCAACGCCGACCTGGAGCGGCAGGCCCAGCACTTGCACAATGTGAACAAGGAACTGGAGAGCTTTTCCTACTCGGTGTCGCACGACTTGCGCGCGCCCCTGCGCGCCATCTCCGGTTATGCCATGATCCTGGAAGAAGATTACGCCCACGCCATCGACGAGAAGGGGCGCGAGCAGTTGCAGGTGATCCGGCGCAACGTGCGCAAGATGGACGCGCTCATCAATGACTTGCTCAAGCTGGCCAAGTCCACCACCGGCGAGCTGACCCTGCAGCGCTTCTCGATGGAAGAACTGGTGGGCCAGGTGGTGGCCGGCCTGCAGCAGGAGAACCCGGCCGTGGTGTTCGAGGTGGCACGCCTGGAAGGGGCCGTGGCCAATCGCGGCCTGATCGCCCAAGTGTGGGAAAACCTGCTCTCCAATGCCGTGAAATTCAGTAGCAAGAGCGAGCAGCCGCGCGTGCGCGTGACCATGCAGGCCACGGCCGAAGAATACGTCTATGGCGTGCACGACAACGGGGTCGGGTTCGACATGCGCTACGCCCACAAGCTGTTCGGGACCTTCCAGCGCCTGCATCGGCAGGAAGAATATGCCGGCACCGGCATTGGCCTGGCCCTGGTACAGCGCATCGTGGTACGCCATACCGGGCGCGTCTGGGCCGAGAGCAAACCGAAGGAGGGCGCCAGCTTCTACTTTGCGCTGCCGCGCAAGGGCGTGGTGCCCAGCCTGGGCGAGTCGCGCCGCTCGTCCGATGACAACTGAACCGGCCCACTGAGCCCGAAGGAGAACAAGGTCCCATGAGCATTCCGTTGCGCGTACTGTTCGTCGAAGACATGGAAGAAGACGCCGTGCTGATGGTGCGCGAGTTGAAGCGCGGCGGCTTCGAGCCGACCTGGGAGCGGGTCGACGACGAACAGGCCCTGTTGGCGGCGCTGCAGGCGCAGCGCTGGGATATCGTCATCTCGGATTACTCCATGCCGATGTTCTCCGGCGTGGAAGCCTTGAAGCTGGTCAAGGCCGACAATGACCAGACGCCCTTCATCATCGTCTCCGGCGTGATCGGCGAGCAGACGGCGGTGGAAGTCATGAAGGCCGGCGCCCAGGACTATTTCCTCAAAAGCGCCATCGCCCGCCTGCCCCATGCGGTGGACCGCGAGCTGCGCGATGCCCAGGCGCGGCGCAAGCAGCGCGCCAGCGCCCAAGCCCTGCGCGAGATGCAGGCACGCTTCAATGCCTTCATGAACGCCGCGCCCATGCCCACCTGGATCAAGGACGGGCAACTGCGCTACAACTACGTCAATCCGGCGCAGTCCGCCTTCTACGGTATGACTCCGCATGACATGGATGGCATGACCGATGCCGAGCTGATGACCTCGGGCGGCGCTGAAGCCTCGCGCGAGTACGACCGCAAGGTGCTGGAAGAAAAGTGCGAGCTGCACACCCAGGAAACCGTCTTCGACCACAACCACAATGCCCGCATCCTCGATGTGGTGCGGTTCCCGATCAGCGGCGAAGGCAAGGGCGACATGGTGGCCGGCTTGGCCATCGACGTGACCGAGCGCGAACAGTCGCGGCGCGAGCTGGAACTGGCCATCCAGCGCCAGCAGATCCTGTCCTCGCGCGTGATCGAGGTGCAGGAGCGCGAACGCCAGCACCTGGCGCGCGGCTTGCATGATGATGTGGGCCAGTCGCTGACGGCCCTGAAGATCAACCTGGAAACCATCAAGAAGACCGGTTCGCTGGAAGGCCCCTCGCTGCAGAACGGCATCGACATCGTCACCGCCGTGCTGGCCCAGGTGCGCAGCCTGTCGCTGGACCTGCGCCCGCCGCAGCTGGACAACCTGGGCCTCATTGCCGCCCTGCGTTCCTACGTGGAGCAGAAGTCCAAGCTGGCCAACGTGAACGGCTGGTTCGAGAGCAGCGGGCATGATGGACAATTGCACCACGACATCGAAAACACCGCCTTTCGCATCGTGCAGGAGGCCGTCACCAACATCCTGCGCCATGCGAAATGCCAGAACATCTGGGTCAAGATCGACCGCCAGCAGGACCAGGTGTACCTCAGCATCCGCGATGACGGCAAAGGTTTCGACATCGAGCGTGCGCGCAGCAATGCCATTTCCGGCACCAGTTTCGGCCTGCTCAACATGGAAGAGCGGGCGGTGCTGGTGGGCGGTTCCATGGATATCACTTCGGCGCCCGGCGCAGGGACGGAAATCGTCATGCACCTGCCGGTCGCCCCTATCGTGAGGAGAATGTAAATGCTGACCCGAATCATGCTGGCCGACGACCACGCGCTGGTGCGCAGCGGCATCAAGGCGCTGCTGACCGCCATGCCTGGGGTAGAGGTGGTGGGCGAGGCGTCCGACGGCGCCGAAGTCATCGAGATGATCCCCCAGCTCAAGCCCGACCTGGTGCTGCTGGACATCGCCATGAAGGGCATGAACGGCCTGGAAGCCCTGCGCCGCCTGCGCGGCGACTATCCGACCATCCGTTTCCTGATGCTGTCCATGTATGGCAGCGAGGAATACGTGATGCAGGCCTTGAATGCCGGCGCCAATGGCTATCTGTTCAAGGATTCGGCCGCCACCGAGCTGGAAAAAGCCCTGTATGAAGTAAAACATGGGCGCCAGTACCTGGATTCGCACATCTCGCGCGAGGCGCTCGACAACTATATGAAGCGCGTTGCACAAAACGGGACCCCCGTCGAAGTGCTCACCCCGCGCCAGCGCGAAATCCTGCAGTTGATCGCTGAAGGCAACAATACCAAGGAGATCGCCTACCAGTTGAACGTCAGCGCCAAGACCATCGAGACCCACCGGGCGCAGTTGATGGAGCGGCTGGACATCCGCGACGTGCCCGGCCTGGTGCGCTATGCGATTCGTACCGGCATTGCCACTCCGGACAAGTGACAAAGGGCCTGGGTGAAGACATATTCACATTCAGGAAATTTCTGATTTTTTTTGAAAATGCCTGTGCAATAATCCCCTGACAGTACGGGGATCGGCGTCCGTAGTGGTATTTCAAGCAGACCGCCGATGCTGGAACGAGGCCGCGGTGCAGTCGCAGCAGTGAAGCTCACTGCCGGGCGCTGTCCGGGGGATGGACCGGGCGGGCGGCAGTGGTGCGATACAGGGTGGCCAAGAAATGGTCATTCAGACAATAAATGTTCCAGCTTGAAATTAATTGAAGAAAGCGATCCATCCATGGATATCGAGCAATATGACATCATCCTCGTCGACGACAGCCCTGAAGTGGCCGAGTTGACACGCCTGGCGCTGGGCAGCCGCAAGCTGGCCGACAAGCTGACCTGGTTTGCCGATGCGGAGCTGGCCGAGGAATTTTTCTTCCAGGGGGAATATGCGAGCCGCCGCGACCTGCATCCCTACCTGATCTTGCTGGACCTGAACCTGCCGCTGATGAGCGGTCACGATTTCCTCAAGATCATCAAGTCCAATGCGGCCACCTCGCACATTCCGGTGGTGATGTTTTCTTCTTCCGACGACCAGCGCGACATCAACCAGAGCTACGAACTCGGCGCCAATGGTTACGTTGTCAAATCCACGGACCCCAAGGAATTCATGGGCACGGTGGTCGATACCGGCATCTACTGGCGCAACCGCAATCGTCCGGCGCGCGGGGATGAACTCGCCAAGGCCACGCCCTGAGCGGCGCGGCAAGCCAACGAAAAAGCGCGGCCTGGCCGCGCTTTTTTCATTTCCTCATGTCTTCCTGTCTTCAAGCCGCGTGAGCGTGGCTGCGTTTCATCCCGGAAATTGCCGCAGGCCTTCGAGGTCATTGATGGTGATGCTGCCATAGTCCACCTTCAGCAGGCCGGCCTTTTCCAGCACCTGCAGGGCCTGGTTGGCACGCTGGCGCGAAGTACCGGAGAGGTTGCCGACTTCTTCCTGCGAGATCTGCAGGTTCAGCCCGATACCGGGATTCAGGTAGGGGTTGAACAGGGCTGCCAGGCAGCGCGCCACGCGCGCATCCGGCTCCAGCATGCGGTCATACTCCACCAGTGAAATGAACAGCGCCAGGCGCTCGTTCAATTGCGTCACCAGGAAGCGGTTGAAGGGAATGCTGTTGTCCAGCAGCCAGAGATAGGTGGCCTTGGGCATGTAGAGCAATTCACTCTCGCGCAGGGCCACCACATCGTACTTGCGCGGTTCGTCCTTGAGCAGCGAGCCTTCGCCCAGCCAGCCGCCATTGGCCATGCCGGCGAAGGAGACGGTCTTGCCTTCGGGCGAGACGCTGCTCATCTTCAGCAAGCCCTCGTGCACACCGATCCAGTGCGCCACCGGATCACCCTTGCGGCAGACGTAGCCCCCGGCCGGAATCTTGCGGCTGACCACCTCCGCTTCCACCCGGGCCAGCTGTTCTTCGGTCAGCGCCTGCGCCCAGATGCTCTTGGACAGCATGCGTCGAATTGATGTCTCCATGATGATGCGTCGCAATATCGAAAGTTTTGTCAATTGTCGGTGAGATGACATCCACTGGCAACCACTGCCTCTACTATCATCGCAAAAAAGGCCCAGGCAAAAGCCTGGCCAATCATAGAGACAGGACAGCTGGCATGCCCGACACAATGACTGCCGCAGTAAGAGCAGCGTAAGCCTGGCAGCACAGACTGATCCGACACCGGGTTCGTATCCTCATGCAATCCAATGAAGGAAACGGATCTTTCGAACCTGCACAAGAAGGTGGGAAATGGTGGAGACGAGACAAGACAAGGAAGCCGCGACCTTTCCGCGGCTGCTGCTGGCGCATGCCCAACGACGCCCCGAGCGGGCGGCCTTCCGCGAGAAGGACCTGGGCATCTGGCAGACCACGACCTGGCGCCAGGTGGCCGACGAGGTACGCAGCTTTGCCTGCGGCCTGGCCGCGCTGGGATTCAAGCGCGGCATGAGCCTGGCCATCATCGGCAACAATTGCCCGCGCCTGTACTGGGCCATGAGCGCCGCCCAGGCGCTGGGCGGCATGCCGGTGCCGCTGTACCAGGATGCGCCGGCGGCTGACATGGCCTACGTGCTGGCCGACGCCAACGTCGACTTCGTCATGGCCGAAGACCAGGAGCAGGTCGACAAGGTCTTCGAGATCAAGGAAAACCTGCCCCGCATCGCCCACGTCATCTATGACGACGAACGTGGCATGCGCAACTATCATCAGCCCGAGCTGCTGTCCTTTGCCCGCGTGCAGGAACTGGGCCGCGCTTACGAACGTGCGCATCCGGGGTTCTTCGAGCAGGAGGTGGCGGCGGGCTCGCCCGATGATGTGGCCATCATCCTCTACACCTCCGGCACCACGGGCAAGCCCAAGGGCGTGTGCCACTCGCACCGCGCGATGATCACCACCGCCACCACGCTGGTGGAGTTCGATCACCTGGATGAGGACGACGACATCCTCTGCTATCTGCCGCTGGCCTGGGTGGGCGACTTCCTGTACTCCTTCGCCCAGCAGCATGTGGCTGGCTTCTGCCTCAATTGCCCGGAGTCGCCCAATACGGTGATGACGGACCTGCGCGAGATCGGCCCGACGTATTACTTTGCGCCACCGCGCGTCTACGAAAACATCCTCACCCAGGTGATGATCCGCATCGAGGACGCCGGCTGGATCAAGCGCAAGATGTTCCATGGTTTCATGAAGGTGGCGCGCCGGGTCGGCATGCGCATCCTCGATGGCAAGCCGGGCGTGTCGCTGGCAGACCGCCTGCAATACGCCATCGGCGACCTGCTGGTCTATGGACCGCTGAAGAACGTGCTGGGCATGTCGCGCCTGCGCGTGGCCTATACCGGCGGCGAGGCCATCGGGCCGGACCTGTTCGACTTCTATCGTTCGCTGGGCATCAACCTGAAGCAGCTCTATGGCATGACCGAGACCTGCGTGACGGTGTGCATGCAGCCCTCGGGCGACGTCAAGCTCGATAGCGTAGGCCGCCCGATGAAGGGCGTGGAAGTGCGCATCGATGCCAATGGCGAAGTGCTGGTGCGCTCCCCGGGCCTGATGAAGGAATATTTCAAGCGGCCCGATGCCACCGCCGAAGCCATCGACCAGGACGGCTACTTCCATACGGGAGATGCAGGTTTCTTCGACAGCGACGGCCACCTCAAGATCATCGACCGCGCCAAGGATGTCGGCAAGATGGCCTGCGGCAGCATGTTCGCGCCCAAGTACATCGAGAACAAGCTGAAGTTCTTCCCCTTCATCAAGGAAGCGGTGACCTTCGGCAATGGCCGCGAGCAATGCATGGCCTTCATCAACATCGACATGGATGCCGTAGGCAACTGGGCCGAGCGCCGCAACCTGCCTTACAGCGGCTATACCGACCTGGCCGCCAATCCGGCGGTCTACGACCTGGTGCGTGACTGCGTGGAAAAGGTCAACGCCGACCTGGTGGCGGACCCCCTGCTGGCCGATTCGCAGATCCATCGCTTCCTGATCCTGCACAAGGAACTCGATCCCGATGACGAGGAGCTGACCCGTACCCGCAAGGTCCGGCGCGGCTTCATCGCCGACAAGTATGCGGTCCTCATCGAGGCGCTCTATGCCGGCCATGCGTCGCAGTACATCGAAACCCAGGTCAAGTTCGAGGATGGCCGCCAGGGCATGATCTCGGCCGACCTCAGGATCGCCGACGCCAAGACCTTCAAGACGCTGCAAAGCGCCGCCTGAGCAGCACGCAGTCCCGTCCCGGCAGCGTCTTCGCTGCCGGCTTGCAGCGTAGCCCGACCAGACCACTGCTGAATGAACCCGATCATGAAACGACACCTGAGTTCCGAAATCCTGCCCGCGGGCCTGCCTCCCGTGACCAGCCCCGATGACGACGCCCCGGCGGTCGCCGCCAATGGCCGACGCATCGGCGAGGTCATCCTCGACCTACAGAACATTTCGCTGTCCTTTGGCGGGGTGAAAGCGCTCACCGACATTTCCTTCGACGTGCGCGAGCATGAGATCCGCGCCATCATCGGCCCCAACGGTGCCGGCAAGAGCTCGATGATCAACGTCATCAACGGCGTCTACCATCCGCAGAAGGGCAGCATCCTCTATCGCGGCCAGCCGCGCCTGGGCATGCATCCCAGCAGCATCGCGCGCCAGGACATCGCCCGTACCTTCCAGAACATCGCGCTCTTCAAGGGCATGACGGTGCTGGACAACATCATGACCGGCCGCAACACCAAGATGCGCTCGGGCCTGTTTTCCAATGCGCTGTGGTGGGGCGCGGCCCGCAACGAGGAAATCGAGCATCGGCGCAAAGTCGAAGAAGTGATCGATTTCCTTGAAATTCAGCACATCCGCAAAACTCCCGTGGGACGCCTGCCGTACGGCCTGCAAAAGCGCGTGGAACTGGCGCGTGCACTGGCGGCTGAGCCGCACATGCTGCTGCTGGACGAACCCATGGCCGGCATGAACGTGGAAGAAAAGCAGGACATGTGCCGCTTCATCCTCGACGTCAACGACCAGTTCGGTACCACCATCGTGCTCATCGAACATGACATGGGCGTAGTCATGGACATCTCCGACCGCGTCGTGGTGCTGGACTACGGCAAGAAGATCGGCGACGGCACGCCCGATGAGGTGATGAGCAATCCGGAAGTCATCAAGGCCTATCTCGGGACTTCCCACTGAAGACGAACGCTGAAGACGAAAACAATATAAATAATAAAAACAATATGGACATGGCAGGCAAGGAGACGACATGCAATTCTTCCTCGAAGTCACCCTGAGCGGTTTGCTCTCGGGGCTGATGTATTCCCTGGTGGCGCTGGGTTTCGTACTGATCTACAAGGCCTCCGGCGTCTTCAATTTCGCCCAGGGTGCGATGGTGTATTTCGCCGCGCTGGCGGTGGTGGGCCTGATGGAGAAGGGCATGCCGATGTGGGCGGCCATCATCGGGGCCTTCGTGGTGATGATCCTGGTGGGGCTGGCCACCGAGCGCTTTGTCTTGCGCAAGCTGGTCAACCAGCCGCCCATCACGCTCTTCATGGCCACCATCGGCCTGACCTTTTTCCTAGAAGGGCTGGGTCCCTTGCTGTTCGGCAGCGAAGTGCGGCCTATCGACCTGGGCATCGTCGATGAGCCGATCCAGTCGGTGATGGACGGCATCGGCATCGGCATTTCCAAGTTCGACCTGTTCGCCTCCGGCATGGTGGTGGCGCTGGTGGCGGCACTAGCGCTGTTCTTCCAGAAGACCAAGGTGGGCCGCGCCCTGCGGGCGGTGGCCGACGATCACCAGGCGGCGCTGTCGCTGGGCATCCCGCTGCAGCACATCTGGGCCGTGGTATGGGGCGTGGCCGGGTTCGTGGCGCTGATTGCAGGCCTGCTGTGGGGCTCGCGCAATGGCGTGCAGTTCGCGCTGACCATGACGGCCCTGAAGGCCTTGCCGGTACTGATCCTCGGGGGCTTCACCTCGATTCCCGGGGCGATCGTGGGCGGGCTCATCATCGGTGCTTCCGAGAAACTGGCCGAGATCTACATCCCGCCGGTCATGCAGGATGCCTTCGGTGGCAACTTCGGCGGCATCGAGGGCTGGTTCCCCTACGTGTTCGCGCTGCTGTTCCTGCTGGTGCGGCCCGAAGGCTTGTTCGGCGAGCGACATATCGACCGCGTATGACAATGTGCTCATTCCAATGTTGGCGATATGTCGCCATGGGTGCCATGCAGTAACAAGGAGAACGCAATGCTGTACCGTGAAGCAGGACAATTCAAGACAAGCTACATCGCCGACAGCCAGATCTTCCCGATCCGCCAGGATCGCATCATCTTCACGCTCTTCATGGTGTTCGCCTTCGTGGGCGTGCCGCTGTTGGGCAGTGAATACTGGTTCTCGGCCATCCTGGTGCCGTTCCTGGTGTTTGCGCTGGCCGCACTGGGCCTGAACGTGCTGACCGGATACGCCGGCCAGCTCTCGCTGGGGTCGGCCGCCTTCATGGCCGTCGGGGCCTATGCGGCCTACAACTTCCAGCTGCGCGTGGAGGGCATTCCCATCGTCGCTACGCTGCTGCTCTCGGGCGCCTGTGCGGCCATGGTGGGCGTGCTCTTCGGTTTGCCTTCGCTGCGCATCAAGGGCTTCTACCTGGCCGTGGCCACGCTGGCGGCGCAGTTCTTCGTGGTGTGGGCGCTGACCAAGTTTCCCTGGTTCTCCAATAATTCGTCCTCGGGCGTGATCAGCACACCCAAGATCGATTTCTTCGGCATCGCCATCGATACCCCGGTACGCAAATACCTGTTCGTGCTGGCCGTGGTGAGCGTGCTGGCGCTGGTGGCCAAGAACCTGGTGCGCTCCTCCACCGGACGCGCCTGGATGGCCGTGCGCGACATGGACGTGGCCGCCGAAGTGATCGGCATCCCGCTCATGCGCACCAAGCTGACCGCCTTTGCCGTGAGCTCCTTCTACTGCGGCGTGGCCGGTGCCCTGTACGCCTTCTGCTACCTGGGCTCGGTGGAGCCGGACGGTTTCTCGCTGGACCTGTCCTTCCGGATTCTCTTCATGATCATCATCGGTGGTGTGGGCAGCATCCTCGGGTCCTTCCTGGGCTCGGCCTTCATCCTGCTGCTGCCGATCTTCCTGGATAACGCATTGCCGCCGCTGGCGTCGCTGTTGCACCTGCCGTTCACCAATGCGACGGTGTCGCACATCCAGATGATGGTGTTCGGTGCCCTGATCATCTTCTTCCTGATCGCCGAGCCGCACGGTCTGGCGCGGCTGTGGCAGATCGCCAAGGAAAAACTGCGCCTGTGGCCGTTCCCGCACTGAGCGCGGCAAGACCGTATTGAGGTAGGCGGAGACCGGAACACCGGCCTCCGATAAAAGTCGGCAACGACAACAACAAGGAGACGAGACCATGAAAACCATGAAGCATCTGCGGCAGTGGCTGCTGGCCACCGCCTGCGCCGCCAGCCTGCTGGCCCCGGCGGCACCGGTACTGGCGCAGGCCAGCGACCAGTTCATCGCCATCCCCAGCTACCGGGTCGGACCCTATGGCACCAATGGCCAGTCGTATTACGGCGGCTATGTCGATTACCTCAACTACATCAACATCAAGGAAGGCGGCGTCAATGGCGTCAAGCTGTCCTGGGAAGAGTGCGAGACCGAGTACAACAACGCCAAGGGCGTGGAGTGCTACGAACGCATGAAGAACAAGAACCAGGTCACGCGCGGCACCGCCATCAACCCCATGGCCACCGGCATCTCCTATGCGCTCATCGACAAGACCGCCGAGGACAAGGTACCCCTGGTGATGATCGGCTACGGCCGTACCGATGCGGTGGATGGCTCGGTGTTCCCGTACGCCTTCCCGCTGGTGACGACCTACCAGATGCAGGTCTCGGCCATCGTGAAATACCTGGCCGGCAAGAACAATGGCTCGCTGGCGGGCAAGAAGATCGTCTTCCTGTACCACGACTCGGCCTATGGCAAGGAGCCCATCGTGGCGCTGCAGGCGGAGTCCTCCATCGGCAAGTTCAAGCTGGTGGAAATCCCTGTGGCCCACCCCGGCAACGAGCAGGGCGCGCAGTGGCTGCGCATCCGCCAGGAGAACCCGGACTACGTGATCTTCTGGGGCTGGGGCGTGATGAACCAGACCGCACTGAAGGCCGCGCAGAAGGTCGGCTATCCGCGTGACAAGATCGTCGGTTCCTGGTGGGCCGGCTCGGAAGAAGACACCATCCCCGCCGGTGATGCCGCCAAGGGCTACCTGTCTGCGACCTGGAACGTGGCCGGCAAGGATGTGCCCGTGATCGCCGACATCGACAAGGTGGTCTATGGCGCGGGCAAGGGCAACATGCAGGACAAGAACAAGCTCGGCTCCATCCTCTACAACCGTGGCGTCTCGGCAGCCATTGCCACCGTGGAAGCGGTGCGCACGGCGCAGGACAAATACGGCAAAGGCAAGGTCATGAGCGGCGAGCAGGTGCGTTGGGGCTTTGAAAACCTCAACATCACCGATGCCCGTCTGAAGGCCTTGGGCGCCACCGGCCTGCTGCCTGAAATCAAGACCTCGTGCGAAAACCACGAAGGTTCGGGCAAGGTCAGGATCCAGCAATGGGATGGCAGCAAGTGGGTGCTGGTGTCGGACTGGATCGAGGGCAACAAGAACCTGATCCACCCGCTGTTCAAGGCATCGGCCGCGAAATACGCAAAAGAAAAAGGCATCACTCCTGCCTGCATGAAGTAGGCGCTTGCGCCGGCGGCTCTGCACGTCTCCCACGGCCGCCGGTGCTTTTTTGGGAATGCGAACGACCATGAATGCCACACCGATCCAGACCAGTGCCGCGCCTTCCGCCGCTACGGCAGCGGTGGCCAAGGCGCTGGCCATCAACAACATCGAAGTGATCTATGACCACGTGATCCTGGTCCTGAAGGGCGTCTCGCTGGACGTGCCCGAAGGCAAGATCGTGGCCCTGCTCGGGGCCAACGGGGCCGGTAAGAGCACCACCCTGAAGGCCATCTCCAACCTGCTGCACGCCGAGCGCGGCGACGTCACCAAGGGCAGCATCGAATTCCGTGGCGAACGCGTGGACCGCATGACGCCCAATGACCTGGTCAAGCGCGGGGTGATCCAGGTGATGGAAGGACGGCATTGCTTCGGTCACCTGACGGTGGAAGAAAACCTGCTGACCGGCGCCTACACGCGCGGCATCAGCAATGCCGAGGTGAAGCACGAACTGGAAAAGATTTACGATTATTTCCCGCGCCTGAAGGTGCGCCGCAAATCGCAGTCCGGCTACACCTCGGGCGGCGAACAGCAGATGACCGCCATTGGCCGCGCCATGATGGCCAAGCCTTCCATGATCCTGCTCGATGAACCCTCAATGGGGCTGGCGCCGCAGATCGTCGAAGAGATCTTCGAGATCGTCAAGGACTTGAACAGCAAGGAGAAGGTCTCCTTCCTGCTGGCCGAACAGAACACCATGGTGGCGCTGCGCTATGCCGACTTCGGCTACATCCTCGAAAACGGCCGCGTGGTGATGGAGGGCGCAGCCGGCGAACTGGCCGATAACGAAGATGTGAAGGAATTCTATCTGGGCGTCTCCGGTGGCGGACGCAAGAACTTCCGCGACATGAAGTTCTATCGCCGCCGCAAGCGCTGGCTGGCGTAAGGGGGGAGGGCATCATGTCCGATCCGACACAGGTACTGGCCGAACTGGATGCGCTGGAGCGGCGCGATCCGCAACAGCGCGAGCAGGAACTGATGCGCGCCTTGCCGCAACTGGTGGCGCGCGCGCAGGGTGCACCGGGCTGGGCGCGCATCCTCAATGGCGTGGAGGCGGGGGCGATCACCTCGCGCGCGGCGCTGGCGAAATTGCCGGTCACGCGCAAGTCCGACCTCAAGGAACTGCAGACCCGCGAGAGCCCCTTTGGCGGCTTGAACACGACCCCGGCGCGGCAACTGCGGCGGCTCTTCGTGTCGCCCGGCCCGATCTTCGATCCCGAAGGGCAGGGCGCGGACTGGTGGCGGTTTGCCAGCCCGATGAAGGCGCTGGGGTTGCAGGGCGGGCACATCCTGCAGAACTGCTTTGCCTATCATTTCACGCCGGCGGCCTTCATGGTCGAGGGCGCGGCGGCGCGGCTGGGCTGCGCGGTGATTCCGGCCGGCATCGGCCAGACCGAATTGCAGGTCAATGCGATGGCGGCCCTGAAGCCCGATGCCTATGTCGGCACGCCCTCGTTCCTGAAGATCATCATCGAGAAGGCGGGCGAGATGGGTGCCGACATCTCCAGCGTGCAGCGCGCCCTGGTCAGTGCCGAAGCACTGCCGCCGTCGCTGCGCAGCTGGTTCCATGAACACGGCGTGCCGCAGGTGCTGCAGCTCTATGCCTCGGCTGACATCGGCAACATCGCCTACGAGACCATGAGCGAGGGCGCGGTGCATCCCGGCATGGTGCTGGACGAATCGCTGATCCTGGAAATCGTGCGGCCCGGCACGGGCGACCCCGTGGCCGAGGGCGAGGTCGGCGAAGTGGTGGTGACTTCCTTCAATCCCGACTATCCGCTCATCCGCTTCGGTACCGGCGACCTGTCGGCGGTGGTGCAGGGCATCTCTCCCTGCGGACGCACCAATACCCGCATCAAGGGCTGGATGGGGCGCGCCGACCAGACCACCAAGGTACGCGGCATGTTCGTCCATCCTTCGCAGGTGGCCGACGTACTGCGCCGCCATGGAGACATCTTGCGGGCGCGCCTGGTGGTGTCGGGCGAGATGGCCAATGACATCATGACCCTGCATTGCGAAGTGGGTGACCCGGAAGATCCGGCCATTGATGTCAATGCGCTGGCTGGCAGCCTGCGCGAGGTCACCAAGCTGCGGGGCGACGTGCTGCTGGTGGCGCCGGGCAGCCTGCCCAATGATGGCAAGGTCATTGAGGACGCCCGGAAATACGAATGAGTGAAGGAGCTTGCAGGGGATCGAAGGTGCAGGGCGATTTGTGCTTGTGCAGGTGAAGCTTCGCGCATAGAATCGGCATCGGAACATTGGTTCCAACGTCGCTCGGACGGTTCCGGGCGCTTACGTGAAAGACACCCATGACGCAATCCGCCGATTCGCGCGATCCCTCGCGCACGCCTGCTGTTCCCTCTTCCCCTGCCATGTCCCCGGACGCCTTCCCGGTCAGCTTCCCGCGCATCGAACGGCTGCCTCCCTACGTCTTCAACATTACCGCCGAACTGAAGATGGCCGCGCGCCGCCGGGGCGAGGACATCATCGACATGTCCATGGGCAACCCCGATGGCCCCACGCCGCCGCACATCGTCGAGAAGCTGGTGGAAGTGGCGCAGCGGCCCGATACCCACGGCTATTCTTCCTCCAAGGGCATCCCGCGCCTGCGGCGGGCGATTGCGCACTGGTATCGCAGCCGCTACGAAGTGGACTTCGATCCCGACAGCGAAGCCATCGTCACCATCGGATCCAAGGAAGGCCTGGCGCACCTGATGCTGGCCACCCTCGACAAGGGGGATACCGTGCTGGTGCCCAATCCCAGCTACCCCATCCACATCTATGGCGCCGTGATTGCCGGCGCCAACATCCGCTCGGTGCGCATGAGCCCGGGTGTGGACTTCTTCGACGAACTGGAACGCGCGGTGCGGGAGAGCTATCCCAAGCCCAAGATGATGATCCTGGGCTTCCCCTCCAATCCGACCGCGCAATGCGTGGAGCTGGAATTCTTCGAGCGCGTGGTCAAGCTGGCGCGCGAACACCAGATCCTGGTGGTGCACGACCTGGCCTATGCCGACATCACCTTCGATGGCTGGAAAGCCCCGTCCATCATGCAGGTGCCGGGCGCGCGCGAGGTCGCGGTGGAATTCTTCACGCTCTCCAAGAGCTACAACATGGCCGGCTGGCGCATCGGCTTCATGGTCGGCAATGCGCGCCTGGTGGCGGCGCTGGCGCGCATCAAGAGCTATCACGACTATGGCAGCTTCACCCCGGTGCAGGTGGCGGCCATCGCGGCGCTGGAAGGCGACCAGTCCTGCGTGGAGGAGATCCGCGCCAATTACGAAAAACGCCGCAACGTGCTGGTCAAGGGCCTGCATGAGGCGGGCTGGATGGTCGATGTGCCCAAGGCCTCGATGTACATCTGGGCGCGCATTCCCGAACCGTATCGCCAGTTCGGCTCGCTGGAATTTTCACGCATCCTGCTGGAACAGGCCAAGGTCTGCGTCTCGCCCGGCATCGGCTTCGGCGAATACGGCGACGAATATGTGCGCTTCGCGCTGATCGAGAATGAATCGCGCATCCGTCAGGCCATCCGCGGCATCAAGACCATGTTCAAGAACGCCAAGGGCGGCTGAAGGACGCGCCGGGCCTTGGCCATGTAAAGGCCGGAACTGCAAGGGCCCGGCGTGTGTCTTACAAGCATCTTCACCCCCTGACTGTTCTATATGATGAAAAAAATAATATTCGCCAGCCTCGTCGCGCTGGGCGCGTCGGCTGCGGTGCTGCCGGTTGCCCAGGCGCAAGTTTCCGTGAACATCAACATCGGCGCACCGCCGCCGCCCCGTGCAGAACCGCTGCCGACGCCGCGCCACGGCTACGTGTGGGCGCCCGGCTTCTGGGATTGGGATGGCTACCGCCACATCTGGCGTGAAGGCCGCTGGGTACGCGAGCGGCCCGGTTACGTCTATGCGCAGCCGGTCTGGCGCCAGGGGCCGCGTGGCTGGGAACTGGATCGCGGTGGCTGGCGCGGTGGTCCGCCGCCGGGGCGCGGTCCGCGTCATGATGATTTTGACGACGACCATCGTGGTCCGGGACGCGGACGCGACTGCCCGCCGGGCCATGCGCGCAAGGGCGAATGCTGAAGCGCGCAGGCGCTGGTTGATGTGAATTGAGCTGAATCGAATTGAATTGAAGTGATGAAACGAAACGGCCGCAACGTGAAGACGTTGCGGCCGTTTTCGTTGGCGCTTCGCGCAGGTGAGGTCAGGTCTTGTCCATGAGCGCGGAGACGGCGAAGGAGACGATGCCGGCCGTGATGCAGATGACCGCCAGGCGGTAGTGGGGAATCAGCTTGCCGATCCAGGGCAGCAGGAAATACAGGACGATGGCGATCAGGATGCTGGTCAGGAGTCTTTTCATTGTCGTAGCGGGAGGGTTGAACGCTGGGGCCTATGATAGTGCGAATCGTGTTGCGATGGCAGCGTCAGCCAGGGGCCAGTCCCTTCATGCCGGGGCGCGTGGGTGCAGGCGCGGCAGGCACGGGCGGCTTCGTCGGCAAGGGGGAGGCCGGTGTGGCAGGCGGCGCGGGCAGCGGTGTGGCGCCGGGCGGGAGATTGTCGTCCACCTGCTCGTTCTGGCGGCCGCCACCATGGGCATTGAAGAAGTTGATGACGGTGCGCGAGGCATCCAGGTTCTGTGACGACTTGCCGCCATTGACGATGGGCACCACGCCGCCTGGCCAGGCATGGCCACCGCCCTTGACCTCATAGAGCACCACGGCCTGCGGGTCACTCTTGCTGGCGTAGGTGTACTGGCGAATGGTGGTGCCATCGTTGGCGGTATCGGGGATGTCGGTCACCGTCGGGCGCGCATTGGCGCCGTCGGCCTTGACGAAAGCTTCGATGCTGCGCGCCACCGACAGACGCGGCAACTGCGAGACTTCCTGCTTGCCGATGCCACCCAGGAAAGGAATGAAGGGATCATCGCTGCCATGGATGTGCAGCAGCGGCATGGCCGCCTTCACCGACTCGGGCGGCACATCCAGCACGGCGCTGACCACGGCGACCGCCTTGAACAGTTCAGGTGCTTCAGCGGCCATGCGATAGGCCATCATGCCGCCATTGGAGACGCCCACCAGGTAGATGCGTTGCGGATCGGCCAGGCCATCCTTGACCAGCTTGTCGATCAGCGCGCGCAGGAAGGCCACGTCATCGACCTTGTGCATCTGCGCGTAACCGCAGCAGCCGCCGGAATTCCAGGTGCGGGCATCGATGGCCAGGCCGGTGCCGTTGGGGTAGACGATCATGTA
This sequence comes from Herbaspirillum sp. CAH-3, assembly GCF_009668275.1. NCBI lineage: Bacteria > Pseudomonadati > Pseudomonadota > Betaproteobacteria > Burkholderiales > Oxalobacteraceae > Herbaspirillum > Herbaspirillum sp. CAH-3. The sequence goes on along the minus strand of NZ_VSWE01000005.1, from coordinate 293,590 downwards.
GCCAGCCGCTTCGGCAATCTCGGTCAGCCCGGTGGCGCGCGCCATCAAGGAGCCACTGGAGCCGCTGGCATGGAGCGCGACGATCAGCGGCTGTGCTTCACCGACGGCATTGCGTTCGGAAAAATAGGCGCGCGAGAGATTGCCCACGCGGATCGTCTTCAGCGACAGGTCAACCGCCTGCGCCGGCAGGCTGGCCAGCAGTGGCAGCGCGCACAGCGCAGCCAGCAGGCCACGGCGCACGAGGCGGGCGCGATCAGGAGGGCAAGACGGAAATCGGTTCGTCATGGCAGGCAGGATGCGTTCGCAGTGATGGGCGCCATGTTAACGCGCGGGACCGGACGGTGCAAAACGATTTACACCTTGCGCCGCCCGGTGCCCGGCTGGCAGAGGCCGTCGATCAGCCGCGCGCCGGAATGTTCAGTCCGCGCACCACGGCCGGACGCGCCACGAAGGCTTCCAGCGCACGGGCGACGTTGGGGAAGTCCTGGAACCCCACCAGTTCGGCGGCTTCATAAAAGCCGATCAGGTTGCGGATCCACGGGAAGGTAGCAATATCGGCGATGGAATACGCGTCGCCGCCCAGCCATTGGCTCTGGGCCAGGCGCTTGTCCATCACGCCCAGGAGGCGCCTGGATTCGTTGACGTAGCGGTCGCGCGGACGCTTGTCTTCATACTCCTTGCCGGCAAAGCGGTGGAAGAAGCCCAGCTGCCCGAACATCGGACCCACGCCGCCCATCTGGAACATCACCCACTGGATCACCTGGTAGCGTGCAGCGGGATCGGCCGGCAGGAACTGGCCGGTCTTCTCGGCCAGGTAGAGCAGGATGGCGCCCGATTCGAACAGCGGCAGCGGTGCGCCGTTGGGGCCGTTGGGATCGATGATGGCGGGGATCTTGTTGTTCGGGTTCAGCGACAGGAATTCCGGCGACATCTGGTCATTGGTCTCGAAGCTCACCAGGTGGGCTTCGTAGGGCAGGCCGGTTTCTTCCAGCATGATCGAGACCTTCACGCCATTGGGCGTGGGCAGCGAATACAGCTGGATGCGGTCGGGATGTTGGGCCGGCCATTTTTGATGGATGGCGAAGGCGGACAAAGCGTGACTCATGAGATCGGACTCCTAGGCAGCGGATATGAGGAGGTCGCGGTCCTGGGCGAATTTTTCGAAGGCCTCGACCGTTACCGGCCGGCAGAAGTAGTAGCCCTGGTAGGCATGGCAGCCGGCATCGGCCAGGAAGGAGCGCTGGGCATCGGTTTCCACGCCCTCGGCGATCACCCCCAGCCCCAGGCTCTGGGCCAGGTTGACGATGGTCTTGGCTATCGAGGCGTCGTTGGGATCGATCAGGACATCGCGCACGAAAGACTGGTCGATTTTAAGCTGATTCAGCGGCAGCCGCTTGAGGTAGGACAACGAGGAATAGCCGGTGCCGAAATCGTCCAGCGAAAACTCCACGCCATAGGCCTTCAAGGCAAACATCTTCTGGATGATGTCTTCGACGTTGTCCACCAGCAGGCTTTCGGTCAGTTCCAGCTTCAGGCGGCGCGGGTTGGCGCCGGTGCGTTCGATGATGTCCAGCACGGTCTGCACGAAATCCGCCTCGCGCAACTGCGGCGCGCTGACGTTGACGGCAATGCTGAGCTCAGCCATGCGCGGTTGCTTGGCCCACGCGGCCAGTTGTTTGCAGGCGGTCTGCAGTACCCAGTTGCCCAGCGAGAGGATCAGCCCGGTTTCTTCGGCCAGGGGGATGAAGTCGCCTGGCGGCACCATGCCCCGCTGCGGGTGCTGCCAGCGCACCAGCACTTCGGCGCCGGTCACGCGGCCGCCTTCGACCACCTGCGGCTGGTAGTGCAGCAGCAGCTGGTTGCCGTCGATGGCCTTGCGCAGTCCGGCTTCCAGCGTGGCGCGTTCCAGCACGGCGGTTTGCATGGCCGGATCGAAGAAGCGCAGCGCATTGCGGCCGGTTTCCTTGGCCTTGTACATGGCCAGGTCGGCCTGTTTCATGAGTTCATCCACCGAGGCTGCGCGGCCCAGGAAGACGGTGGCGCCGATGCTGGCGGTGGTGCGGTATTCCACTTCGTCGAGCTGGTAAGTCTCGCCCAGGGCGGCCAGGATCTTCTCGCCGATGGCGCGGGTCTGGGTGGCGGCTTCCTGCTGGGTGTCGTTGAGGCCTTCGAGTACGACCACGAATTCGTCACCGCCCACGCGCGCCACCGTATCGTTTTCACGCACGTTGGCCAGCAGGCGCTGGGCCACCTGCTTCAGGAGCGTATCGCCCTTTTCATGGCCGACCGTATCGTTCAAGGTCTTGAAGTGGTCCAGGTCGATGAACAGCAGGGCGCCGCAGGTGCGCGTGCGCAGCGACAGCGCGATGGCCTGCTTGAGCCGGTCCAGCAGCAGGGTACGGTTGGGCAGGCGGGTCAGGGCATCGAAGAAGGCCAGTTCGCGGATGCGCTCCTCGGCCAGCTTGCGGTCGCTGATGTCGTGATGCGTGCTCACGTAATGGGTGACCTGGTTGTCCTTGTTCCTTACCGCCGAGATGGTCAGCCACTCGGGATAGACTTCGCCGTTCTTGCGACGGTCCCAGATTTCACCTTGCCATTTGCCGAAGCGGCGGATGCTCTCGCGCATCTCCTGGAAGAAGGCCGGACCATGGCGATCCGAGCGCAGCAGCTTGGGATGCTTGCCGACGATTTCCTCGGCGGTATACCCGGTGATCTCGGTGAAGGCCTTGTTCACGCGCAGGATCTTGCTGTTGGCGTCGGTGATGAGCATGCCCTCGCGCGAATCGAAGGCCACCGCCGAAATGCGCAGTTCGGCTTCGATCTGCTTGCGCTCGGTGATGTCGCGCGCGCTGGTGCGAAAACCGGTGAAGCTGCCCTGGGCGTCGGCAATCGGCGCCGACGACAGCGAGAGCCAGAACACCGTACCATCCTTGCGTACGCAGCGGAACTCGACGTCTTCGCGCTTTTGTCCATCCATGCAGCGTGCCAGTTCGGCGCGGATGCGGCGCTCGTCGTCCGGATGGACGATGGTGCCGATGAAGTCCGGCATCGACAGGCATTGCTCCACCGTATAGCCGGTGTAGTCGCGCACTGCATGATTGATCCAGCGCGGACGGCCATCCAGGCCCCACCAGACTTCCCAGTTGACGGTGCAATCGGCGATGGCGCGGAACTGTTCTTCGCTGGCGCGCAGTTCGGCGGTCATCTTCTCGGCCAGGCGCACGGCACGCTTGCGGCTGGACATCATCAGCCAGGCCAGCAATGCCAGGGTGATGCTGGCGCCGATGCCGGTGGCGGCGATGAGGTGCTCGGCATTGCGCCCGAACTGGGCGGTGAAGGCGTCGGTGGTGCTGATGGACAGGGTCCAGTTGTGGTTGGCCACCACCAGGTATTCGTCGGCCTGCAGCCGCGGCCGATGCATGGGGCCGCTGGCCAGGGGCGAGCGATAGAGCAGGGCTTCCGGTTGCTGGGTCACGCCGTCGTAGAGCGTGAAGGCGATGGTGCGGCTGCTCTCGCCATAGAGGCTGGCGATCACGTCGCTCATGCGGAAGACCGCATGCACCCAGCCAATCAGGCTGGCGCGTCGTTCGGTGATGGTGGACTGCGGCTTGCCGCGCTCGTAGAGCGGCAGGTACATCATGAAGGCCGGCGCTGCCGGACCTTCGCCGGCCAGTTCGATCTTGCCGGAAACGGTCGCCATGCCCGAGTCGCGCGCCTTCTCCATGGCCGCGCGGCGCACCGGATCAGACCACTGGTCATTGCCGAAGGGAAGACGGTTGCGCCCCACATAGGGTTCGCGCAGGATGGTCGGCGCATAGGCCATGCGCGCGCCGGGAGGACGGATCTTGTAGTCGGCCAGGCCCTGGCGCGTCATACGGGCCAGGTGCGCATCCAGCTGCGATGCCGGCACCCACTCCTCGATGCTGATGGCCTGGATGCCCGAGAAATTGGCGTCCAGGTTGAGCGCCTCGACATAGTCCCGGAACTGGTTGCGGTCGATGTTGCCGGTGGCCGAGACCAGTCCCTGCACGCCATGCAGCATCTGCTCGTAAGAGGCCATGCGCTGCTCGATGCGGCTGACCGTCTCGCGCAGGACTGAGGCGAACTGGGTATGGACTTCCTTGGCGGCGGCTTCGCGCTCGTGGTCCCAGGCGATCCAGGTGACGCCCAATCCTGTGGCCAGGATGATGACGGGTAGCAGGATCGGGCGGATCCAGTTCACGGCTTGCTCTGGAATTCAACCATGGCCGCCGCCAGTTCCGCATTGAAGTACTTGCGGAAGATGCGCAGCACCGTGCCGTCGGCCAGCATGCCATTGACCAGGGCACGCCATTTGTCCAGTTCGGCCGGCGAGAGCGCCTTGCGCGACATGATCAGGCCATGCGGTACCGAGGGGTCCTCGAAGCCGATGATGTTGGTGGCATCACGAATGCGTTTTTCTTCCACCACCGGGTAATCGAAGGGCTCCATGATCATGCCCTGGATGCGGTTCTGCAGCAGGGCTTCGTAGAGCGGCTCCAGGCCGCCGGCCAGGGTGACGCGGTTGGCGGCAGCGAGCTGGTCCACCATGCGGTTGGCATTGCTGCTGTAGCGGAAGCTGCGGATGACGCCCAGCTGGAAGCGTTCGTTGCGGGCGACATCGGACAGCTGGTTGATGCCGGCATCCTTGCGCACCAGCAGGTAGTACTTGTTGCTGAAGTACCAGGCGAAGGCGGCGAACTTGTCGCGGTCCGGATTGGTGATGCCCGAGAGGCTGAAGTCCAGCGCGCCCGATTCGATGAGCTGCCAGATGCGCGCCCGCGACATCAGGCTGACATTGACCTTGCAGCCGCTGCGGCGGATCAGCTCATCGGCGAAATCCTTGTCGATCCCGGTGTCCGTTGCGGCCGAGTAGAGCAGGCCGTGGTCGTGCAGCGCCAGCGTGAAGGGACGCGAACAATCCGGCCCGCCGGCGATGGCAGGGCCAGCAGCGTGGGAAAGCGGGGAAGCCAGCAGTGCAGTGAAAAGCGTGGCCGCGCTCGCACAGGCACGTACTGCGCGATTGCGAAAGAGTCGACTGAAAATACTGCCCCCCATGAATACGCCACTGTGTGGACGCCAGCCAGCGCCGCATGCGCGATCCTGCGCGGGCCCGTGGCGTGCCGTCCTTCCCTGAAATCACCATGCCAGGACCTTGTCCTGGCTTGTCGCTGTTGTTGTGTATCTGCCGCCCGTGGAGGTGGTGTGATGACCTGTTCTGCTGGCGTGCGTGCCATGGCTGCATGAACGGTCCTTCATCAGATGCCGAGCGATGTTACCCGAGCAGATTCCAATGCGCAACATAATGCGTCATTGGCTGCAGCGGCAGGCTGCATGCGGCTGCGCGGCTTGTGCATGCGGGGCTCGAAAAGCCAGGATGCGCTGCTGCCGAAGTGAATGATCATGCATAAAAAAGCCGGCATTTCCTGGGCGGAAACGCCGGTCTTGTGGTCACGCTCGTGATCAGGCCGCAGGGGCCTGGCTTGCTCAGATGGAGAAGCCGCCCGAGACCTCCACGCGCTGGGCGTTGATCCAGCCATTGTCTTCACGCAGCAGCGAGGCAATCGCAGCGCCGATGTCGTCCGGCAAGCCCACGCGGCCCAGTGCGGTCTGGCCGGCGATGAGGGCATTGAGCTCGGCATTGTCGCGCACGCGGCCACCGCCGAAATCGGTCTCGATGGCACCCGGTGCCACGGTGTTGACGGCAATGCCGCGTGCACCGAATTCCTTGGCCATGTAGCGCGTCATCACTTCCACGCCGCCCTTCATGGCGGCATAGGCGCCATAGCCCGGCAGCGTGAAACGCGCCAGCCCGCTGGAGATGTTGATGATGCGACCGCCATCGGCCAGCAGCGGCAGCAGTGCCTGGGTCAGGAAGAAGGGGCCTTTCAGATGGACTTTGTAGAGTGCATCGAAGTCGGCCTCGCTGGTCTCGGCAATGGCGCCATAGATGCCCATGCCGCCATTGTTGACCAGGTAGTTGAATTGGCTGGCCTGCCAGTGCCGGTACAGTGCATCGGACACTTGTTGTGCGAAGGCCGTAAAACTTGCGCTGTCAGCCAGGTCCAGTTGCAGGGCCGCCACCGGCACACCCAAGGCTTCGATTTCTGACACCGTGGCGTCGGCAGCAGTACGGTTGCCTACATAGGTGAAGAGGATACCCACGCCTTGGCGGGCCAGGTGCAGGGCCGCGTTCTTGCCCAGGCCGCGGCTGCCGCCGGTGATCAGGGCGATGCGGGGAGAGGTGTTGTTGGAAGAGGTTGCTGCGTTCATGTGAGGCTCCGGAAGTCGTTGAGAGAAGCGATGCAAGGGATGTTGCAAGACCACGGAGGCCAGTATATTGAGAAGGAAAAAGCGAATAAATTTCGGATTTGCTATTAGACTTTTCAATATTTCATAATAATCGGATGAGCGCATGAACCAGTTGGATACCCTCAAGATCTTCCAGCGCGTGGCCGAACTGGCCAGTTTCAGCGGTGCTGCGCGCCAGCTGGGGTTGCCCAATGCCAGCGTCTCGCTGGCCGTGCAGCAGCTGGAACAGATGCTGGGCACGCGCCTGCTCCAGCGCACCACGCGGCGCGTGCAGCTGACCGCCGATGGCGAAGCCTTCTACCGGCGCAGCCAGGATTTGCTGGATGAATTCGAGTCCCTGCGCGGCATGTTCCGCGCGGGCGGGCAGCCTTTGAGCGGCAAGCTGCGGGTCGACATGTCCAGCGCCATGGCGCGTGAAGTGGTATTGCCGGCCTTGCCGACTTTCCTGGCGCGGCATCCGCAGCTGGAGATCGAGCTGTCGGCCAGTGACCGTCGCGTCGACCTGGTGGCCGAAGGTTTCGATTGCGTGCTGCGGACCGGCACGCTGGATGATTCCTCGCTGGTGGCCCGGCCCATCGGGCATCTGGCACAGATCAACTGCGCCAGCGCCGCCTACCTGAAAAAGCACGGCACGCCGCGCACCCTGGAGGACCTGGCCCTTCACCAGCTGGTGCACTACCGCCAGGTGCTGGGTGGACGTTCACCGGGCTGGGAGTGGTTCGACGGCACCCAGACCCGCACGCTGCCCATGGCCGGCAGCGTCACGGTCAACAGCACGGAGACCTACTACGCCGCCTGCCAGGCCGGCCTGGGCCTGATCCAGCTACCGCTGGTCGGCGCGCAGAAACGCAAGATGCTCGACGGTGGCAAGCTGGTGGAAGTGTTGCCGCAATATCGTCCGGCGCCCATGCCCATCAACCTGCTCTATGCCAGCCGGCGCCATGTACCGGCACGGCTGGCCGAATTCATGGACTGGCTGCATGCGTTGATCTTTCCGCTCACGCAGGAAGGCGGCCTGACGCGTTGATCGCCCAGGCCGGCCCTTGATGGCGCCGTTCAGGCCAGCAGGGTCTGGCCGACCGGATCGATGGTGACGGTCCCCCGTCCGATCTCGATGACGCGCCCACCGACCTGGATTGCGCCATCGCTGCCGACGGCCAGGCGCAGGCGCGACGGGCGGTCGACGGCGGCGCCCTGGTCGATGGCATAGCGCGCCGGCAGGCTTGCGCCGGTGGCAATGAGCCAGCCGCCCAGGTTGGCGCAAGCCGAGCCGGTGCCCGGGTCTTCGGCCACACCGCCGCCTTGCTTGGTGAAGAAGTAGCGCGCCAGCACCTGGCCGGGGGCCTCCTCATCAAAGGCGAACACATAGGCCGTCTTGCGCCCCAGGCTGCTGGCCGGCCAGCGGTCCAGCAGGCCGCTGTCGGGCTGGACACGGCGCACCGCCTCGGGCGAGCGCAGCGCAATGAGGAACTGGTCGGCACCGGTATCGACCCACATGGGATCGGCGGCCAGGTCGCTTTCGTCCAGGCCCAGCAGGGCGGCCACCTCGCGGCGCGACAGGGGCGATGGCGCCGTGCGCGGGCCGCCGGGGCAGGGTGCGGTGAAGGTCCAGACGTCGCCCTCGGCTTGTACCGGCACTACCCCGGCCTTGAATTCCAGGCGCAGTGCATCGCCGCCGCCCAGGAGCGCGCGCACGACCTGCGCGCTGCCCAGCGTGGGATGTCCGGCAAAGGGCATCTCGTAGCCCGTGGTGAAGATGCGCACCCGCGCATCGGCCACAGTCGAAGGCAGGATGAAGGTGGTTTCCGAGAGATTGAATTGCAGGGCCAGCGCCAGCATGGTGGCCTCATCGAGGCCGCGCGCATCCTCGAAGACGCACAGGGGATTGCCGCCGAAGGTCGATTCGGCGAAGACGTTGAGCAGGCGGTAAGCGTAGGTGGCAGGCATGGAGTCTCGCAGCAAGGTCAGGGGACCTGCGCCAAAGCGCAAGCAGGAAGGCCGATTGTAGCGACGGCCTTCACTGCGAGACAGGTACAGTTCACTCGTCCACGGCAATACAGTCACGGCCCAACTGTTTGGCGCGGTACAGGCGGCGGTCGGCCTGCTCCAGGAAGGCGATGCGCTGGTCCATGGGCGAGGGCACGATGGTGGCCACGCCCAGGCTGATGGTGACGTGCTCGGAGATTTGCGACTTGGCGTGCGGGATGGCGGCTTCGTTGATGAGCGCGCGGCAGCGCTGGGCCACCTGCAGGGCGGCCTTTTCATCGCACTCGGGCAGGATCAGCACGAATTCCTCGCCGCCATAGCGGGCAAAGAAATCGCGGCTGCGGGTGGCGCTCTGGCTGAGCAGCTGGGCCACCTGCTTGAGGCATTCGTCACCCCGGATATGGCCGTAATGGTCGTTGTACTGCTTGAAGTAATCGATGTCGAGCATGATCAGCGACAACGGTGCGCGCGTATTGACCGCATTGGCCCATTCCACTTCCAGGGCCGAATCGAACATGCGGCGGTTGGCCACATTGGTCAGGCCGTCGCGATAGGACAGCGCCTCCAGCTCCTTCTGCAGCTCGGCCAGGCGCGCTTCGGTCTTCTTGCGCTCGGTGATGTCGAACATGAAGCCGATCAGCGCATTGGGGCTGCCATCGGGATTGCGCACCACGTGCACCACGTCGCGGATCCAGATGTGCTCGCCATCGCGGGTCAGGGCACGGTAGTCGGCCTCGTGATCGGCACCTGCCTTGGATTGCGAGATGCAGAAGTTGACCACGGCCTCGCGGTCTTCGGCGTGGATGCGCATGGCCCAGTCATCGGCCGTCTTCCAGCTCTCCGGGGTCCAGCCCAGCAGCTGCTCGATCTGCGGGCCGATGTAGGCGAACTGCATGGTGCTCCAGTCGATCTTCCAGGGAATCGCCTTGGTCGATTCCAGCAGGGTTTTGTAGACGGCGCTGTCGGGTTCCATCTGTTCTTGGATCGGATTGCTCATGATTCGTCGGGGCGTCGTGGTAGTGGCGGGTTGTCGTCAGGAAATGCTGCCGCAAGGCAGCACAAAAATTTTGCCGGCAAGCATAACGCGTATCGCTGTCAAAACGATGAAAAAGTGTGGCAATCCTTGCGCATGGCCCCCTGGATTTCCACGTGGCAATGAGCTGGAGCCGGAGCCCTTTGCGCTCTCCATGGCTATCGTTTTTCCTTATACCCCTATCCTCATTCGGTATTTCCGCATTGTTGGCCCCTGCGGATAGACTTCAGTCACAGCAGTTTTCGAGACGGAGATTGTTGTGTGGACCGCTACCACGGTCGATGTGTCTGGCAGTGATGTGCCGTACCCGGTGCAGTAATGGCAGACGCTATCTGAAACAAAAATTTTGGAGACAAGCAATGCAATTCCGTTCGGCAGCTGAGCCTGCCGCAGCGGCGACGCCAACCGTAGAAGGCGTTCGCGACTGCGCACAGGCTGTGACCCCAGTGAGCGCTCACTCGCCGGTCCTCGACCAGACACCCGGCACCCCCGCGACTGACGGCTTGCATACCGTCACCGCACACTTCATTGACCGGACAGGCAACCGTACCGGTACAGCTACAGACACTTCCGGACTGGCACCTGTCAGCCTGGACGACAAATACACCGCCACCGAAGGCGCCATCTATCTCTCCGGCATCCAGGCGCTGGTCCGCCTGCCGATGCTGCAGCAAATCCGCGACCGTGCGGCGGGCCTGAACACGGCCGGGTTCATTTCCGGCTATCGCGGCTCGCCCCTGGGCGGTCTGGACGAAGCCCTCTGGCACGCCCAGCCGCACCTGGCCGCGCACCGCGTGAAGTTCCAGCCCGGCGTGAACGAAGACATGGCCGCCACCGCCGTCTGGGGCACGCAGCAGGTCAAGCTGATCGGTCCTTCCGACTATGACGGCGTCTATGCCATGTGGTACGGCAAGGGGCCCGGCGTGGACCGCTGTGGCGATGTGTTGAAGCACATGAACCACGCCGGCACCTCCGCCCAGGGCGGCGTGCTGCTGGTGGCCGGGGACGACCACGGGGCGTATTCCTCGACCCTGCCGCACCAGTCGGACCATATTTTTTCGGCATCGATGATCCCGATGCTCTATCCCTGCAACGTGCAGGAATACCTGGACCTGGGCCTGCACGGCTGGGCCATGTCGCGTTATTCCGGCTGCGTGGTCGGGTTCAAGGCGCTGGCTGACACCGTCGAGTCCAGTGCCTCGGTGGATGCCGATCCCTTCCGCGTCGAGATCCGCCTGCCGACCGATTTCGTCATGCCTGCGGGCGGCCTCAACGCACGGCTTTCCACCGATACCCTGGGCGTGCAGGCGCGCAAGCAGGAAGCGCTGATGCAGGATTACAAGATCTATGCCGCGCTGGCCTACGCGCGCGCCAACAAGCTCAACCGCGTGATGATCGACAGCCCCCGGGCGCGGCTGGGCATCATCGCCTCGGGCAAGTCCTATCTGGATGTGCTGGAAGCCTTGTCCGAACTGGGCATCGACGAAGCCTTTGCGGCCGAGATCGGGCTGCGGGTCTTCAAGGTCTCCATGCCCTGGCCGCTGGAGCCGGATGGCGTGCGTGAATTCGCGCAGGGCCTCGATGAAATCCTGGTGGTGGAAGAAAAGCGCCAGATGGTCGAATACCAGTTGAAGGAGCAGCTCTACAACTGGCGCGATGATGTCCGTCCGCGCGTGATCGGCAAGTTCGACGAAAAGGGCGAATGGGTGGCCCCGCGCGGCGAATGGCTGCTGACCTCCAAGGCCGATTTCTCGGTGGCGCAGATCGCCCGCGTGATTGCCGCGCGCATCGCGCGTTTCCATACCAGTGACCTGATCAAGGCGCGCCTGGCCTTCCTCGATGCCAAGGATGCGGTGCTGACCAAGGCCGTCAATACGCCGCCGCGCCCGGCTTACTATTGCTCGGGCTGTCCGCACAATACCTCCACGCGCGTACCCGAGGGCAGCTTCGCGCTGGCCGGGATCGGCTGTCACGTCATGGCCACCGCCATCTATCCGGAATTCAACAAGCTGACCACCCACATGGGCGGCGAGGGCGCGCCCTGGATCGGGCAGGCGCCATTCTCCAAGGTGCCGCATGTGTTCGCCAACCTGGGCGATGGCACCTATTTCCATTCGGGTTACCTGGCCATTCGCGCAGCGGTGGCCGCGCGGGTCAACATGACCTACAAGATCCTGTACAACGATGCCGTGGCCATGACGGGCGGGCAGCCGGTGGATGGCACGGTGTCGGTGCCGATGATCGCGCAGCAGATGGCCGCTGAAGGCGTGCAACGCATCGCGCTGGTCTCGGAGGACATCAGCCGTTACGCCGACCGCAGTGGCCTGCCGCAGGCAGTGAGCCTGCACGACCGCAAGGACATGGATGCGGTGCAGCGCGAGCTGCGCGAGATTCCAGGCGTGAGCGTCATCATCTACGACCAGACCTGCGCCGCCGAAAAGCGCCGCCGCCGCAAGAAAGGCGAATTTCCCGACCCCAACGAACGGCTCTTCATCAATGCGGCCGTGTGCGAGGGCTGCGGCGATTGCGGCGTGCAGTCCAACTGCACCTCGATCCTGCCGCTGGAGACCGAACTGGGCCGCAAGCGCGTCATCGACCAGTCTTCCTGCAACAAGGATTATTCCTGCGTGAAGGGCTTCTGTCCCAGTTTCGTCACCGTGACTGGCGGCCAGTTGAAGAAGTCGCGTACCGGCGTCCGCAAGAAGGGCGCGCCCGATGATTTCGGTGCGCTGCCCGAACCGGCCATTCCTTCCTGCGAGACGCCCTTCAACATCCTCATCAACGGCATCGGTGGCACCGGGGTCATCACCATCGGCGCACTCATGGGCATGGCCGCGCATCTGGAAGGCAAGGGCGCGTCGGTGCTGGACATGACCGGCATGTCGCAGAAGAACGGTTCCGTGACCTCGCACGTGCGCATTGCCGCCCGGCGCGATTCCATCCGTGCGCAGCGCATCGCCACCGGCGAAGCCGACCTGGTGCTGGGGTGCGACATGCTCACGGCGGGCGCCTTCGATGCCATCTCCAAGATGCGCCCCGGCCGCACCCGGGCGGTGGTCAACCTGCACCAGCAGCCGCCCGGTCAATTCGCCAAGAATCCCGACTGGCAGTTCCCGTTCGAAGAGGTCAAGGCGCTGATCCTGGAATCGGTCGACCAGCAGGCCGACTTCATCGATGCCACACGCCTGGCCACAGCCCTGATGGGCGACGCCATCGCCACCAATCTCTTCATGCTGGGCTATGCCTGGCAGCGCGGTGAACTGCCCTTGACCGAAGCCGCGCTGCTGCGTGCGATCGAACTCAATGGCGTAGCGGTCGAGGCCAACCAGACCGCCTTCCGCTGGGGACGCCGCGCCGCCGTCGACTTGCGCCGCGTGGAGCAGATCGCGCTGCCGGCCCAGCCGGTGGTGGTGCATCTGCCGCAGTCGCTGGACCAACTGATCAAGCGCCGGGTGGCCTTGCTGACCGGGTATCAGGATGCGTCCTACGCCGCCCGGTTCGTCGAAGTGGTAGAGGCCGTGCGCGCCGCCGAAGCGCCACTGGGCAGCGACAAGCTGGCCCTGGCCGTGGCCCGCAATCTCTCGCGCCTGATGGCTTACAAGGACGAATACGAGGTGGCGCGGCTCTATACCAACGGCCAGTTCCAGAAGGACCTGGCGCAGCAGTTCGAGGGCGATTTCACCCTCAGCTTCAACCTGGCACCGCCGATCTTCGCGCGCAAGGATGGTCAGGGGCGACTGGTGAAGGCGCGCTATGGCAGCTGGATGATGACGGCCTTCAAGCTGCTGGCACGCTGCAAGGGCTTGCGCGGCGGGGTCTTCGATCTCTTCGGGCGGACCGCGGAACGGCGCATGGAGCGGGCGCTGATCGTGCAATATCGCGAGATGGTGATGGAGCTGCTGCCCGCATTGACGGCTGACAATCTGGCCGAGGCCATCGCCCTGGCGCAGTTGCCGGAACAGGTGCGCGGCTTCGGCCATGTCAAGGAGCAGGCGGTACAGGCCATGCAGGTGCGGCAGGCGCAATTGCTGGCAGCGTTTGCGCAGGCCGGCACGAAGCCAGCGCCTGGCGCAACGCCGGCTGCGGCCTGACCAGTTCTGGCCGCGCCAGGGTGAATACCCTCCAATGTCGCGCCGGTGACAACTGCCTGCCGCGAATTCCATTAAGCTAATCGCCAAAGCGGGAGGCGCCTCGCCATCCCGCATTGCCTGGCAAGAACAACGAACAGGAGACAAGCATGGATTTTGAACTCAACGAAGACCAGCTGGCCTTCCAGCAAAGTGCGCGCGATTTCGCTGCGCGCGCCATGGCCCCCTTCGCCGCCCAGTGGGACGAGGAGGCGCACTTCCCGCTGGACGTGATCGCCAAGGCTGGCGAACTGGGCTTCTGCGGCCTCTACACCCCGGAAGAGGTGGGCGGCCTGGGCCTCTCGCGCCTGGATGCCACGGTGGTGTTCGAGGAACTGGCGCGTGCCTGTACCTCCACGGCAGCCTATCTCACCATCCACAACATGGTCAGCTGGATGGTCGCCACCTGGGGCCATGCGGAACTGAAAGAAGAATGGTGCGAGCAACTGGCCGCCGGCCAGAAGATCGGCTCTTACTGCCTCACCGAACCGGGCTCGGGTTCGGATGCCGCCTCGCTCAAGACCACGGCGCGCCGGGTCGATGACTTCTACCTCATCAACGGCTCCAAGGCCTTCATCTCGGGCGCCGGCAGCACCGACCTGCTGGTGGTGATGGCACGCACCGGCGGCCCCGGTGCTCGCGGCGTCTCGGCCATCGCAGTGCCGGGTGACACCCCCGGCATCAGCTACGGCAAGAAGGAAAGCAAGATGGGCTGGAACAGCCAGCCCACCCGCACCATCAGCTTCGACAACGTCAAGGTGGCGACAGGCAACCTGCTGGGCGAGGAGGGCGAGGGTTTCGTCTTCGCCATGAAGGGGCTCGATGGCGGGCGCATCAATATCGCCACCTGCTCGGTGGGCGCGGCGCAGGCGGCGCTGGACGCGGCCCATGCCTACATGAAGGAGCGCAAGCAGTTCGGCCGTCCGATTGCCGACTTCCAGGCCCTGCAATTCAAGCTGGCCGACATGCAGACCGAACTGGTGGCCGCCCGCCAGATGGTGCGGCTGGCAGCGGCCAAGCTGGATGCCGGCTCGCCCGAGGCGACCACCTATTGCGCCATGGCCAAGCGGCTGGCCACTGACTTGGGTTTCCGGGTCTGCAATGAGGCGCTGCAATTGCACGGCGGCTACGGCTACATCCGCGAATATCCGCTGGAACGCTATTTCCGTGACGTGCGGGTGCACCAGATCCTGGAAGGCACCAACGAAATCATGCGCGTCATCATCTCGCGCAACCTGCTCGGCCGCGACACGCTGGACGACATCCGCTGAACCATCACAAGGAAACGCATGAGCACCTACACCAACCTGAAGCTGGAAAAATGCGGCCACACCGCCGTGCTGACCCTGTCCAATCCCCCGGCCAACACCTGGACCCGCGAAGCACTGGCCGATCTCACGCGCCTGGTCAAGGACCTCAATGCCGACCGTGAGATCTACACCCTGGTCGTGACCGGCGAGGGCGAGAAATTCTTCTCCGCCGGGGCTGACCTCAAGCTCTTCGCCGATGGCGACAAGGCCATGGCACGGGAGATGGCGCGCCGCTTCGGGGAAGCCTTCGAGACCTTGTCGGGCTTCCGTGGCGTGTCGATTGCCGCCATCAATGGCTACGCCATGGGCGGTGGCCTGGAGTGTGCCCTGGCCTGCGACATCCGCATCGCCGAAGAGCAAGCCCAGATGGCCTTGCCGGAAGCCGCCGTGGGCTTGCTGCCCTGCGCGGGCGGCACGCAGAACCTGCCCTGGCTGGTCGGTGAAGGCTGGGCCAAGCGCATGATCCTGTGCGGGGAACGTGTCAATGCCGAGACCGCCCTGCGCATCGGCCTGGTGGAAGAGGTGGTGCCCAAGGGCCAGGCGCGCGAACGTGCGCTGGCGCTGGCCTTGCAGGCCGAGAAGCAGAGCCCGTCGTCTGTTGCGGCCAGCAAGCAGCTGATCCAGGGGGCGCGTCACAATCCGCTGGGCACCATCCTGCAGACCGAACGCGAACTCTTTGTCGATCTCTTCGATACCCAGGACCAGAAGGAGGGCGTCAATGCCTTCCTCGAAAAGCGCGCACCGAGCTGGAAAAACGCCTGAACGTTTCGGCACATGGCCTGACGTTTTCTGCACCATGACCTGTTTTTGACGCGGCAAATGCGGCGTTGAAGCGGGCGTGGTGCGATGGCCTTGGGCTAGACTGGCAGCCTTGATCCACGTGATCCACGTGATTCATTTGATCCATCCGATCCCGTCGAGGCGTTCCATGTCATCACGTATTGCCGCGTTTCTGTTCTCCCTGCTGGCGCTGTCATGCCTGCCCGTGGCGGCAGGTGCTTCCGAACTGTCGGACAAACTGTCCCAGCCCGATCATGTCCTGATCATGCGCCACGCGCGTGCGCCGGGCATCGGGGACCCCGCAGGTTTCACGCTCAATGACTGTGCCACCCAGCGCAACCTGAATGAAGAGGGGCGTGAACAGGCGCGCAAGATCGGCAACTGGCTGCGCCAGCAAGGCGTAAGTCGTGCCATCGTCGCCAGCAGCCCGTGGTGCCGTACCAAAGAGACCGCCACCTTGCTGGGTTTCGGCGCACCCGAGGTGCAGGATGGCCTGGCCTCCTTCTTCAACGACGCGGCCCAGGGCGAGACCGCCAACCAGCGGCTGGAACAGTACCTGCGCAAGGCCTTGCCGGGCAAGGGCAGCCGGGCGCTGATCCTGGTCACGCATGACGTGAACATCGGGCGCTGGACCGGTGAGAGCGTGGCCTCGGGAGAAATGGTGCTGGTGCAGGTCGATGCCAGCGGCAAGCCCCTATCGCACAAGGTCTACGCGCGGCCCGACTGATCCGCCGGACTGCGCGAGGCACAAGGGACGCCGCAGCGCTGCATGCCCTGCGGCGTTTTGTGTTAACGTGACCGGCTTCGTCGTCACGTCCGCCTGCGCCCATGCCCATCGTCTACCGTACCGACCTTCAACTGACCGCCGATCAGTTCATCGACATTCTTTCCCGTACTTCGCTGGGCCCGCGCCGTCCGCTCGACGACCGGGAATGCATGGAAGCCATGGTCACCCATGCCAGCCTGACCGCGACCGCCTGGGATGGCGAATTGCTGGTCGGTGTGGCGCGCTGCGTCACCGATTTCGTCTATGCCTGCTACATGTCGGAGCTGGCCGTCGATGAACAGTACCAGCGCCGTGGCATCGGCAAGGAACTCATCCGCGCCGCCCGCAGCCGCCTCGGTCCGCGCTGCCGCCTGCGTTTGCTGGCTGCACCCGATGCCACCGACTACTACAGTCATATCGGTTTCGCCCACAGCCCCCGCTGCTGGGAGCTGACGCCCGGAAATGAACTGAAATAACGTTATAAATCATTTATAAAGAATTGCCATGATCGAGATTCAAGCCTATCGCCCGGAACACGCACAGGGCGTGGTCGACGTCATCCTGCCCATCCAGCAGGAAGAGTTCGGTATTCCCATCACGCTGGAGGGTCAGCCTGACCTGAAGGATATTGCCGGTTTCTACCAGAAGGGCCACGGCAATTTCTGGGTGGCGCTCGATGGCGGCAAGGTGGTCGGTACCGTTTCCCTGCTCGATATCGGCAACGCCCAGGTCGCGCTGCGCAAGATGTTCGTGGCGGCCAGCCATCGCGGCAAGGAGCATGGCACTGCCGCGCGGCTGCTGGAAGGCGCCATCGCCTGGGCGCGCGCGCAGGGCGTGCGGCAGATTTTCCTGGGCACTACCGACAAGTTCCTGGCGGCGCATCGCTTCTACGAGAAAAACGGTTTCCGGCTCATCGAGAAGAGCACGCTGCCGCCTGCCTTCCCGGTGATGGTGGTCGATTCCCGCTTCTACGCACTGGATTGCTGAAGCGCTTGCAGCGTCACAGCCGGCGCTGGCTGTCGACCCCGAAGTAGAACCATTCATTGCCCGGCAAGGCGCGCGGATTGGGGAAGACGATGTAGCCGTCGCCCGGCGCCAGCACCGCCTGGCCGTCATGCCGGTGGCCGATCACTTCACCCTGCTGCACGCGGTCGAAGCTGGACCATTCACGGGTGAAGCGGTCCTCGGCATGTTCCATGTCGATCACGTCGACCAGGCGGATCAGCTGGATATCGGCCGCCGGCGGCTGCAGGGGTGCATCGATCATGCCGTGCAGCGCCAGCGTCTGAAGGATGGCGCGATAGGCGACTTCCGGCGCTTGCGGATCATCATGCTGGCCGCATTCCAGGGTCACGCCGTATAAACCCTTGCTGCGTGCGTATTCGGTGGTGCCCACGCCATACTGGCGGTCCAGCAGGTCGGGCGAGACCGCATGGCCTTGCTGGCGGCGGCGCTCCACTCCGCGCACATAGGCCCCCATCCATCCTTCCACCACGCGCTGGCAGCCCAGGTGCGCCACCATGCGCGCTTCGGCGGCCGCATGGGCAAAGGGTTCGACCTCGCCGCCATTGTCTTCCGGTCCTAGCATCGCAAAGGGCATGCCGCCGGTATGGAAGGAATGCAGGTCCAGCAGGATCTCGTGCTCATCGATCCACGGACAGAGCACGTTGCAGAGCTGGTCCTCAAAGTTGGCGGGGGCCGGGTGCGGGCGCAGGTTGCGGTTCAGGTTGCGGTCGCCCTGGCGCTGCTGCCGTTGATAGGCCAGCGGATTGGTCACCGGCACCAGCGTCAGCAGGCCGCGCTGCAGGCGCAGTTGCCCGCTGTCGAGTTCTTGCTGCAGGCGGGCGATGGCCTGGGTGCCGCAGGTTTCATTGCCGTGCACGGCACCGAGGACCAGCAGTCGCGGGCCGGGAGCGAAGGCCGCATATTGCAGCCTGCGCAGGGAAGAGGGAAGGGAAGCGGACGTCATCATCGGCACACACAGGAAGCGGAAAGGGCAACGATACCCCGGTTCGGGCGGCGCTGCCAGTCGCAGCGGCCCGGCATCAGCGCAGCAGCTCCTGCCAGCCAGGCGTTGCGGCGGTCGCCACGGCGTCGTGCGCGTGCAGGCTTTCGAAGTGCGACACGCGCACCGAGCAGGCGGCAAAGCGCGCTTCCAGCGCTTGTTGCAGCCGGCGTGCAGCATCCTCCACGTACATCAGGTTGGCGCCATTGACCAGCGCAAAGGCCTGTTCATCCGCGCGCCGCACGGCCGTCTGCACGGCCGTTCCCAGTGCGGCTTCGGCGCGATCGATCAATTCCACCAGCGGGAACTGCGCAGCATCGCCGCTGACCGCAATGCTCAGCACGGCTTGACTGCGCTGGCTGTGCGGCGTGGCCACACTCGCATGGCGCGCCAGCCAGCCCAGCGCGGCATCGCGGTCGATGGCCTCGTGCTGCGCGAAGTCAGTGGCAAAGGCATCCTGCAAGGCCTGTCGCGATAGCGCTGCCGAGCAGGGGCAAGTGGAAGAATAGGCCACGCTCACCGTCAGGCGGAGATCGAGCGTGTCATCGCGCAGTTGCGCTGAGAGGCTGACCGGATAGCTCTTCCAGCCCGTCAGCGCCGGCGTGACCAGCGCAGCCCGCTGCTGCAGCAAGGCGAAGTCCAGCCGCAGCAAGGCGGCGCGTGACTGGCAATCAGCGTGGCTCTCGCGCATCTGGCGCAGCAGTTCATGTACGGCGGCAGGACTGAGGCGCGATCGACCCGCGAAGGTGTCCAGCAGCAGGTACAGCCGCGACATGTGGATGCCCTTGGCTTGCGGGTCGGGCAGGTCGACCGCCACTTCGGCGCTGGCAGGCAGTGTCGTGCCGTCGGGCAGCCGCAGCGGCAGGGCGATGCCGCACTTGCCCACCCATTGCAGGCGCAGGGCGATGCTGGCAGGTTCGTCGCGGGCGACGTCGGGCAGGGGGCTGCGTTTGTCGGTGACGCTCATGCCGTTTACTCCCAGCCGGGGAAAGGATCGGCCATGCGCGCCCAGCCCATCGGGCCTTGCGCCATCTCGGCATCGGTCAGCAGGCAGGCTTCGAGTTTGGCCGTCAATGCCGCCTGGTCCATCTCCATGCCGATCATCACCAGTTCCTGGCGCGCATCGCCGACGTTGTCATCCCATTGTTCGAGGATGAAGTCGATGGACTCCTGGTCCTGCGGCCACTTCTCGCGCGGCACGGCGGCCCACCACTTGCCGGCCAGCCCGTGGCGGCAGACGGCACCGGCCTGCGACCACGAACCCGCATGGGCCGGACGTGTGGCGAGCCAGAAGAATCCCTTGGAGCGCACCACGCCCGGCCATTCGCTGTTGACCAGAGCGTGGAAGCGCTGCGGATGCATGGGCCGGCGCGCACGCCAGGCGAAGCTGGTGATGCCGTACTGTTCGCTTTCCGGGACGTGCTCGCCGCGCAGTTCCTGCAGCCAGCCGGGGGCCTGGCTGGCTTGGTCGAAATCGAACAGGCCGGTGTTCAAGACCTGGTCCAGCGCGACCTTGCCGAATTGCGCGGTGACGATGCGTGCGCGCGGGTTGAGCTTGTGCAGGATGGCGTGCAGCCGCTCCAACTCAGGCGGTGAGACCAGGTCCAGCTTGTTGAGCACGATCACGTCGCAGAATTCGATCTGCTCGATGAGCAGGTCGACCACGGTGCGGCCGTCTTCCTCGCCCATGGATTCGCCACGCTCCTGCAGGCTGTCCTGGGAACTGTAGTCCTTGAGGAAATTGAAGGCGTCCACCACCGTGACCATGGTATCGAGCCGCGCCACATCAGCCAGGCTGGCGCCCTCCTCATCGGTGAAGGTAAACGTCTCGGCCACGGGCAGCGGTTCGGAGATGCCGGTCGATTCGATCACCAGCTGGTCGAAACGGCGCTCGCGTGCCAGCTTGCGTACTTCCAGCAGCAGGTCTTCGCGCAGGGTGCAGCAGATGCAGCCATTGCTCATCTCCACCAGCTTTTCTTCCGTGCGCGAGAGGTCGGCGCCGCCATCGCGCACCAGCGCAGCATCGATGTTGACTTCCGACATGTCATTGACGATCACCGCCACCCGCCGCCCTTCACGGTTGTGCAGGATGTGGTTGAGCAAGGTGGTCTTGCCGGCACCGAGGAAACCGGAGAGGACCGTCACGGGAAGCCGGCGGTCGCCGGGCTGGCGTTGGGGGGAGGTCATGGAAATTGTGAAATCGGCGAAAGAGTGGATGAAGGGCTGTTGCCATCAGCTGAACTGATGACAGGTCTGCTGAAGTAAATGCAACTGAGTTGCGAATATCTCATAAATGCAACTATGTTGCAATTGGCGAGTGCAAATGGCGCATGCATCGCGCTTCCGGAGGAGGCTTGCCAGTGGCCGTCCACGGGTAGGAAAGCCCGGCTTGTGCTAGCATGTCGCCTCGCAACAAGGAGGTTTCATCACATGTCCCAGATCTTCCCGTACAAGGGAAACGCCGTCATCCCGGAGATCAAGAAGCTCGACAACGGCAAATTCATGGCTTGCTTCGTGATTCACGAAGGCAAGGATGGCAGCGGCAAGCTGCGCTACCAGCGCAAGGCGCCCACCAATGAGTTCGATACCGAAGACGAGGCGATCGCCTACATCCTCGATTTTTCGGGCGACTGGATCGACGAAAATCCCATGTGACCCCGCTGCGCGCCGTGACCACGGCGCCGCGGGTCGCAGGCAGGAAGAGCCGCACGGAATTTGTTCCGTCGGCTCTTTTTCATTGGGGCTGCGACAAATTGCCACATTCGCAGGGAGCGCCGCACGGCCTACAATCGCGAGCCTCTTTCCGTTTTCGGCGCTCCCCGCCCGCAGCCATGACCACCTCCTTCCAGCCCGCCGGCGATGGCACTGCCAATGCAAATGCCAACGCCGCCAGCGCGACCGCCCGTACCGGCGACGCCCATCGCTCCGCCTTGCATGCCGTGCTGCTGCGCCTGCATTTCTACATTGGCCTGTTCGTCGGTCCCTTCATCCTGGTGGCGGCGCTGACCGGTACGCTCTACGTGCTCACCCCGCAGATCGAATCGCATCTCTACGCCTCGCAGCTCACCCACCAGAGCCGCGGCCAGGCCCGGCCGCTGGGTGAGCAGGTGGCAGCGGCACAGGCCTTCCTCGGGCCGCAGGCGCGCCTGTTCGCGGTACGGCCGGCCAAGGCCGACGGATGGAATACCCGGGTCATGTTCACCCAGCCCGGCCTGGGCGACTCGGAGAGCCGGGCCATCTTCGTCGATCCGGTCAGCCTGCAGGTCAAGGGCGACCTGATCGTCTATGGCACCAGCGGCGTGCTGCCTTTGCGCACTACGCTGGATTACCTGCACCGCAACCTGATGCTGGGCGACTTCGGCCGCAACTACAGCGAGCTGGCCGCTTCCTGGCTGTGGCTGGGTGCGTTGGGCGGAGTGTGGCTGTGGTGGCGAGGTCGCCAGCGCCGCGCTGGCAGTACGGTGCGCGCGCCGCGTCCCATGAACGCGCGCCGGCTGCATGCCCTCGTAGGGCTGTGGATCGTGTTGGGGCTGGTGTTTTTCTCGGCTACCGGCCTGACCTGGTCGCGCTGGGCCGGTGAGCGCGTGAGCCAGATGCGCACGCAACTGGGCTGGATCACGCCTTCGGTCTCGACCCAATTGCAGGCAGGCGCGCCGGCCATGTCCATGGGCGAACACGCCGACCACATGGGCGCGCATGGCATGCAGATGCCCATGCCGCAAGCCAGCGACCCGGCCCGCTTCGACATGGTGCAGCAGATTGCCCGCGCAGGCGGCATCGATGCTGCCGAGATCGAGATCCGCCCGCCGCGCGCGGCCCAGCAGGCCTGGGTGGTGCGCGAGGTGGATCGCTCCTGGCCGACCCAGGTCGATACGGTGGCCATCGATGCCGACCGCATGGCCATCACCAGCCGTGCCGATTTCGCTGACTTTCCGCTGATCGCCAAGCTGATCCGCTGGGGTGTGGATGCCCACATGGGCGTGCTGTTTGGCGTGGCAAACCAGATCCTGATGGCCCTCTTCGGCGTGGCCCTGACCGGGCTCATCGTGCTGGGCTACGTGATGTGGTGGCGGCGCCGCCCGGCGGCCGGTGCCAGCCTGGCACCCCTGTCGCAGGCGGTGATGCGCCTGGCGCCCCTGCAGCGCCTGACGCTGGCGGTGCTGGCCCTGCTGCTGGGCTGGAGTCTGCCCCTGATGGGTGCCAGCCTGTTGCTGTTCCTGCTGGTGGATGTGATCCGTTATTCCCGCGCGCGCCGCGCTACGGCCTGATCATTCACTGAGCAGGCCATCGGCGGTCTGCTCGAACCACTCGCTGCCGCGTTGTACGAAGGTCTGCGACGCGGCCAGCGCAAAACTTTTCACTTCGGGTTTCCAGCCCAGTCGATGCACCACGATCTGGTGCGCCTCCACCTGCAAGACGTTGAAGGAATTGCTCTCGCCGCGTCCGCGGGTGGAGGTGGCCGTGCCTGCCTGCACCACCAGCGCCGAATAGCCGGGGATGTGATAGCGCCCGGCGCTGCTGACGGCCGAACTGGTGTGCACGTGACCCGCCAGCAGCAGGTCGGCCCCACACAGCGCGAAGGCGCGCATGGCCGGCACCGCCTGGCCGACCAGGCCGTGATGTTGCGGGCCAGGCGGCAGGTCGAAGGGATGATGGGTGACGATGATCTTGACCAGGTGATCGCCCACACCGGCCAGTTCGCGCCGTGCGTGCTCGATCTGCCGGTCGTTCACGCGGCCATCCTGGATGGTCAGGGAACGCGCGGTATTGATGCCGACCACGGCGATTTCCTCATCCACGTACAGCGGCTGCAGATCGGCCGATATGTGGCGTTTGTACTTGCGCAGCGGCTGCAGCAGCCGCGCCGCAACGTTGAAGAGCGGGACATCGTGATTGCCGGGTACCACCAGCTGCGGCTGCGGCAGCATGTTGAGAAACGCCCGGGCCTCTTTGAACTGGCTGCTGCGGGCGCGCTGGGTGAGGTCGCCGGATACCACCACCAGGTCCGGCTTGAGCTCGTGCACCTGGGCGACCAGGGGTTCGATGATCTCCGGATCGGTGCGGCCGAAATGCAGGTCCGACAGGTGGATGAGGGTACGCATCAGTTCTCCCCCAGCAGCTTGTCGAGCAGGCCGGGCTCGCTGCTGCCGGCCGTTTGCGGGGCGGCGGCCTGCGGCACGATCACGGTCAGTGAGGCGGGGCGGATGCGGTAGTGCAGCGGTGTCTGCATCAGGTTGACTTCGCCATCGGTGGCCACGCGCATGCGCTTTTTGTGCGTCTCGATGTGGATCTCGCTGCAGGTGAGCACGTCGAAGTCGTGGGCCTCGCGCAGGCGGCCGAACAGTGCATGCAGGGCCAGGCGCAGCAAGCCCCAGCGGCCGGTGCGATGGCACACGTAGAGACTGAGCTGGCCGTCGGTGAGGGTGGACCGCTTGCCGATGTCCAGGCCGCTCATCAGGTATTCGTTGTTGCCGATGAAGACGAAGGGCGTGCGCCGCCAGTGTTCCTTGCCATCGATGGACAGCCGCACGCGCAGGAAGGGATAGCGCCGCAGCGCGCCCATGGCAGCCCAGGTAAAGGCCAGCCATTTGCCTCGGCCCAGGCGCGCCTGCTGCTTTTCGCGTTCGCGCACGATGTCGGGATAGAGACCCAGGCTGGAATTGTTGATGAAGGGCGCGCCATTGACCTCGCCGCTGTCGACCTTGAGCTTGCGCCCGGTGGCGATGTTGGCGATGGCCTGGTCCAGCGTCAGCGGGATGTTGAGGTCCTTGGCAAAGTGATTCAGCGTGCCCAGCGGCAACACGCCCAGCGCACTCTGGCAATGCGGATCGGCCAGCAGGGTGGAGGCGACGGCATTGACGCTGCCATCGCCGCCGCCCACGGCGACCACCGCGATCTTGTCGCGCACGGCATTGCGTGCAGTCTGCAGCATGTCTTCGCCGCTGCGTGCCAGATGCACCATGGCGTGCAGGCCGTGTCGGGCGAATTCAGCGGTGATGTGGGCGGCCAGTTCGTCGGCGTGGCCGCCGCCGGCACGGGCGTTGATGGCGGCCACCACGTCAGGGCAGCGTGCCGCGTCGGGGTGGCCATGGCTGGCGGGCAATTCCTGGGTCGTGTCTTGTTCTGTCATCCGCAGGCAATGGGAATATGGTTTCAGAGCCCGTTGGAGCGCGGTTGCGCGTAATAGTGCCGCTGCCACGTGAAAACCACGGTCGTCCACAGCGCGAACCAGGCCGTGCCCAGCAGCATCGCACCCACTACGTCGCTCAGGAAATGCGCGCCCAGGTAGACCCGGCTGAAGGCCGTCAGCGCCACCAGCAGCAGGGCTGCGCCGATGACGGCGGCCTGCACGCCGCGCTCGCCGGTCTTCAGGCGCGTACCGATGGCGGCGGTCACGCCCGGCTGGTTGAGCAGGTAGGCCGCCAGCATGGCGTAGAGCAGGGTGGCGCCGATGGTGTGTCCGCTGGGAAAGCTGTAGCTGTGCAACACCAGGATGGGGTCGTCAAAACTGGGACGCAGGCGCGCGAAAATGTGCTTGAGAGTGAAATTGCACAGCATGCCGCCGGGCAGCACCAGCAGCAGGTCGGTGACCCAGGCCCAGCGCTGCTTGCGGACCATATGCCAGAGCAACAGTGCGCCCATGACCAGCACGCCGATGGTGCCATGCAGGTGCGTATAGCCGAGCACCAGTTCGGTCAGGGGTGAAAAGGCATGCTGGTTGAACCAGTCCGCCAGTTGCTGATCCAGGTGCGTGAGTGCGCCTTTGCTGCTGACTTCGTAGGCGATCAGCGCAAACAGCATGGCCGTGGCCAGCACGGCCATCAGGCCCGTGGTGAGCGGCAGTCCGAGGTGGTGGTCGCGCGCCACGCGGGCGCGCAGGAAACGCTGGAGGGCGGGGGCGGAAGAAGTCGGTCGTTCTGTCATGCGGCCATTCTAACCTCAGCGCCCCGTTCCCCGGCAAGGGGGCCGGGGGCTTCGCCGCCCAGATCAGGCGCAGGGATCGTTGCCCAGCGCGATGGCGCGCAGGGCCGGCAGGTCGCACAGTTCCACATCGCGGTGGTTGACCTCAATGACGCCGGTCTTCTTGAAATTGGTCAGCAGGCGGCTCACGCTTTCCACGGCCAGGCCCAGGTAGTTGCCGATTTCCTCGCGCGTCATGCGCAGTTGGAAGCGGGTCGAGGAATAGCCCCGGCTGGCGTAGCGCGAGGACAGGTTGAGCATGAAGGCCGCCATCTTCTGCTGCGCGGTCATGCTGCCCAGGGTCAGCATGACGCGTTGCTCGCGCGAAATCTCCAGGCTCATCATGCGATGGAACTGGCGCAGCAGCGTGGGCATGTCGCGGAACAATTCCTCCAGGCGGGTAAAGGGAATCTCGCAGACTTCGCTGTCTTCCAGCGCCACCGCTTCGCACAGGTGATGGCCGGCGCCGATGGCATCCATGCCCAGCAGTTCGCCCGCCATCTGGAAGCCGGTGATCTGCTGGCCGCCATTGGTATTGCCCTGGAAGGTCTTGAAATGGCCCAGGCGAATGGCATAGAGCATGTCGAACTTGTCGTTGAGACGGTACAGGCTTTCATCGCGCTTGACCTTGCGGCGGCGGTTGATGACCTGTTCCAGGCGCTGCATGTCGCCCTGATCCAGCCCCATCGGCAGGCACAGCTGGTGCATGCTGCAGGCCGAGCAACTGGCACGCAGCGCGTGCAGGGTGAGCGGAGGCGGCGACTGGATGGGCGTGGGGACAGGTAAGCTGGACATAAGCGTTGGAGATTCCTCTGTGTTGTGGCGGCGTCGGCTGGCCAAGGCTTGGCGTGATGATATGTGATGCGCCACATTGTCATGCGGCCACGCTGCGATTTTTTCGTTACTTTTACCACACTTCTCACCTGTGAAACGCATTCGCAGGCCTGCCAATCAAAACTTTCATCGGGGCAAGGCGAAACTTGCTTTTCGATTACGCCGGCCCCTTTGGGCCTTGCGGACCCCGTTACTTCACCAGTTTCAGGACTGCCCGGAACTGCGGATGCGCACTGTGCTGCAGCCATTCGTAAGCCACCATCTCCAGCGTGACGGGAATGGCGCCCGCCGCGCGCATGCGCTCGAAGGCGGCATCGCGGTCCAGCGCGCGGCGCGAGCCGCAGGCCTCCAGCAGGGGCAGCACCGTATAGCCCTGTCGCAGCAATGAAAGCGCCGTCTGCAGCACGCAAATGTGGGTTTCACACCCGGCGATGATGATCTGCCGTACGGTCGGCGGGATGACGGGTAGCAAGCCGTCCGCGCAGGCATCGAAATGCTGTTTGGACAAGGTCTTGTCGCATAGCCGCGCGATCTCCGGATGATTGGGCCCGAGCTTGTCGGGCATCTGCTCGGTGGCCAGCACCGGCACGCCCAGCAGTCCGGCAATGCTGGCCATGCGCACCAGCTGCGCCAGTACGGCAGGGCCGTCATGGATGGCGGGCAGGAGGCGCTCCTGGGGATCGATCACCAGCAGGGCGGATTGAGGGGCCTGTATCAGCATGGGAGTCCTGTTCTTGATGGGCTTGGCAGAAATTGAAGGTCTTGTGTCATTGACGCCAAGCGGGTGGGAATTCGACAATTTTTCCATCATTGACCCATCGGAGCAAATCCATGCGCTTCTCCTCGCCTGCCGGTTCCCCTGGCGGTAGCCGCAATGCCGCCATCCTGGCCTTGTGCCAGGGCCTGTTTACCTGCGCCATCTCGATCGACCTGACCCTGACCGCGCTGACCGGCTGGCAACTGGCGCCGGACAAGGCGCTGGCAACCTTGCCGTTCGCCCTCATCACCGTGGCTGGCGCGGTGGTGACCTGGTTTGCGGCCTTCCTGATCCAGCGCCTGGGGCGGCGCTGGTCCTTCGTGCTGGGGGCGGCCAGCTGCTGTGCCGGTGGGCTCATTTCGGTGTGGTCGGTCTGGCACGGGCAGTTCTGGACCTTCTGCGTTGGCACCGCGTTGGTCGGTGTATTTCAGGCATTTGCGCAGTATTACCGGCTGGCCGCCGCCGATGCGGTAGCCGAAGCGGCCAAGAGCCGCGCCATCTCCACCGTGCTGGCCGGGGGTGTCATCGCGGCCCTGGTCGGCCCGGCGCTGGCGGCCTGGAGCAAGGATTGGTTTCCGGCGGCGCTGTTTGCCGGGGCCTATCTGGTGGTGGCGCTCATGGGGCTGTTGTCGGTGGTGGTACTGGTGTTGTTCTATCGGGACCAGGCCGAGCCGTCCACTGCGGCGCAGTCGCAGGCCGAGCTTGCACCGGCCCGCCCGCTCTCGGCCATTGCACGCACACCGGTGTTCATGGCCTCGGTGGCCAACAACGTGGCCGGGTCCATGGTGATGATGTTCATCATGACGGCCGCCCCCCTGGCGGCGGTGGCCTGCCATCACGGCATCGATGACGGCGCGGCCATCATCCAGTGGCACCTGGTGGGCATGTATGCGCCATCCTTCTTTGCCGGACGCCTGATCCAGCGCTGCGGCCTGGGACCGGTGCTGCTGGCGGGTCTGGGCATGAACCTCGGCTGCGCCATCATCGCCATGCTCTCCACCACGCTGCCCGCTTTCTACGTGGCCTTGCTGCTGCTGGGCGTGGGGTGGAATTTCATGTTCGTCGGTGGCACTACCTTGCTGGCGCAATCCTATACCCCGTCGGAACGCGCCAAGACCCAGGGCCTGGCCGAGTTGATGCGCTATGCCGCCACGGCCCTGGCGACGCTGGGCGCCGGTCCCTTGCTGGCCCGCTTCGGCTGGGAAACGCTCAATGCGGCCATCCTGCCGGTGCTGCTGGTGTCGGCGCTGGCCACGCTGCGCTGGATGTGGGCCCAGCGTGGCGGGCGCACGGCACTGGCCGCGGGCCTGCGCTAACATCGGAGGATGATTCCAATGACCCCCGTGCTTTCCGCGCAAGCCACACAGGCCGCGCGCAATGTGGTGCTGCTGGCCTATGCCGGCATGAACCTGCTCGATCTTGCCGGCCCCATGCAGGTGCTGGCGACCACCAACCGGCTGCAGGGCCGTGAAGTCTATCGCCTGCACGTGGCCTCGGCAGAAGGCGGCGCGGTGACCACCAGTGCCGGCCTGCCGGTGTTGACGCAATCCCTCCCTGCGCTGGACGCGCTGCTGCTTGCTGGGGGACTGCATACCTTGATTTCTCCCGGCGGCAGTGCGGGCGAGGTCTTCAGCATCGATCCCGCCCTGGTCGCCTGGATCCGCGAGGCCGCACCCCTGGCCCAGCGCGTCTGTTCGGTCTGTACCGGTGCTTTCCATCTGGCCGAGGCCGGCGTATTGGATGGCCTGCGCGTGACCACGCACTGGGAATCCGCCCACGAGCTGCAGCAGCGCTATCCGATGCTGGAAGTGGATGGCGAGCCCATCTATATCCGCCAGGGCCGTATCTGGACCTCGGCGGGCGTGACTGCCGGTATCGACCTGACCCTGGCGCTGGTGGAGCAGGACCTGGGCCACGCCGCGGCCATTGCGACGGCGCGCCAGCTGGTGATGTTCGTCAAGCGGCCGGGTGGACAATCGCAATTCAGCACGCCGCTGGCCGCGCAGGCGACCGGGGCGGGGCGGTTTGCCGAGCTGCATGCCTGGATCGCCGGCAATCTGGAGGCGGATCTGCGGGTGGAGAACCTGGCGCGCCAGGCCAACATGAGTCCGCGTACCTTCGCCCGGCTGTATGTGGCCGAGACCGGCCGTACGCCGGCGCGCACGGTCGAGCTGATGCGCCTGGAAGCGGCGCGCCGCGCGCTGGAAGAAACCCGTCTGCCGCTCAAGCGCATCGCCAGCCAGTCCGGTTACGGGGAAGAGCAGAACCTGCGGCGGGTCTTCCTGCGCCAGCTTGGCGTGAGCCCCGGGCAATATCGCGAACGCTTCGCGGCCTCCTGATTTACTGGCCTGCCTCTCGCATGAAGCGCTGCTGGTGGTGGCGGACACCCTCGCTGATGCGCTCCCAGGTGCGTACAGGGAAGTCGTCGGGGAGTTCGCCTTCGGCGACCGCCAGGGCATCCTCCGCGCCTTGCACCAGCGCCAGCATGGCCTGCCACACCGGCTCCCCGCCGTGCTGCAGGGCAAGCTGCCGCCAGTGGCGGGCTTCGATGGTATGGAAGTGGCGATGCGGATTGCGTCCGCGCAGCAGCATGGCCGGACCGGCCTGGCGCGCGCGGAACTGGTTAGGGCCTTTGCCGAAGTAGGGCCACATCGACAGCACGTCATACAGCGGCGTCATCTCGTAGCGGCCACCCGCATGCAGGTGCAGCGAGAAATTCTTGGCATGGCCGTCGGTGGCCGCCAGCAGGAAGAAGGCCAGTTGCGCCAGCAGGAAATAGGTCTTGTCGCCGCCCTGGCTGCTGGCGTTGAGCAGGCCCAGGCATTGGTTCAGGCCGGGACCGCCCTGGCTTTCGTACTTCATGGTCGGCGGCAGGCCGAAGGCCTGGCAGAAATCTTCCTGCGGCAGGCGTGCGATCCATCCTTCCTTCATCCTGGCGCGGTCGAAACGCTCTACGGCCAGCACCGTATGACGCCCGAAATGTTCCACCCGCGCTGACGCCACCGGCAGACCCATCGCCGCCAGGATGCGGGAGCACAGCCATTCGTTGTAGACCGAGTCCCCCGCATCGACCCGCTGCATCACGCCGCCGATGAGGCCCAGCGGCAGCTTGATGATGTGCGTGGTCGGCGTGGCACCGAGGGGACGGCACCATTTGCCGCGATGCCAGGTCAATGCGGTCTTTTCCTGTGCGCCTGCGATCGAGATGCGCAGCGCATCTTCCTGGGCGCTGGCCAGGGGCGAGGACAAGGGCAGGGCATACAGCAACTGCTCGAGCGCGGCCTCATCCAGGCGCTCGCAGTGGATGCTGCGCCAGCCTTCTGGTTCCTGGTCCGGTGGCAGCAATTGCAGCGCCCCGACGCAGTCCCGTCCCAGCGCCTGCAACAGGTCGAAGACGTCGGTGGAGGGCAGGCGATAGCGTTGCCGCAGCCGTTCGCGAATATCGGCGTTGTCGGGGAGCAGGTTGTCGAAATAGTTGCGCACGCTGTCGCCGCGCAGCTCGCCCGAGGCGGTCAGCGGCAGGGACAGCGACAGTGGACGGAAATGCGACGAGCGCACCCACGTGGGCGCATAGCGGAAGCGATGGACTTGGCGTTCCACGCTCCAGGTGCCGACCAGCTCACCGTTCATCCAGGCGTGCAGCATTACCAGGAACCCTGTTTGCGGGCCGGGATAAAGGCTGCCCCCGGCTCCGCGACACTGTGCATCGGCTGGTCGGCTGCATGTACATGCAGCTTGAGACCGGCCCCCAGCGTCGCCAGGAGCAGCAGCAGCTGCTCCACGCTGACGGCCCCCGGATTGGCTTCGATCTCGGCAATGCGCGCCTGGCTCACGCCGATGCGTTTACCCAGTTGCGCCTGTGTCAAGCGCTGCTGCTTGCGCAAGGCGCGCAGATGCTCGCGTAACTGGATGGAGAGGCTGATGGGGAAATCATTGGCCATGGGAGTTCCGTCAAGACAAGGAGGCAGCCGCGACGGTGGGCTCGGCGGAGGGCCGGGCCGTGCGGCTGTTGACGAAAATATAGGAGAAGAGCGATAAAACTGCAATACAAGAAATATCTTATATTTTACTTTTATCGCCTAAAGACGATAAATTGAAATTATCGGTTTTGGCCTGTATTCATGCTTGCGCCGGGCTAACCGGCGACAAGGCCGTCAATGCCGCCAGCGAGTCCAGCCACCACGACAGGGCCGGACCCGCCGGATGGTCGGGTTTGTAGACGCACTGGATCGGCAGTTCCGCCCCTGGCGGCGGATGGTGGATGGTGCTGATGCTCACCAGGCGCCCGGTGTCGAGGTCATTCTTGACCACATGCAGCGGCATGTTGCCCCAGCCCATGCCTGCGCGCAGCAGGGCGTGCTTGGTGCCCAGATCGCTCATGCGCCAGGTCAGCCGCGAGTGCACCGAGAAATCCTGGCGGGCAGTGAGCTCGCTGCGGTCCGACAGCACCAGCTGGGTTTGCTGCTGCAGGAGCTTTTCGGAAATCCTTCCTTTCACCTTGGCCAGCGGGTGGTCCGGTGCCACCACCGCCACCAGTTGCACGCTGGGCAGCGTAATGCGCAGCAGGTTGGGCGGCGTGGTCGGCAGCGTCCCCAAGATGCCCAGCATGGAGCGGCCGTCAATGACGCGCTCGGCCACCGCCCCCAGTGCTTCGACTTCCAGCCGTACCGTCACCGCCGGAAAGGCCTGGCGAAAGCGCTGCAACAGGTCCACCAGGCAATCGGTAGGGAAGAACACGTCCACGGCCAGCGAGACTTCCAGCTCTTGCCCGCGCGCATAGGAATTGGCCCGGACCTGCAGTGAATCCACGTGATCGAGCACCTGCCGAGCATCGGCCAGCAAAGCCACGCCGGGACTGGTCAGCTGGGGCCGGTAACCACTGCGGTCGAACAGCAGCACGCCAAGCTGGTCTTCCAGCGTAGCGACGGCGTAGCTGACGGCCGACTGTGCCCGCGCCAGCTTGCGTGCGGCCGCCAGGAAACTGCCGCTGTCAGCCACCTGCACGAAAACCCGCAACTGATCCAGCGACAGACGTTCAATATTCATATTGTCCTCAAGCTACGATGAAGTTTTGAAGTTTTGAAGTTTTGAAGTGATGAAGTGTCAACTATATCTAAAATTTAGATCATGATTATAAAAAGATAATCAGTTTTAGCCGAAACGGAACTTGCCTATTCTGTCGTCACTGGCTGCAGCGAATGCGCAAACAGCAGAGCACAGCGAGAGCCGGTTAAATGATTGGCATCAGGCAACAAGATTCAAGGCAACACGGCATCACAATTCAAACATCGTCGTTCACCCAAACACAGAGAGGCTTACCATGATCACCAACTTCACCACCTTCCGTATCGGCCGCGTCCTGCTGGCTTCCTTGTTCGTCATTTCGGGCATCTTCAAGATCGTCGGCTTTGCCGGCACCGTCGGCTACTTCAGCAGCCTCGGCCTGCCGGTCCCGACCCTGGCCGTGCTGGTCACCATCCTGGTCGAAGTCGGCGGCGGCTTGCTGCTCATGAGCGGCCGTGGCGTGCGTCCGGTGTCGCTGGTGATTGCGCTCTTCACTGTCGGCGCGACCCTGTCGGCCCACCATTTCTGGACGCTCGAAGGCGCTGCCGCCCAAGGCCAGATGATCCACTTCCTCAAGAACGTGGCCCTGATCGGCGCGCTGCTGCTGGTGTCCTCGATCGACCCGCAAGCCCAGCCGGAAGAAAGCCGTTGAGTCGCACAGCGTCCCATTGCATCCTTTGACCATGATCCATCGGCCCGCACCCACGAAGTGCGGGCCTCTTCAGGAGAGACAAACATGAGCACCCCCTACACCCGTCAAATCGAACGCCTGGTCAACGGCATCCCCACACAGGATGGCGCCGGCGTGAGCCTCACCCGCGTGCTGACCCACGACCTGCAGCGCCGCCTGGACCCGTTCCTGATGCTCGACGCTTTCCATTCGGACGAGCCCAGCGATTACCTGGCCGGTTTCCCCGACCACCCGCACCGCGGCTTTGAAACCGTGACCTACATGCTGGCCGGCCGTATGCGCCACCGCGACAATGCCGGTAACGAAGGCTTGCTGGAACCGGGCGGCATGCAGTGGATGACCGCCGGCCGCGGGCTGGTCCATTCGGAGTTGCCGGAACAGGAAAACGGCCTCATGAGCGGCTTCCAGCTGTGGGTGAACCTGGCGGGCAAGGACAAGATGACCGATCCCGGCTACCAGGACATCCCCTCGGCGGGCATCCCCGAGAC
This sequence comes from Herbaspirillum sp. CAH-3, assembly GCF_009668275.1. Taxonomy (NCBI): domain Bacteria; kingdom Pseudomonadati; phylum Pseudomonadota; class Betaproteobacteria; order Burkholderiales; family Oxalobacteraceae; genus Herbaspirillum; species Herbaspirillum sp. CAH-3. The sequence goes on along the minus strand of NZ_VSWE01000005.1, from coordinate 260,459 downwards.
CGAGCCGCAACCGGGCGTGAAGGTACGCGTCCTGGCCGGTACCGCCTTTGGCGTGGCGGGCGCCATCAGCCGCGAGACCACCGAGCCGCTGTACCTGGACCTGAAGCTGGAATCCGGCGTGACGCTGGACCTGCCGATCCCGGCCACGCACAATGCCTTCCTTTACGTCTATGAAGGCAAGCTGGCCGTAGGCGCGGCAGGCAGCGAGACCCGCGCCGCCGAGGCTGGCCGCATGGCCGTGCTCTCCAACGCCGTCGGTTCGGCTGGAGTGACGGTGCGGGCCGAGCAGGGCAGCCGCTTCCTGCTCATCGCCGGCAAGCCCTTGAACGAGCCGATCGCCCAGTGGGGACCGTTCGTGATGAACACCCGTGAACAGGTGGAAGCCGCCATCGACGATTTCCGCGCCGGCCGTTTCTGAGCAAGCATTCCCCATGAACCCAGCAGGCGGGCCGCCAACCAGGCCCGCCGCACCAGGAGAGCACCATGAGCAACATTCTTCACCAGATCCACGGCCTGACCCGTGACATCGGTTTCCCGGTCCGGCGGCTGCTGCCGGCGGCGGCTGCACGCACGGTCGGTCCCTTCGTCTTTTTCGATCATATGGGACCGGTGGAATTCGATGCCGGCACCACCGAAGGCGATGTGCGTCCGCATCCCCACATCGGCCTGGCCACCGTGACTTACCTGTTCTCGGGCGCCATGATGCACCGTGACAGCCTGGGCGTGGTCCAGCGCATCACCCCGGGGGCGGTCAACTGGATGGCCTCGGGACGCGGCATCGTCCATTCCGAGCGCATTCCCGACGATATCCGCGAGCAGAAAGTGCCGGTGCATGGACTGCAGATGTGGGTGGCCCTGCCGGCCGAGCAGGAGGAGAGCGATCCGCTGTTCCGTCATTACGCCTCGGAGGACATGCCTGAGGCGCAAGTAGGCGGCGCCCGTCTGCACGTGCTGGCGGGTTCGGCGTTCGGCGTGAGCTCGCCGGTGGCCACGGCCAGCCCGACGCTGTATGTGGCGGGCAGCACCACGCAAGGCGCCGAGCTGGAGATTGCCGCCGATGTGCAGGAGCGGGCGGTCTACGTGGTACGCGGCGAGGTGATGCTGGACGGCGAGCGCATGGAGCCGGGCACGCTGGCCATCCTGGCCCCCGGTGCGGCAGTGGCGCTCAAGGCGGTGGGAGAAACGGTCTTCATGATCCTGGGCGGCGCGCCGCTGGATGGTCCGCGCTTCGTCTGGTGGAATTTCGTGGCGACCTCGCGCGAGAAGATCGAAGCGGCCAAGGTCGCGTGGAATGGCCGGGACAAGAACGTGTTCCCGGACATTCCGGGTGAGACCGAGTGGATTCCGCTGCCGGCGCATTGATCTGCGCCTGAAGCTTGACGAACAAAACCGCCTGCCGCAATTCCAGCGACAGGCGGTTTTTCATCGGCCGTTGCAGCCGTTCATGGGTCGACCCATCAGATCAGCCCGATGATGCGCCCCATTTCGGTGATGTAGGGGCTGTCCTTGAGGACCTGGTTTTCCAGGCTGTCGGCGGCACGGCGCAGGGAGTGCCAGGTATCGCCGACCTGTCCCGCATGCGGCTGCGGTTGGCTCAGGTGCTGGCGCAGACGGGCGATGTCTTCGCGCAGCTGGTCGGCTTCGGTGCTGCCAGCGGGCAGTTTCTGCAATTCCGCCTCGAACTGGCCGACCATGTCCAGCAGGCGCTGGTGGTCGAACGCTGGGGTTTGCATGGGCTCGCTCATGGATTCTCCTTCGGTGATGGACCGGCTCCATCATAGGCGCATCGCGCCCGGGCCGGCAAAAAAAGGCGCCGGGGTTTGCCCGGCATCAAGTTCTGCTGTTTGGGTCCGCCCGCCCGTCGTAAGTTCCGGCAGCGCCGCGCGCAGCCTGTGCTTTGTTACACTGGCGGCTGTTTTTGCGCGGTGCACCCTGCGCCGCGCTCGCTGATCCCCTGATTCATGACCTCACACGACGACACTCCCGCCTTCATCACCTGGACCACCGGTGCCACTTCACAGCAGCTGCGCTGGCATTCCGAGGCCGGCAATGCGCCGCCCAAGCGCGTGGTCGAGGCGGACGACCAGATGGCCGCAGATACTGCCTACAAGCTGGCCTGCGAGGGGACCGGCCTGCTCTGGCGCGGCGACTTCCAGAATGCACGCCAGCTGCTGCAAGCCCTGGGCCGACGTGTGGACCGCGCCCGCGAGCGCGCCCAGGCCAAGGGCAAATCCAAACCGGCCACCGCCGAGAGCCCGGCACAGGCCTTCCATCATCATCGCCAGATGCAGGCGCAGCGCGCGCGCATCCTTGGCATGCTGCTCATTCCCGTCGAGCCCGGTTTCGTGGTGCCGCTGCGCCGTGCGCCAGACGTGCAGGCTGCCTGCAGCGAAGCTTATGAGCCGGCGTTGCAGGCGGCATCCTTTGCCGTCTCGCTGCGCGAGCTGCAGGGCTTGATCGGTGCGCATGAATGGCGCAAGAAGGGCGTCGAGATCGCCGCACTCGGTGGCCGCATCCATCCGTGGTATGGCGTCTTCTCACCGGTGCGCGGTGAATACGTGGACCTGGTGTCCAAGGCGCCGCTGCCATCGACCGAACTGGCCTTTGATATCGGCGTGGGCAGCGGCGTGCTCTCCGCCGTCCTGGCGCAGCGCGGCGTGCGCAAGATCATCGCCACCGACATGGACCCGCGCGCGCTGGCCTGCGCACGCGAGAACCTGCAAGGACTGGGGCTCTTGCCGCAGGTGCAATTGCAGGAGGCCGACCTGTTCCCGCCGGGACGCGCACCGCTGATCGTCTGCAATCCGCCCTGGCTGCCGGCGCGTCCCAGTTCACCGATCGAACATGCGGTCTATGACCCGGACAGCCGCATGCTGCTGGGCTACCTGAAGGGCCTCGCCGATCACCTCACGCCGCAGGGCGAAGGCTGGCTCATCCTGTCCGATTTCGCCGAACACCTGGGTCTGCGCGCGCCCGGGATGCTGACCGAGGCGATTGCCCAGGCCGGCCTCGAAGTGGTGGCGCGCCACGACATCAAGCCGCGCCACGGCAAGGCAGTCGATCGCGACGATCCCCTGCATGCCGCGCGCAGCAAGGAAACCACCAGCCTGTATCGCTTGCGCGCCCGCGCCTGAATCAACCTGATGCCAGCAAGGAGCCAACGTCCATGAACATGATCCGATGCCTGCCGCTGCTGTTGGGCGTGCTGCTCCTGCCGGCCACGGCCCAGGTCACCACCCGCGACCTGGGCGGGCACTATGGTCCGCAGCAGGGTGTGCCGCTTCCGGTGCCGGTCCCCGTACCGGTTCCGGATGCGCTGAACCGTAACCCGCAGCTCAGCGAACCCATCACCACCTCCGGCAACAGCTGCGCCTGCCAGGTGGCCGAGACCAGCGGCAGCGCCTGCATGATCTTCCTGCGCACCAATGCGGCCGACTGGATTGCCCGCAATGCGCCGCAGACGCCGCTGCGCTCCTCGGCCAGCGGACGTTACTACGACGCCTCCTTCGCGCTGGCCGCCAGCGCCTGTGCGGCACGCAAAGTGGCACCGGGCAGCGTGAAGGTGCATTGGCTGGACCGCCGCAATGCGATCCTGGAATGGAAATAGGGCGCTGACCAGGACGATCAGAACCTCAGGCCGGCTCCTGCCAGGCCGGAAAATCCAGCATGACCGCAAAATGCCCGTCAGGCAGGTAAGCAAAGCGCATCTCGCCCGCATGCGCGCGCATGACTTCTTCCACGATGGACAAGCCCAGGCTCGCCCCCATGCGGTTCTCGCCGCGCGGGGCGAAGGGCTTGCGCAATCGTTCCCAATCCTCGGCAGCTATCCCCGGCCCGTCATCGATGAAGCTCAGGCGGTGGCGCTGGCCGTCGCTGTCCAGCCGCACGTGCAACAGCCCCGGCGCGCCGTATTGCAGGGCGTTGTCGAGGATGTTCTTGATGGCCTCGCCCAGTGCAATCGGATCGCCCTGGATCAAACAGGGTAGGGGCGGCACATCCAGCGCCAGGTCGTGCGGCGTGCGCGCGCGATTGGACAGCACTTCGGTCATCTGCGAGCGCACCAGGTCGGCCAGATCGATGCGCTCCTGCAGCCGGCTGTCATTGCGATGCTGGACCATGGCGTGATTGATGAGCTGGTTCACCAGCGCACCCAGGTGGCGCGTGCGTTCGCGCAGCAGGGCCAGGTGGCGCTGGCGCTTTTCTTCGCTGGGTTCGGTGGCCAGCAGTTCCATCTGCGCCACCAGGGCGGTGACGGGCGTGCGCAGCTGGTGCGCGGCATCGCCGATCACGCGGCGCATGGTGGCGCGGTGGACCACCAGCCTCTCCATGAAGGCGTTGATGGCCGAGACCAGCGCATGCGTCTCGGCCGGCACGGTCAGCGACAGGGGTGAAAGATCGTTCAGGTCCCGCTCACGGATGGCCGCCTCGATGCGCTTGAGCGGCGCCAGTGCCTGGTAGAGCGTGAACATCGCTGCCAAGATGGTCAGCGCGCTCATGGCCACGATCACCACCAGCGCCTTGCCGCCCAGGCTCTGCGCAAAGGACATGCGCGCATTGTTGGTCTGCGCCAGCACGATGACCGCCCACGGATGCGGACTGTCGACCGGCATGCGCCGCCCGATGATGGCCATGCGCACGGGCGTGCCCAGATAATCGCCATCGCGCAGCAAGGGGCCTTGCTCCAGTTCGTTCCAGGGAATCTCCGGACGGAATTCGGCATCACCCGCAATCACCCGTCCACGCGGATCGAAGACCGCATAGATCGCATGGTCCCCCGTGCCCAGCATCGACAGCGCCGCCAGCGGCACATCGACATTGACCTCGCCATGGTCGTACCAGGTGTTCTCGGCGATCTGCAAGGCGCTGCCGGCCAGGATGCGGTCATAGGCCTGGCGTGCGGCCAGCTGGGTCGAGATCCAGATGGCGATGAGCAGCACGGCGGCGCTCACCAGCAGCACCGCGCCCACGCGCACCACCAGGCGTGTGTAGAGCGAACGCCCGGCGACGACGTGGGGCGAGCGGCCCAGCATCAGTGCAGGGCAGCGGCCGGGGTGGACGCCGCAGGTTCAGCGGATGCCGGGGCCTGCAACACCAGCTGATATCCGAGTCCGCGCAGGGTGCGGATCTCGAAGGCGGCACCGGCCAGTTTCTTGCGCAGGCGCGCCACGTATTGCTCGACCGTGTTGGCGTTGGGGGTGTCATCGACCGTGAAGAGCCGATCCATCAGCTCATCCTTGTTGAAGATGCGTCCCGGCCGGGCGGCGATGATTTCCAGCAGCGTCACCTCGCGCCGGGTCAGTTCGATGGGTTGCCCGTCCAGCGTGGCGGTGCGGCTCTTGCGGTCGATGCACAGGTTGGCACAGTGCAGCAGGTTGGTCGATTCGCCGCCGCTCCTGCGCAGGAGCACGCGGATGCGCGCCTCCAGTTCGCGGAAGTCGAAAGGCTTGACCAGGTAATCGTCGGCACCCAGGTCCAGTGCGCGCACGCGTTCCTCGATCTCGCCGCAGGCGGTGAGCATGAGCACCGGCGTGTGCTGGCCACGGGCGCGCAATTGCTCCAGCAGGGCGAAGCCATCGGTCTGCGGCAGCATCACGTCCAGGATCAGCAGGTCGAAGGCCTCGCCCAGGCGGCGCGCGGCGTGGCCGCCGTGGCTTTCCCATTCGACGGTGTGGCCGATGCGGGCCAGGTGGGAAACGATGGCCTCGGCGACGTCGGCAGTGTCTTCGACCAGCAGGATGCGCATGGGATCTCCAGTGTTGTTTTTCGATGCCGCAGCTGTTGGACGCTGCTTGGGCAGGGCGCCATTGTATGCCCGAACCGCTCACCTGCAACAGACGTCAGGATTTAGTCAGATTGGTTACAGCTTGGCGGCCTAGCATCCGTTCCAGCATCAATAATTCTTATAAATCATTTGGAGACAAGCATGAGCGACCCTGCCCAAGCTGCGGCTATCCTCGACCCATCGCGTCCGCTGCTGGAAATCGACCGCGTTACCCTGCAGTACAAGACCACCGATTCGCTGGTCACGGCGACCCAGAACGTCAGTTTCAACGTCCATCCTGGCGACCGCTACATCCTGCTGGGCCCTTCGGGCTGCGGCAAGTCCACCCTGTTGAAGGCCATCGGCGGCTACCTGCAGCCGACCTCGGGGGCGATCCGTCTCAAGGGGCGGGAAGTGCATGAGCCGGGACCGGACCGCATGATGGTGTTCCAGGAATTCGACCAGCTGCTGCCCTGGAAGACGGTGCGCCAGAACGTGGAGTTCGCGCTGCACGCCAGTGGCCGCCTGCAAGGAAAGGCTGCCGCCGAGCGCGCCGAGTACTACATCAGCAAGGTCGGTCTGGCCAAGTTCATCGACAGCTATCCGCACATGCTCTCCGGCGGCATGAAGCAGCGTGTCTCGATTGCCCGTGGCATGGCCATGGAGCCGGACGTGCTGCTGATGGACGAGCCTTTCGCCGCCCTCGATGCACTGACCCGCCGCAAGATGCAGGATGAACTGCTGCGCCTGTGGGACGACACCCAGTTCACCGTGCTCTTCGTGACCCACTCGATCGAAGAAGCGATCCGCGTGGGCACCCGCATCCTGCTGCTCACGCCGCACCCGGGCCAGGTTCGCGCCGAACTCAACAGCATCGATCCCGGCCAGCTGGGAACGGCTGCCCAGGCCGAACTGGAAACCCGCATCAACGACATGCTGTTCGCCCATCACTGAGCCGCGCAGGAGACCTCATCATGCAAACCAATCTGCCCTTCGTTCGCCCGGAAATCCTGGTCGATCCCAATCCCGATGCCACTGCCGAAGTGCAGCGGCCGCAGTCGGCCTTCGAATCCCTGTACCGCATGGGCTGGCTGCGCAAGACCGTGATCCTGCTGGTACTGGCCCTGGTCTGGGAAGTCTACGGCCGCTGGCTCGACAATGCCTTGCTCTTCCCCAGCTTCAGCGAGACGGTGCAAGCCTTCCTCTCCGGCATCGGCTCCGGCGTGCTGCTGCAGCGCGCCGCCGTGTCGATGCAGACCCTGCTGGTCGGCTATGGCCTGGGCATCCTGCTGGCCGGGCTGCTGACGACGGTGGCCATCAGCTCGCGCATCGGCAATGACCTGCTGGAGACGCTGACCTCAATGTTCAACCCGCTGCCGGCCATCGCGCTGTTGCCGCTGGCGCTGATCTGGTTCGGGCTGGGTACCGGCAGCATCATCTTCGTGCTGGTGCACTCGGTGCTGTGGGCGGTGGCGCTCAATACGCATGGCGGCTTCCGTGCGGTCTCCAACACGCTGCGCATGGTCGGCCAGAATTATGGCCTGCGCCGCTTCTCGCTGGTGAAATCGATCCTGATCCCGGCCGCTTTCCCCAGCATCCTGACCGGCCTGAAAGTGGGCTGGGCCTTCGCCTGGCGCACGCTGATCGCGGCCGAGCTGGTCTTTGGCGTCTCCTCGGGGGCGGGTGGCCTGGGCTGGTACATCTTCGAAAACCGCAACCAGCTGGAAACGGCCAATGTCTTCTCGGGCCTGTTCTTCGTGATCATCATCGGCCTGGTGGTGGAGAACCTGATCTTCGCCCAGATCGAGAAGCGCACCATCCGCCGCTGGGGCATGCAGCACTGAGCTGCCGGACGGGCGGACCTTGTTTCCATACAAGGTCCGCGCAATCCCTACATCAACACGCAACGATCCATACAAGACCGATAAACTGACGACCTTCAGGAGACAAGCATGCAACGACGTACCTTTACCAGCCTCATGATGGCCAGCGCCCTGGCGCTGTCCGCCGTATCCGGCACCGCCCGCGCGGAAGCGCAGGAAGTGCGCATCTCGCACGGCTATGGCTTGCTGTACCTGCCGCTGATGGTGATCCGCGACCAGAACCTGGTGGAAAAGCACGCCAAGGCCATGGGCCTGGGCGAAGTCAAGACCAAGTGGGTGCTGCTCGACGGCGGCAATGTCATCAATGACGCCATGCTGGCCGGCAACCTCGACATCGCCGGCACCGGCGCACCGGGTTTCGTGACGCTGTGGTCCAAGGCCCATGGCATTCCGCGTTCGGAAGTGGTGGGATTGGGAGCGCTGTCGACTTCGCCGCTCTGGCTCAATACCAACAACCCGAACGTCAAATCGCTCAAGGACTTCACGCCCAAGGACAAGATCGCCATTCCCGGCATCAAGACCTCGCTGTCGGCCGTGCTGCTGCAGATGGCTGCTGCCAAGACCTTCGGCATCGAGAACTACGCCAAGCTGGATCCGCTGACGGTGAGCCTGTCGCATCCGGAAGCGATGGCTTCCCTGGTCTCGGGCAAGACGGAGATCACGGCGCACTTCACCTCACCGCCGTTCTCCTACCAGGAAGCCAAGGCCCCGGGCATCACGCGCGTGCTCAATTCCACCGATGTGCTGGGCCACATCACCATCGATGTGGTCTTTGCGCTCAAGTCCTTTACCGACAAGAATCCCAAGCTGACCCAGGCCTTCATGGCCGCGCAGGAAGAGGCCAACGCCTACATCGCCAAGAACCGCAAGGGCGCAGCCGAGATCTTCCTGCGCGTCTCCAAGCTCAAGCTGCCCCAGGAAGAAGTGGAACAGATGCTGGCGGACCCGGGCACCGAGTTCACCTCGACGCCGGTGGACATCATGCAATACGTGATCTTCATGGGCAAAGCCGGCACCATCAAGACCAAGCCGGCGGTGTGGCATGACATGTTCGTGCCGGTGTTCAAGGAGCGCAAGGGCAGCTGAGCATGAAGCGGCACAGTCCGCACTGCGGACTGTGCCTGTCGTATCATGGCGGTTTTGCCTTTGCTGCCGTTCCCATGCGTGAGAACACCGCCCTCCACTGGATCATCGATGAAGACCGCCTCTTCACCGACATGGCCGATTCCCCCGACAATCCCTGCACCGCCTGCGGCGGCTGCTGCGCGCATTTCCGCGTGTCCTTCTACTGTGGCGAACTCAGCGATGGTTTGGGCGGCATGGTGCCGGTGGAACTGACCAGCAAGGTCAACGACACGCTGGCCTGCATGAAGGGGACCGAACACGGCCATGGCCGCTGCATCGCGCTCGTGGGTGAACTGGGACGGCCAGGCGTCGGTTGCCGCATCTATGCGCAGCGCCCCAGCACCTGCCGCGAATTCTCGCCCTGGGAGGCGGATGGCCAGCCCAATCCCGAATGCCAGCAACGACGCCAGGCCTTGGGCTTGCCGGTGCTGGCGGCATTGCCGCCGGAACAGGCCGCGCCCGTGCTGCCCGCCTGAAACCTCAGCCCGGTGATGTTTGGCTGCAGAGCGCAGCCAGTGCATCCCCCAGTGATTCGGGGCGGCCCTCGAAAAGGGTCTGCATGGCCTTGGGATCAGCCAGCAAGGCATAGAGCGCGCTGCGTGCCTCATAGTCGGTGGCCAGGCGTACGGCCGCCAGGATGTAATCGTCCAGCGTGGCGGCGATGGTCCAGTCGGGCAAGCCCACGCGGCGAAACAGCCCCTCATCGATATGTTCGAACACTTCCGGCCCGGTCTTGCAGATGCCAGGCAAGCCCACGGTGAAGGCGTCGATGATGCCGTTGGTATTGCCGAAGGGCAGGGGCGAGAGAAACATGTCGCACTGGTTGAAGATCGACAGGTACTGCTGGTAGGGCTGGTGCGGATACACCTGCGCGCCCGGCACGTAACGCAGGATCAGCCGATGCAGCTGCGGATAGAGCAGCCCCTGCGCCTGCCCCACCAGGAAGTGCAGCCGTACCTGGCGTGCCCGGCCGCCAGCTTGCTGTGCCGACAGATCAACGATGCGCTGGCAGGCTGACAGGAAGCGGGGATTGAGCTTCATGGTGGTGGCGGCAATGGCCACGTTGACCACCGGCTGGTCGGACCGTTCCAGGCGAGGCACGGCAAAGGGAATCGCGGTGGGGCGATAGGGTTGGCCATCGGCAGGCAGGCGCAGCAGCTTCTCGCTGAAGCAGGCCGGGTCGCCCACGAAATCGTCCTCCACGCTGATGTAGTCGATGCAGGGCGAATGCGTGGTCGCAGGATGCCCGAGCGCGGCCACCTGCAACGGCGCCACGCGCAGGTTGGCGGCAAACATGGTGATGGGGAACATGCCCACGCTGGGCATGTAGAACACCCGCGGCCGACGCGCCCGGGCAATCTCGCGCACGCTGCGCAGGCTGGCCATCAGGTCGGCCGGCTGTTCCAGCGTGATGAATTCATCGAAGACCGCGCGGCCCAGTTCATCGGTATTGCTCGCATAGCCCATGGCGACCACGTGGAAATGGCGGCGCGCGGCCTCCAGCGTCTTGGAGTGGGTGCGATAGATCGAATGCCCGCCCGAAAACCATTCCAGCAGCACCAGCATGACCGGCTTGCCATCGACCCGTGCGTCACCCGGTTGCGCCAGGTCGTGCAGTGCTTCGGTGTGCAGCTTCTTCTTCAGCAGCTGGTTGATGGCGCCCTTGATGCGATGGCGCTGCGGCAAGTCGGCGTAGCTGCAATGCATGTACACGTCATGCAGCACGCCGACCGGCAAGCCTTCCAGCGACTCCAGTTCATGCAGCCGGTCTGGCAGCCATTGCAGCAGCGCTTCGCGCTTGGAGTGCGCCGCCGGCGTACCCAGGAAGCGCGGGGACATCAGCGCCAGGAAGAGGGCGGCGGCCAGCGGTTTGTTCTGTGCCCACAGGGCTTCCACATCCAGCGCCAGTTCCGATTCGGGGGAATAAAGCAGGCAGAACTTCACCAGGTCCAGTGGCTTGACCTCGAACACCTGCGACTGCGGGCCGCCGAAGTTGAGCGAGCGCAGGATGTGATCGGCATTGATGAAATGACTGGCGCCGAAGAGCGCGGACAGCCAGCGCTGGAAGTTGATCAGCTGCCCGAAACCGTTGGGACTGAGATGGAAGCCCGGGTCCGAGAGCAAGGCCGAAATGGCGCTGGTCACGCGGGTCAGCATGTGCTGTTCCAGTTCGGCCTGGGTCACTGCCGGGGAGACCTGCAGGGAGAATTTGCCGCTCAGTTGCCCATACTGCCGGTCGATCAATTGCAGCAGGCGCACCAGTTCGCGCGCGGCCGGCTCCTGCTGGCGGGCGTAGCAAAGGTACTCGAAGTTTTCCAGGGAGAAAATGTCGTCTGGGCGGGCCGTCATCGTTTTTTCTCATTCTCGGGCTTGGACAGCGGGCATTGTGCCGTCTCTGCCGCCGCACTGCCAGTATTTTGGCAAGGCCGGCGTTGTCCGGGGCCTGCGAAGGGAAGATCACCGACAGGGCCGACGGCGAGCAGCAGGGCAGATAAGCGGACAGGCCGGGCCATCGTTGTGCCATATGAGCAAGTGCAGGCTTGCATGCCAAGGCATATCTGCAGAATATGCCCGAATATGTCGCTTCCTGCCGTACCAGCGCCTTGAACTCGCGCGACTCCAGGCTCAGTGCCGGGTCCGCCCCTGCAGCATGGACGAGGGCGTCTGTCCGAACAGTTTCTTGTAATCGCAGCAGAACTGGCTGAAATTGGCAAAGCCCCAGGCGGCCGCGATGTCGCCGATGCTGCCCACGGGTTGGCTGCCGTCGCCGTGGCAGAGGGCGCGGCGCACACCGTTGAGACGCAGCGAACGCAGGTAGCTCATGGGGCTCATGCCCAGCACATCCTCGAAGCAATATTGCAGCGTGCGGCGGCTGACATGGACCGCTTCGCAGAGCATGGGCACGGTGACAGGGTTGTCCTGGTGGGCCATGGCGAATTCGCGGGCGTCATTGACGATGCGGCGGCGACGCAGGAAGCTGGCACCGGCTTCGGCCTCGATCTCGCCAACATCCAGCATGGCCAGCAGCGACACCAGTACGGCTTCCTGGCGCAACTGCAGCGCCGCGTGGTGATGGGTGGCACTGGCTTGCCCGGCCAGTGACAGCAGGTCGTGGATATGCTGGCGGCAATCGGCCAGGCCCTGGTGATCGACCTTGAGCAGCTCGGCCTGGCCCAGGCGCTGCCAATCTGGCTGGCAGCCCAGGCGCGCGGCGCTGGCCTGCAAGGCATCGCGCTGGACCACGATGCCGTAGATCTCGTGCGCATCCGGCGTAACCAGTTCGAATTCGCAGGCCCCGGGACGCGTCATCACCACATCCTCGCCGACCAGGCGACCGTTGATGCGCATGCCGCTGGCACGCGGCTCGATGCCGAACCAGTAGGCATCGGGCCACACCTGGCAGGACTGGCGCACGGCCCGGCTGCTGGCTTCGCAGAAGATCTGCAGGCCGCTGCTGTGCCACTCCTGCAGGACCCCTTCAAAAGCCCCGCAGGTGATCTGGTCGTAGCGCTGCTCCCAGTCGGTCAGGTTGTGCGCATGCTCATCCACATCGCGCGCAATCGCGGTGCGCAATGCCCGCTGGCTGTGCGCGGCGGGTGTGTCAGCTTGGGACAGTGCGGGAGTGGACATCAACGGGCTCCTTGATCGACTGGCGGCCGGCAAGCCGCGCAGTTTTGCCGAATTTCGATAACGCCGCCGAAATCGCCGTTGCTATATTGCGTCGGCAGGCAGTGCAATGTGCGAAATCAAGCAAACGCCATGCCCGTCCTTACAAAGTGGCCGCACCACAGCGGCCTGTCCGTCGCGCCAAAGGGAGAAACTGATGAATGCAAGCTCTTCAGGGCAGGGCCATACGCTCAAGCCCGTCCTGTCCACCCTGCAGCTCTGGGCCATTGCGGTCGGGCTGGTGATTTCCGGCGAATACTTCGGCTGGAGCTACGGCTGGGCCAGCGCCGGCACGCTGGGCTTTACCGTCACGGCGCTGTTCATTGCGGCCATGTATGCCACCTTCATCTTCAGCTTTACCGAACTGACCACCTCCATTCCCCATGCGGGCGGCCCGTTTGCCTACAGCAAGCGCGCCTTCGGTCCGGTCGGCGGCTATCTGGCCGGCGCGGCCACGCTGATTGAATTCGTCTTTGCGCCCCCGGCCATTGCACTGGCCATCGGCGCCTACCTGAATGTGCAGTTCCCCGATATCGATCCCAAGCTGGCGGCACTGGGGGCGTATCTCGTGTTCATGACGCTCAACATCGTCGGCGTGCAGATCGCAGCAACGTTCGAATTGTTCGTCACGCTGCTGGCGATCTTCGAACTGCTGGTCTTCATGGGCGTGGTGGCGCCGGGTTTCTCGCTGGCCAATTTCACCAAGGGCGGCTGGTCCGGCAGCGATGGCTTCAGCATGGCGGCGGTGCCGGGCATGTTCGCGGCGATCCCGTTTGCGATCTGGTTTTTCCTGGCCATCGAAGGCGTGGCCATGGCGGCCGAAGAGGCCAAGGACCCCAAGCGTTCCATTCCCATCGCCTACATCACCGGCATCCTCACGCTGGTGGTGCTGGCCATCGGCGTGATGCTCTTCGCCGGCGGCGCAGGCGACTGGACCAAGCTCTCCAATATCAACGACCCGCTGCCACAGGCCATGAAGCTCATCGTCGGCGACAACAGCAACTGGTTGCACATGCTGGTGTGGCTGGGGCTGTTCGGGCTGGTGGCGTCCTTCCACGGCATCATCCTGGGTTACTCGCGCCAGATCTTCGCGCTGGCCCGCGAAGGCTACCTGCCGGCGTATTTCGCCCGTGTCCATCCCCGTTTCAAGACGCCGCACCGCGCCATCCTGGCTGGCGGTGTGGTCGGGATCGCCGCCATCTACAGCGATGAGCTCATCAAGATCGGCGGCCAGACGCTCACTGCCAACATCGTCACCATGTCGGTGTTCGGCGCGATCCTGATGTACATCCTGTCGATGCTCTCGCTGTTCCGCCTGCGCCGTGCCGAGGCCGGCCTGGAGCGGCCTTTCCGGGCACCGCTGTATCCCTACTTCCCGGCCTTCGCGCTCTTCGGTGCGCTGGTGTGCATGGCCACCATGATCTATTACAACCCGCTGATCTTCGGCATCTTCGTGGCCTTGCTGGCGCTGGGCTATGCCTGGTTCCTGGCCACGGCGCGCCAGCGTGCCGAAGGGGCGGCGGCGGTTGCGGAATTCTGAACGATATAAACCTTTTATACCGATATACCGATACACCGATAACTTGACAGGGCCATCATGAACAACAACCACAAACCGACGACCGATACCGCCGCACCCGCCCTCAAGCGCCGCGGCTTCCTGGGTGGCCTGCTGGCGGCCGCAGCCGGTGGCGCGCTGGCCACCATCGCCACGCCCGGCCAGGCGGCGGCCCGCGCTGAAGTCGCGCTGGACCGCGCCAAATGGGCTGCCCGCAATCATGAGATCGTGGCGCAGATGATCGCCGAGCATGGCAAGCTGGCGCCGGGCTACCAGAGCGGCAAGCGTCCTTATGCCGTGTTCGACTGGGACAACACCAGCATCATGAATGACTGCGAAGAAGCGTTGCTGATGTACCAGATCAATACGCTTTCCTTCAAGCTGACACCGGCCGAGTTTGCCGCCATCACGCGCCAGAACGTACCACCCGGCCCGTTCAGCAAGGACTTCAAGAATGCCGCCGGCAACATCGTGGACCTGGAGGCGATCTGTGCCGACCTCGATGCCGATTACGCCTTCCTGCACGCCAACTACAAGGGCATGGCCGGCAGCAAGAGCCTGGAAGAAATCACGGCTACGCCGGAGTTCCAGGATTTCCGCACCAAGCTGTACTACCTCTATGAAGCCGTCAACGATACCCATGGCGTGGCTGTCGGTTACCCGTGGGTGATCTATTTCTTCGCCAACATGAGCGTGGCCGAGGTGAGCGCGCTGGCGGAAGCCTCCAATGATGCGGCCCTGGGTGCCGCGCTGACCAAGGTCAAGTACACCAGTCCGGCAGACCGCGCGGGCAGGGCGGGCGTGGTGAGCGTATCGCACTTCCACGGCATCCGCCTGTGCACCGAAATCGGCACGTTGATGGACGCACTGCGCCGCAACGGCATCGATGTCTACGTCTGTACCGCCTCGCTGGAAGATGTGGTGGCCGTCTTCGCCACGCATCCCAAGTATGGCTATGGCGTGGCCCGCGAGCAGGTGATCGGCCTGCGCCTGGAGCGCAATGGCCAGGTCTTCCGCAATGCCTACCTGAAGGAGTGGCCGCTGACCTGGGGCCCGGGCAAGACGGTGGCCATCAAGCAGGTGCTGGTGGCGCAGAAGGGTTATGGCCCCTTGTTCGTGGCAGGCGACAGCGATGGCGATTACGATATGCTGCGTGACTTCCCCGACACCCGTTATGGCCTCATCGTCAATCGCATGAAGAACGGCAAGATCGGCGAGTTGTCCAAACTGGCTGCCGAGCAGATCAGTGCAGCCAAGCCCCGCTTCCTGCTGCAGGGCCGCCAGGAGTCGACCGGCAACTGGCTGCCGGCGGAAACCAGCATCAAATACGGCAAGACCGCACCGCAACTGCTGACCACCTGATCGGCGGTTTGTGTGCATGACGCGCCGCTGCCTGCCTGGGCGGCGCTGATCCAGGAGGAGCATCATCATGGCCGAACACCGTTTCCGGCACAGTGTGGGTAGCGCCAGCTACGTGTTTCGCGATCTCAAGGAAGTGATGGCCAAGGCCAGTCCGGCACGGTCCGGCGACCTGTTGGCCGGCGTGGCGGCCAGCAGCGCTGAGGAGCGCGCCATTGCGCAGATGGCGCTGGCGAACCTGCCGCTGAAGATTTTCCTGGAAGAGCCGCTGGTACCTTACGAAGAGGATGAAGTCACGCGGCTGATCCTGGATGGTCACGACCGTGCCGCCTTTGCACCGATTGCGCACCTCACGGTGGGCGATTTCCGCAACTGGCTGCTGGCCGATGACACCGACAGCACGGTCCTGGCCGCCGTGGCTCCCGGGGTGACGCCGGAGATGGCCGCGGCCGTCTCCAAGATCATGCGCAACCAGGACCTGATCCTGGTGGCCAAGAAGTGCCGCGTGGTCACGGCCTTTCGCAATACCATCGGCTTGCCGGGCCGGCTCTCGACCCGCCTGCAGCCCAATCACCCCACCGATGACGCCAGCGGCATCGCCGCCAGCATGCTCGATGGCCTCATGTATGGCAACGGCGACGCCGTCATCGGCATCAATCCCGCCACCGACAACGTACCGCAGGTGGTCAAGCTGGTCGGCATGATGGCCGATGTGATCGCGCGCTACGAGATTCCTACGCAATCCTGCGTGCTCACCCACGTCACCAACACGATTGCCGCCATCGAGCGCGGTGCGCCGGTGGACCTGGTGTTCCAGTCGATTGCCGGGACCGAGGCGGCCAATCGCGGCTTCGGCATCGACCTGGCCATCCTGGGCGAGGCGCGTGAGGCCGCGCTGTCCCTCAAGCGCGGCACCGTCGGCGACAACGTCATGTATTTCGAGACCGGCCAGGGCAGCGCGCTGTCGGCCAATGCCCATCACGGCATCGACCAGCAGACCTGCGAGGCGCGCGCGTATGCGGTGGCACGGGCCTTCAAGCCGCTGCTGGTCAATACGGTGGTGGGCTTCATCGGGCCGGAATACCTCTATGACGGCAAGCAGATCATCCGCGCCGGACTGGAAGACCATTTCTGCGCCAAGCTGCTGGGCCTGCCCATGGGCTGCGACGTCTGCTACACCAACCATGCCGAGGCGGACCAGAATGACATGGATGTCTTGCTGACCTTGCTGGGCGTGGCCGGCTGCACCTTCGTCATGGGTATCCCCGGTTCGGATGACATCATGCTGAATTACCAGACCACGTCCTTCCATGACGCGCTGTATGCAAGGCGGGTACTGGGTTCGCGGCCGGCCCCCGAGTTCGAGCAGTGGCTGCACCGGATGCAGATATTCAATGCGGGTGGCGAGGAGCAGGCGTTCCGCCTGCATGCCGACATGCCATCGGGATTTCGCGAGACCTTGTTGCGCCTTCAATGACCATGGACGACCAAGCCATTTCACCGCAAGGTGCAGAAAACGTCAGCCCCGGTGCAGAAAACGTCACGGCCAATCCGTGGGAAGCCTTGCGCCGGTTCACCGCTGCGCGCATCGCGCTGGGGCGCAGTGGCGTGAGCCTGCCGACCGCACCACAACTGGATTTCCAGCTGGCGCACGCGCAGGCGCGCGATGCCGTGCATTTGCCGCTGGATGTGGCTGCGCTGAAAGATCAATTGCAGCAACGAGGACTCTGCGCAGCCGCAGAGGTACTCGATGTGCAAAGCGCGGCAGCAGATCGCCTGGTCTACCTGCAGCGGCCGGACTTCGGGCGCAGGTTGTCGGAAACATCGCGCCAGCAACTGCTTGACCGTTTCGGCACCGAGCCGCAGCGGCGCTTCGATGTGGGCTTCGTGATCGCCGATGGCTTGTCGGCGCTGGCCATCGTGCGCAATGCTGCACCGTTCCTGGCCGAGGTGATGCAGCGGATTGCGCCAGAGGGATGGTCGATGGCACCGCCGGTGATCGTGCAGCAGGGACGGGTGGCGGTGGCCGACGAAATCGGGGAATTGCTGGGCGTGAAGCTGGTGGTGATCCTGATCGGCGAGCGACCGGGACTGAGTTCGCCTGACAGCATGGGACTCTATCTGACCTGGATGCCCGCACGCGGGCTGACCGATGCCAGCCGCAATTGCATCTCCAATGTGCGGCCGGAAGGCTTGCCTTACCCGGAGGCAGCCTACAAGCTGCATTACCTGATGGCGCAGGCGCACCAGCGTGGCCTGTCCGGCGTGGCCTTGAAGGATGAGACGGCCAGCGAGGGCGAGGAACTGGATGTGCGGCGCAACTTCCTGCTCGGCGGGGATTGAGCCGGCGTAGCTGAAGCGCAAAGCGTTATCGGGAAAAACGAAAAAGGCCGCGAACTTTCATTCGCGGCCTTTTGCTTTCTGCGCGGGGAGGGCGATGCATCCACCCTTCCTCAAGCAGCAACGCTTTACAGCGATTCCAGCGCCTGGTTCAGCGTGGCGCTCGGACGCATCACGGCGAAGGTCTTGGCGCGGTCCGGCAGGTAGTAGCCGCCGATATCGACTTCCTTGCCCTGCACCGAGTTCAGTTCTGCGACGATCTTCTGCTCGTTCTCGGACAGTGCCTTGGCCAGCGGTGCGAACTGCTTGGCCAGGTCGGCGTCGTCCTTCTGGGCGGCCAGTTCCTGGGCCCAGTACAGGGCCAGGTAGAAGTGGCTGCCACGGTTGTCCAGCTCACCGGTCTTGGGCGAGGGCGACTTGTTGTTGTCCAGCAGCTTGCCGGTGGCAGCATCCAGGGTCTTGGCCAGGATCTTGGCGCGGGCGTTGCCGGTCTTGATGCCGACGTCTTCGATGGACACGGCCAGGGCCAGGAATTCACCCAGCGAATCCCAGCGCAGGTGGTTTTCACCGACCAGCTGTTGCACGTGCTTGGGGGCCGAGCCGCCGGCACCGGTTTCGAACATGCCGCCACCCGCCATCAGCGGGACGATCGACAGCATCTTGGCCGAGGTGCCCAGTTCCATGATGGGGAACAGGTCGGTCAGGTAGTCGCGCAGGATGTTGCCGGTCACCGAGATGGTGTCCAGGCCGCGGATGACGCGTTCCAGGGTGTAACGCATGGCGCGCACTTGCGACATGATCTGGATGTCGGCACCGGTCAGGTCGTGATCCTTCAGGTAGGTGTTGACCTTCTTGATCAGTTCGGCTTCGTGCGGACGGTACGGGTCCAGCCAGAAGACGGCGGGCATGCCGGACAGGCGGGCACGGGTCACGGCCAGCTTGACCCAGTCACGCACGGCAGCGTCCTTGACCTGGCACATGCGCCAGATGTCGCCTTCTTCCACGTTCTGCTCCAGCAGCACCTGGCCGTCCAGGGTGACGATGCGCGCCACGCCGGCCTGGGCGATTTCGAAGGTCTTGTCGTGCGAACCGTATTCCTCGGCCTTCTGGGCCATCAGGCCGACGTTGGGCACGGTGCCCATGGTGGTCGGGTCGAAGGCACCGTTGGTCTTGCAGAAGTTGATGATTTCCTGGTAGATGCGGGCGAAGGTCGATTCCGGCAGCAGGGCCTTGGTGTCTTCGGTCTTGCCGGCGGCGTTCCACATCTTGCCGCCAGCGCGGATCATGGCCGGCATGGAGGCGTCGACGATCACGTCGTTGGGGGCGTGCAGGTTGGTGATGCCCTTGGCGGAATCCACCATGGCCAGGCGCGGGCGCTTGGCTTCATCGGCCTTCAGGTCGGCCAGCACTTCGGCCTTCTTGTCTTCGGGCAGGGTGTTGATCTTTTCGTAGACGCCGGACATGCCGTTGTTCGGGTTCACGCCGATTTCAGCAAACAGCTTGGCATGCTTGGTAAAGGTGTCCTTGTAGTAGGTGCGCACGGCGTGGCCGAAGACGATCGGGTGCGAGACCTTCATCATGGTGGCCTTGACGTGCACCGACAGCAGCAGGTCGGTCTCGAAGGCGTCCTGCATCTGCTCTTCGTAGTAGGCACAGAGGGCCTTCTTGCTCATGAACATGCTGTCGATGATTTCACCGGCTTGCAGCGAGATCTTCGGTTTCAGGACGATGGTTTCGCCGGACTTGGTGACCAGGTCCATCTTGACGTCCACGGCCTTGTCCAGGGTCAGGCTCTTTTCGCCGGCGTAGAAATCGCCGCCGTGCATGTGCGCCACGTGGGTGCGCGATGCCATGGACCACTTGGCCATCGAGTGCGGGTGCTTGCGGGCGTAGTTCTTGACGGCGTTGGGCGCGCGGCGGTCCGAGTTGCCTTCGCGCAGGACCGGGTTCACGGCGCTGCCGGTGACCTTGGCGTAGCGCTTTTGCAGGGCTTTTTCTTCTTCGGTGCTCGGGTTTTCCGGGTAGTCCGGCAGCTTGTAGCCGCGCGCTTGCAGTTCGCGGATGGCCGCTTGCAGCTGCAGGATCGAGGCGCTGATGTTGGGCAGCTTGATGATGTTGGCTTCCGGGCTCTGGGTCAGGGCGCCCAGTGCGGCCAGGTTGTCGGGGACTTTCTGTTCATCGGTGAGGTACTCCGGGAATTCAGCCAGGATACGCGCAGCCACCGAGATATCGCTTTCGACGACGTCGATGCCAGCCGCGGCGGTGAACTTCTTGACGATGGGCAAGAGCGAGTGGGTCGCCAGATAGGGTGCCTCGTCGGTCAGCGTATAGATGATGGTCGGGTTGCCAGTAGTCACGATGATGTCCTTGCGTTGGTGTGTTGATGTGCTTTGGTGCGATCCCCGCAGCGCCGGATGGACCGCCCCGGCTCTGTCGGCCTGGGCTGGCGCCACCTCCTTGTCGGCTGTGCTGCGCGGAAACTCGTCTCCCGGGGCGGCATGGCTGGCGTACTGCTGCCAGAAGGCCGCGGCAAAAAACAGCGGTAGTTTACTCCTAAGCGGGGCGAAATGCTTCAACTCTTATATAAGACTTGAAGAAATTTTTGCATTTCGAAGGATTGCTGCCCCGTTCTCAATCCCTTGGCATGACTCTGCTATTGTCGTGGATCCACTTTTTGTGGATGTCCGGCAAAATGCCGTACAATTCATTTCATGGGAAAACGCATGACACCAGCTGTCGCTACTGCTCGACTGGAAGCCCGGATCAGCCCGGAGCTGCAGCAATTGCTCAAACGTGCCGCCCAGATTGAAGGGCGCACCCTGACCGATTTTGTCGTCGCTGCGGTGCAGGAAGCGGCGCAGAAGACCATCGAGCAGGCCGAAGTCATCCGCTTGTCGCTGGAAGACCAGCAGCGCTTCGCCGAGGCGCTGCTGGCTCCGCCGCCACCTTCGGCGGCACTGCAGCGCGCCATCGCGCGCCATGACAAGCTATTGCGCAGCGAAGAATGACGCGCCCGCCGTTCCTCGTGACGGCGCTGGAACCCGCCCTTCACGATCGTAGCCGCTTCGACAGCGGTACGCCCGCATTGAACCGCTATTTGCGGGAACAGGTAACACAGGATATCCGGCGCCGCGTGGCTGCCTGCTTTGTTGCAGTGGATGACCAACAGCGGGTGGCCGGCTATTACACGCTGGCCAGTGCCAGCGTGCCGCTGGTAGGCCTGTCCGATGAGATGCGCCGCAAGCTGCCTCGCTATGGCGCCATTCCCGCCGTCCGCCTGGGGCGTCTTGCGGTGGATCGGGAATTCAAGGGCCGGGGGCTCGGTGGCGCTCTGCTGGCCAATGCATTGCGCCGGGCCGTCGCTGCGGAGATACCGGGCGCGGTACTGGTGGTTGATGCCAAGGACCCGCAAGCCTCAGCCTTTTATCGCCATCATGGTTTCATCGCCCTGCAGGACGCACCGCTCACGCTGTTTTTGTCCCTCGCGTCGGTACGTTAAGCAGCGGCATTTCTCCAGCAGGCGCTAGGTGTGTCTCAACCTGAGCGGCTTAGATGATGTGCTTGTCCTTTCCTTAAAGGAGCTGTGAAATGAAATGTCCTTGCTGCGGTGCAGCTGAACTGGTCCGCGACACACGCAATCTGCCTTACACCTACAAAGGGCAGAGCACCATCATTGAAGCAGTGACGGGAGATTTCTGCCCGGCTTGCGACGATGCCTTGCTTGATCGTGAACACGGCGACCGCTACGGCGCGGAAATCGGGAAGTTCCAGCGCGCGGTCAACGCCGCCTATGTCGACCCGACCTAGAAGCGGGTCAGACGCAAGCTCGATCTGGACCAGCGTGAGGCCGCCAAGCTGTTTGGGGTGGTATCAACGCCTTTTCCGCTATGAAAACGGGAAGAACAATCCGCCGCTTTACCAGATAAAAAAGGGCCGCAATTCTGCGGCCCATCCCAATAGCTAGTACAAGAACCTGTCTCAGGCCGTCACTGCCTGCCGTGCCGCCTTGTTGCGATACAGGATCAGGGTAGCGATCAGACCGCACACGGCGGCCGTACTCATCCAGATGCCCGGTGCTGCTTTGTCGCCGGTAGCCTGGATCAGGCCGGTCGCAATGGCCGGGGTGAAGCCGCCGAAGACTGCAGTGGCCAGGCTGTAGGCCAGCGAGAATCCTGCGGTGCGCACGTCGGCCGGCATCACCTCGGTCAGCGCCACCACCATGGCGCCGTTGTAGCTGGCGTACAGGAAGGACAGCCACAGTTCCACCATCAGCATCTTGGCGAAGCTGGCGTCATGCACCAGCCAGTTCACGGCCGGGTAGGCGGTCAGGATGGTCAGCACGGTGAAGGTCACCAGGATCGGGCGACGACCGATGCGGTCCGACAGCGCACCCATGATGGGCAGCCAGATGAAGTTGGAGAGTCCCACGCACAAGGTCACGATCAGGCTGGCCTCGGTGGAGAGCTTCAACACGTTCTTGCCGAAGGTCGGGGTGTAGACCGTGATCAGGTAGAACGACACGGTGGTCATTGATACCAGCATCATGCCGGCAATGACCAGCTTCCAGTTCTCGATCATCGAACGGAAGATCTGGCCGGTGCTCGGACGATGCTTGCGGCGCATGAACTCTTCGGTTTCCTGCAGCGAGCGGCGGATCACGAACAGCACCGGCACGATCAGGCAGCCGATGAAGAAGGGCACGCGCCAGCCCCAGTCACCGACCTGGGCCGGGGTGAGCGAGGTCGAGAGCAGGTAGCCGATGGCTGCCGCCACGATGATGGCCACCTGCTGGCTGGCCGATTGCCAGCTCACATAAAACCCCTTGTTGCCGGGCGTGGCCATTTCGGCCAGGTACACTGACACGCCGCCCAGTTCCACGCCGGCCGAGAAGCCTTGCAGCAGACGACCGATCAACACCAGCATCGGGGCCAGCGCGCCGATGGTGGCGTAGGAGGGGACGAAAGCGATGAGCATCGTGCCCAGTGCCATCAGCGCCAGGGTCACGATCAGGCCCTGGCGGCGGCCGACGCGGTCAACATAGGCGCCCAGGATGATGGCGCCCAGCGGACGCATCAGGAAGCCGGCGCCGAAGGTCATGAAGGTCAGCATCAGCGAGGCGAACTCGTTGTCGCTGGGGAAGAAGGCCTTCGAGATGTGGGTCGCGTAGAAACCGAACAGGAAGAAATCGAACATTTCCATGAAGTTGCCGCTGGTGACCCGCAGCACGGTGGAAAACTTCGATTGCGAAGAAGTGGATGTCGTCATGATATGTGCCTCGTTATCTGTTGGGCGGACCGTGTTGATTCCGGTCTTGCGCCTGTCTCGTACTGCCTTGCGGCAGCTTGTGTCAGGATCTTTTTTTGTGGGGACAGCTATTGCGCCGCCGATTCTATGCCCGAAAGTGATCCATGGGACCCACTTGCGGCGCTGCGCAAGCAAATATCGGTTTTTTCGATAGCTGGATGAAAGCTTCAGCCGCCATTTCGGCCCGAAACGGTGGCACCAAGACAAGCTGCTTTGCATCAATGTGATACACCGTGAAGTATGGTGCAATGCGTCATGGCGCCGGGTGTCCATCCTGCGCCGCCCATCCATGAAAGGTTCGTATGAAAACTGCCGTCTACAGCGCCCGCCGCTACGACCAGACCCTGCTGGCGCGCGCCAACGCTGCCTCCGGGGCAGCGCATGAACTGGTGTTCCTGCAAGACCGTCTCGATCCCGGCACGGCGCAACTGGCCAGCGGCTGCCAAGCCGTGGCGGCCTTCGTCAACGATGACCTGGGTGCGGCCGTGCTGGAGCGGCTGTCCGCGCTGGGCGTGCGTTTCGTCACCACGCGCTCGACCGGCTTCAACCACATCGATACGCAAGCCGCACGACGACTGGGCATCACGGTGGCGCGCGTGGCCGATTACTCACCTTGGTCCGTGGCCGAGTTTGCCGTGGGCCTGCTGCTGGCGGTCAACCGTAAAATCGCGCGCGCCAGCATGCGTACCCGCGAAGGCAATTTCGAGCTGGAAGGATTGATGGGCTTCGACCTGCACGGCAAGACCGTGGGGGTGATCGGTACCGGCAAGATCGGCGCGCTGTTTGCCCGTATCATGGCCGGCTTCGGCTGCACGGTGCTGGGCAGCGACGTGCATCCCAATCCCGAATTCGAGGCCCTGGGCGGGCGCTACGTGAGCCGGGACGAACTCTTCGCCGCCAGCGACGTAATCTCGCTGCATTGCCCCTTGACCGAAGCCACGCGCTATCTGGTCAACGCCCAGACCCTGGCCGGCACCAAGCCCGGCTGTATCCTGGTCAATACCAGCCGTGGCGGGCTGGTCGATACCGAAGCCGCGATCGCCGCATTGAAGAGCGGCCAGCTGCGCGGCCTGGCCATCGATGTCTATGAGCAGGAAGCCAGCCTGTTCTTCCAGGATTTGTCCTCGACCATCATCACCGACGACGTGATCCAGCGCCTGGTGTCCTTTCCCAACGTCATTGTCACCGGCCACCAGGCCTTCTTCACCGAGGAAGCCATCGGCCAGATCATGCAGACCACCATCGCCAACCTCAATGATTTCGCCGCCGGCCGCCCGCTGGGCGAGCGGCTGGTCGCCTGATCAGTGAGGATGCCGGCCGGCGTCGAACAGCGAGCCCAGCTGCTCGCCGATGCGCGGACGCAGGTGTTCATGCACGCGCTGGATGATGTGCTCGGCGTCATCGGCGCCATAGGTCTGCGCCAGCTGGCGGTGCATGTCGAAATGCAGGTAAAGCAGGCCGCGCAGGCTCTGGAAGGCGGTCGGATGGGGCTGGCCGCAGACCAGCTCGTTGTTGTCCATGACCTGATTGAGTACCCCCGGATCGAACAGCCGCACCTGGCAGATCACGGCGCAGCGAACGATCTCCAGGTCCAGTGCTTCCAGTTCCTGGGTCAATTCATCGGGAGTGTGGCGCTCGGCGCTCAGCTTTTCGCTCATGGCGGTCTTTCGGAGGAGGAGGGGGAGCGCCCAGCATAGCATTTGCTGCATTGCGGAAAACTTGTCGAAGATCAATTCAGGACGGATTGGTCAGGTATCACACGATTTATTTTATAAATGGTTTCGGGAGAAACCGCGAGGCCTCGGCCGGCGGGGCAGGCGCCCCACCTGCCGGCCGGGTATAACGCGCTCAGGCGGCTTCCACCATCGGATAGAAGTCGCGGTTCTCACGCCCGATGCGGTCGAACAGCAGCTTGAGGACACGATTGGCATCGGCCCGGAAGGCTTCAGGCTGCTCCGCGATGGACTGCGCGTCATTCCAGCGCCGGGAGAACTGGCCGTACTGCGCTGAAATGTCCTTCATCTCCTCCTGATAAAGCCTGGCCTTGGCGGCCAGGGCGGGGGTAGCCTGCTGCATGGAAGGGTACAGATAGCGATCCTCCACCGAGAGATGCAGCTTGATGACCGAGCTCATGGCGATGACCTCACGGGCAATCGCTGCCGCCTCATCGGCGATGCCGTGGGCGCACAGCGTGCGCAGGGTGCTGACGTGGCCGATGATGTCGGCGTGTTCGCGGCGATACTTGTCCAGATTCATGATGCTTCCTGTTTGGTTTGAGGGAGAGCGAGCTGCGGCTCATTCCAGCGCGGCGGCGGGTCCAAAAAATTCATATCGGCTCTGCGCCGCCGGTACCCCCAGCCCGCCCAGCGCACGCTTGATGGCTTTCATGAAGGGCTTGGGCCCGACAAAGTAGGCGTCCACGTCCCGCGTCTGGGGCAGCCATTGCTCCAGCAGGGCCGCATCAATGAAGCCGGTGGCATAGGGGGCGGGATCGCCGGCGCGCGCGCGTTCATAGCAGAAATGCGCCCGCAGCTGCGGGTGTTGCGCCGCCAGTTCTTCCACCTGGCGGCGGAAGGCATGCACGCCGCCATGGCGTGCCGCATGGATGAAATGTACCGGGCGACCGGTTGGCAGTGCTGCCGCCAGCATGGTCATCATCGGGGTAATGCCGACGCCTCCGCTGATGAGCACCAGCGGTTTGTCACTGGCCGTGAGTGTGAAGTCGCCGGCCGGCGGGAACAGTTCGACCACCGAACCCACATGGATCTGCTCGTGCAGATGGCGCGAGACCTTGCCCTCGGCTTCCCGCTTGACGCTGATGCGGTATTGCAGCGGCTGTCCGTCCTGGCGCAGCGGCGCCGACAGCGAGTACTGGCGGCGCTGTTCCAGCCCGTCCACCACCATGCGCAGGCCGATGTACTGGCCCGGTTCAAAGTCCAGCAGGGCGCCGCCATCCTGGGGCATGAAGTAGAAGGACGTGATTTCCTCGCTCTCGGCCACTTTGCGCGTGACCACGAAATTGCGTGCCCCGCGCCAGCCGCCGGGTGCTGCCGCCTTGGCGTCGTATTGCTGGCGCTCGGCGCCGATGAGGATGTCGGCCAGCTGGCCATAGGCGGCCGCCCAGGCATCGATGACGGCATCGGTGGCGATCTCGGCGCCCAGCACTTCGCGGATGGCGCGCAGCAGGCAGTCGCCGACCATGGGGTAGTGCTCGGGCAGCACCTGCACGGCGACGTGCTTGTTGACGATCTGCGCGGCCAGCGGTCCCATGGCTTCCAGGCGATCGATATGGCGGGCGTACATCAGCACGCCATTGGCCAGTGCCCGCGGCTGGTCGCCGCTGGCCTGGTGCGCGCGGTTGAACAGGGGATGCACCTGCGGATAGTCGCGCATGAGCATCTTGTAGAAATGCGTGATCAGCGCCTCGCCGCCCGATTCGAGCAAGGGGACGGTGGATTTGACGATGGCGAGTTGGGCATCGGTAAGCATGCTGGACCTTTCTGGAGAGTGGATGGGCCGGTGGATCCGGTTACCTCCTTATTACAAAAGGCATGCCATGCATCGATCCCAATAAAATCAATGACTTGCGATGCGTCCGTGTGGATATGACCTATGTCATAATGACCTTTCATTTCAATTGATGGAGTCAAAGTGACTTCCAAAGTCCTGCTTGATGCCTTGCTCCCGCTGGTGGCCGATCTCTCGCGCCAGATCGATGACCGCGAGCGCTATCGCCGGCTGTTGCACACCTTGCGCACGCTGTTTCCCTGCGACGCCGCCGCGCTGCTGCGACTGGACGGCGACCTGCTGGTACCGCTGGCCATCGACGGCCTTTCCAGCGATACCCTGGGCCGGCGTTTCCGGATTGCCGACCATCCGCGCTTTGGGGTACTGCTGGCCAATGCTTCGCCCACGCGGTTTCCGGCCGATTCGAGCCTGCCCGACCCCTACGACGGACTGGTCGATGGCCTCAATGATGCGAATTCAGGTGCGCTGGAGGTGCACGACTGCATGGGCTGCGCGCTCTCGGTCAATGGGCGTCCGTGGGGGCTGGTCACGCTCGATGCCTTGGGGGCAGGGCGCTTTGACGGGGTGGACATGGCCTCGCTGCAGGCCTTTGCGGCCCTCGCGGCGGCCACTGTCAACGTGGCCGAACGCATCGACGACCTGGCGCAAGCCGGAGAACAGGCGCGCCAGCGTGCCGAGGCCTACCGGCTGGGGCTGGAAGAAAGCCAGGGCAAGCGGGAATTGATCGGGCAAAGCGCAGCCCAACTGCAGCTCATGGACGAGATCCGCATGGCCGCCCCCAGCGACATGACGGTCCTGGTCACCGGGGAAACCGGCACCGGCAAGGAGCTGGTGGCGCATGCCCTGCATGCCGCTTCGCCCCGCGCCCACAAGCCCATGATCAGCCTGAACTGCGCTGCGTTGCCCGATACCCTGGTCGAAAGTGAATTGTTTGGCCACGTGCGCGGCGCTTTCTCGGGCGCGGTGGCAGACCGGCGCGGCAAGTTCGAGATGGCCGATGGCGGCACGCTCTTCCTGGATGAGGTGGGGGAATTGCCGCTGGCCGTGCAGGCCAAGCTGCTGCGGGTGCTGCAGAGCGGACAGTTGCAGCGGGTCGGTTCGGATCGCGAGCACCGCGTGGATGTACGCCTGATCGCCGCCACCAACCGCGACCTGGCCGAGGAGGTCAAGCGCGGGCATTTCCGCGCGGATTTTTATCATCGGCTTTCGGTCTTCCCGATCCGCGTACCACCGCTGCGCGAGCGCGGGCGCGATGTATTGCTGCTGGCGGGCTATTTCCTGGAGCAGAACCGGGCAAGGCTGGGGCTGTCCAGCTTGCGCCTCTCCGCCCATGCGCAGCGCGCGCTGCTGGACTATCCCTGGCCCGGCAACATCCGCGAACTGGAGCACTTGATCGGCCGTAGCGCCCTGCGGGCACTGGCCTCGCAGCCGGTTCGGCCGAGCATCCTGACGCTCGATGCGGCAGCACTGGAACTGGAGCATCCGCCCGCGATCACTTCGGCGCTGCCGCCCCAGGAAGGCACACGTGCGCAGCCGGAGCCGGAGCCAACCCGGGGCTTGCGCGACGCTGTGGAACGCTTTGAACGCAAGCTGGTGGGTGAAGCGCTGGCGCGGCACGAAGGAAATCTGGCCGCCACCGCCCGGGAGCTGGGACTGGACCGCGCCAACCTGAACCGGCTGGCCAGGCGCCTCGGCTTGCGGTAGCCCGGGACGGCGGTTTCAGGGGCAGTGAAGAAAAACAAAAGAAAACGGCCGGAATCGCTCAGGGCATGGCGCCCTTCATGATTCCGGCCGTAACGGGCATGAAGCTTCAGGCTTCACGCCCAACCTGAGGAGACACTCAGGACGGTTGACGTTCCGCGTCAAGCTCTGCCAGTTGCCCGCGAATGCGGATGGCGGTCAGGTTGCGGGCAGCAGCGGCGTCGTCGTTGACATGTTGCAGGTCTTCAGGCGGTGCGCTGATGACCTTCACGGGGTTGCCTGCGGGAGCAGGGGCGGTCAGGCCGGGGTTGAGTTGCGACATGATGATCTCCAAGCGATGAAAATCTCGTGCAGGCCCGCAGCAAGGCACCAGTGCGGGCAGGGCAGCCATCAGTTATATGAACGTTTTGGCAAGCCAGATGATGCAATATTAGCCGTTTTGGGTGCGCTGCAACAGGTGTTGTGCGGCTTAATTTTTTGTAGGAGGACGTGCAGTGTTGAAGCCTGGCAATCCTTGTGGGATGGCAATCGGGGCCTCAGCAGGAGATTGATTTGCTGCAGGGCAAAAACGGCAAGGCTGTCTTCCCGCCTGCCGATCTGCTCTTCACATGCTGTCCTACGCAAGCTGCTGGCATTGGCCGATGCCGGCTGCCAAAGCGACGGTCTAGGCTATGCGTTCGCCTCATCCCTGCATGAGCCAACCCAAATGGAAGGAGTCCCCATGACCGAGCGCAAGCAAGACAATTCCAGCACCTACAAGATCATCGAAGTGGTCGGCAGTTCGCCCAACGGCACCGATGATGCCATCCGCAATGCCATCGCCGACGTCGCCAAGACGGTCAAGAATGTGGACTGGTTCGAGGTCACGCAGT
Source organism: Herbaspirillum sp. CAH-3 (assembly GCF_009668275.1). Lineage (NCBI taxonomy): Bacteria > Pseudomonadati > Pseudomonadota > Betaproteobacteria > Burkholderiales > Oxalobacteraceae > Herbaspirillum > Herbaspirillum sp. CAH-3. The sequence continues at coordinate 231,362 of NZ_VSWE01000005.1, read as the reverse complement.
GCCGTGGCCATGTGGAGAACGGCAGCATCGGCCATTTCCAGGTCGGGCTGAAGATTGGCTTCCGCGTCGAGACCTGATGGGCTCTCTCGCATCCCTCGCATCTGTCGCAGGTGCCTGCCACGGATGAGGGATGCAGGCACACAATGAAACTCGCGCACGTATAGCGAGATTCAATTTGCCGCTGCCAGGCCCGCTGACTAAGCTGAGGACTCTTCGCTGAGGACTCTTCGCCTGCGCCTGAAGCCGGAATCGCGGCGCATTCCCGTGATGACGTCTGCAGCTTGTGCGGGGAAATCATTTAGCCATTTTCCCAGCTCATCTGGCAGCGCAACGTAGCCAGCTCTACCATGACCGATCAACGCAGGCCGGCGCGCGAGCGCCGGCCGCGTGCTTTTCTTTGCGCCTTGCTGCGCTCACGCTGGCACTTTTTCGCCGCGCTGCAACAGTAGGATTCATCCTACGCCATCTCAGGCCGCTGTCCGATAGTGAGCGGCTCTGGCGATCCGTATAACGTAATCATCGGCGCTCAAAAGACTGTCCAGCCATCACAACAACAAGGACAGGTTTTCGCCTTGGCCTGCAGATCAAGCTGCGGCAAAGACGAAAACCCATGCGATGCGACGAGCCAAGGGTGCTTTCCATCTCAGGTGCTTTCAACCATTAGGGGTCCATCTTGCAAGCTCGAGTTCTGTTAGTCAGCTCAGAGGCCGTACCGCTCGTCAAGACCGGTGGCCTGGCCGACGTGATCACCGCGCTAGCCGTTTCGCTGCGCAAAGTCGGCATTGATGCCAGCATCCTCATGCCCGCCTATCCGGAGGCGGTCCGCAACCTCGGCGACACGGTACAGATCGGCTTGAAGCACGGTCTGCCCGGTGGCGCCGGCCGGCTCCTGCGCGGCACAATCCCCGGTACCGACGTCCCGGCGCTGCTGCTGGATACGGCGCGATTCCGCCAGCGCGGTGCCAATCCGTATGTCGATACCGATGGTGTCGAATTCAGTGACAACGCGCTGTGCTTCGCCGACCTGTCGCACGCGGCCGTGGCCATCTGCGCCGGCGAGACCAGCCTGCCGGTGCCGCATGTGGTACATGCCAACGACTGGCATGCCGGCCTGATTCCCTGCCTGCTCAAGCTGCGCGGACTGGATCATGTAGGTACCATGCTGACCATTCACAACCTGGCCTTCCAGGGCAATTTTGCTTTGGAGTCTGCCGAGCAGATCGGGATTCCCGAGCATCTGCTGACTGGCGACGGCGTGGAGTACTGGGGCAAGCTGTCCTTCCTCAAGGCCGGTATCCGCTTCTCCGATTGCGTCTCCACCGTCAGCAAGAACTATGCGCAAGAGATCATGACGCCGCGCTTCGGTTGCGGCATGGATGGCATTCTCTCCTTCCGCAAGCTGGACCTGCGCGCCATCCCCAACGCCATCGATGCCGAACTCTGGAACCCGGCCGATGATCCGCTGATCGCCCGCAACTTCAGCGTCGGCAACATGAAGGGCAAGGCTTCCTGCAAGCGCGATTTGCAAAAGCTCTTCGGTTTGCCGATCGATCCGTTTGCACCCGTCATGGGCCTGGGCTCGCGCATGTCGCACCAGAAGATGGCCGACGTCGTCATTGAAGCGCTGCCTGGCATCATGGAGCGCCATCCGCGCCTGCAAGTGGTGATCCTGGGTTGCGGTGACCATGATTACGAAGCCGCTTTCCTCGGCCTGGCCGAGCGCTATCGCGGCCGCATCGCGGTGCATATCGGTTACGACGAGCGTCGTGCCCATGCCCTGCACGCCGGCAGCGACATGCTGCTGCACCCGACCCGTTTCGAACCCTTCGGTCTCACGCCGCTCTACGCGATGCGCTACGGCGCCGTCCCCATCGGCTCGCGCGTGGGTGGCCTGGTCGACACCGTGTGCGATGCCGATCTTGACCCGAAACACGCCACCGGTGTGCTCTTCGAGGGCGAGACCGCCGCCGACATGCAGCACGCCGTGGCCCGCGCGTTCGTCCTCTACAGCGACACCGAGCGCTGGCAGAGCGTGCAGCGCAATGCCATGAGCATCGACTGCGACTGGGCCGGCCCGACCCGTGCCTACATCGAGGCCTATGCCCACGTGGCCGACATGGCAGTGCGTCCGCTGTTCGCTGCGCGTCCGCTGGCCGTCGAACGGCCCGCCGCACAGGTCCATGCACAGCATGAACGCGCGGTCAGCCCGGCCGCCGCCATTGCCGCTGCACTGGCGGGAGTGGTGGGCGTACCGGTGTCGGTGGCCGCCGCCTGAACGACGCTTGCTGGGCCCGCTGATCTGCGGGCCTTGGCGACATCCCGATCTGATCCTCACCCGGTCCCCGTGGACCGGGCAGGGGAGGTGTTTGCCGGCGCGCCGCTCCAACGCGCCGGTTTTTGATTCCGCTGTCTTGCGCTTGTTTGCGCAATTTCGATCAACCCGATAACAACAACAGGAGTGTGCATGTCCGGCATGTCTGTCACGGCGTACAGGGCTTCCACGGAGTCCATGGAAGAGGCTTCCGACGCCAGCTCGGCACCCCCCGGTTCCGCTTCGGCGCAACCGTCCTCCCTTTCTCATCCCACCGATTTCCCGGAACAAACTGCCTTGTCCCTTTCCTTTGAAGAGCAGGGCCTGCTCGAAGCCTTGCTGGCTGGCCGCCTGACGCAGCCCTTCTCCCTGCTGGGCCCGCGCTATGCCAGCCAGTCCAGCGGCGTGTCCGCCATCCGCGCCTTCCATCCCGGCGCGGCGGCAGTGCGTGTGCGCTGCCGCCACAGCGGTGCGCTGCTGGGCGAATTGCAGCAGTTCCAGCTGCATGGCCAGCCCAGCGGCTTCTTCAGCGGCGTGGCGACCGGCCTGGATCAGCGCCGCCATCAAGTGCCGTATGTGCTTGAGGTCGACTGGCTGATCCCGGACGGCAGCCGCAGCGTACAAAGCACTGAAGACCCTTATGCCTTCGGTCTCCTGCTCGGTGAGCTCGACCTGCACCTGCTGCGGGAAGGCCGCCATCGCCAGCTGGCCGACTGCCTGGGCGCACTTCCCATGGAGATCGACGGCGTACCCGGAACGCGGTTCGCCGTGTGGGCACCGAATGCCGAGCGCGTTTCCGTGGTGGGCGACTTCAACCAGTGGGACGGCCGTCGCCACGTCATGCGGCTGCGCCATGAATCCGGTGTATGGGAGCTGTTCATTCCGCGCATCGGTCCCGGCGATGTCTACAAATACGAAATCCTCGGACGCGACGGCGTGCTGCTGCCCCTCAAGGCTGACCCTGTCGCGCGCGCCACCGAGCCGCCGCCGGCGACTGCCTCGGTGGTAGCCGACCCCCGTCCTTACCTGTGGCAAGACCAGCAGTGGATGGCCGAGCGCGCGCAGCGCCAGTCGCTGTCGGCGCCGATGTCCATCTATGAACTGCATCCTGCCTCCTGGCGCCGCATCCCGGAACAGGCGCACCGCAACCTGAGCTGGGACGAACTGGCCGACCAGCTCATTCCCTACGTGGTGGGCATGGGTTTCACCCACATCGAACTGATGCCGGTGATGGAACATCCCTTCGGTGGCTCCTGGGGCTACCAGCCCATCAGCATGTTTGCGCCCAGTGCCCGCTTCGGCAAACCGGAGCGCTTTGCTGCCTTCGTCGACCGCTGCCACCAGGCCGGCATCGGCGTCCTGCTGGACTGGGTGCCCGCGCATTTCCCCAGCGACCAGCACGGCCTTGCCCAGTTCGACGGCACGGCCCTGTACGAACACGCCGACCCGCGCGAAGGCTTCCACCAGGACTGGAATACGCTGATCTTCAATCTCGGCCGCAATGAGGTGCGCGGTTTCCTGATTGCCAGCGCGCTGGAATGGATCGAGCACTTCCACATCGACGGCCTGCGGGTCGACGCGGTGGCGTCGATGCTCTACCGCGACTACAGCCGCAAGTCGGGCGAGTGGGTGCCCAACATCCATGGCGGACGCGAGAACCTGGAGGCCGTCGCCTTCCTGCGCGAACTCAATACGGTGGTGGCCCAGCGCTGCCCGGGCGTGCTGATGATCGCCGAGGAATCGACCTCCTGGCCCGGCGTGACCTCGGCAGTCAAGAATGAAGCGGACCATCACGGCCTGGGCTTCAGCTACAAGTGGAACATGGGCTGGATGAACGACACATTGCGCTACATGCAGCATGACCCGCTGTTCCGTCGTTATCACCATCACGACATGACATTCGGTTTGCTATATGGATTCTCGGAAAACTTCATCTTGCCGATATCGCACGATGAGGTGGTCCACGGCAAGCGCGCGCTGTTGAACAAGATGCCCGGCGACGAATGGCGCCGCTTTGCCAACGTGCGTACGTATTACGGTTTCATGTGGACGCATCCCGGCAAGAAGTTGCTGTTCATGGGCAGCGAGTTCGGCCAGCCTGACGAATTCGATCACGACAAGTCGCCGTACTGGCACCTGCTCGATGAACACGGCGGCCATCCGGCCGGCCACCGTCAATTGCGCCAGCTGGTCAGCGACCTGAACCACCTGTATCGCAGCGAACCGGCCTTGCACCAGCGCGACTGCCGTGCCGATGGTTTCTCCTGGGCCGTGGGCGATGACAGCGTCAACAGCGTGCTGGCGTATTTCCGCTATGCCGATGAAGGTCCGCCGGTGCTCATCGTGGTCAACCTGACCCCGGTACCGCGCACCCATTACCGCATCGGCGTGCCCCCGATCGCGCCCGGCCATCACGGCGTCTGGCGCGAAGTGCTCAATACCGATGCCGCCGTCTATGGCGGCAGCAACAGCGGCAACCTGGGCCAGGTACAAGTGCAGGAATTCGGCTGGCATGGCCACCCGACTTCCATCGAACTGAACCTGCCCCCGCTATCCACCCTGATCCTGCGTAGAGAGTCCTGATAATGAGCGTCGCCTTTCCTGATCGCCTGATGCCAGGCTTGCCTTACCCCCTGGGCGCCACCTCCGATGGCCTGGGAGTCAATTTTGCGGTGTTTTCGGCCAATGCCACCCGCATGGATCTCTGCCTGTTCGACCCCTCCGGCAAGCGCGAACTCAAGCGCATTACCCTGCCGGAATGCACCGATGAAGTGTGGCACGGCTACCTGCCCGGCGCCGCTCCTGGCCTGGTCTACGGCTTCCGCGCCCACGGCCCTTACGAGCCCACCAAGGGCCATCGTTTCAATCCCAACAAGCTGCTGCTGGATCCGTACGCCAAGCGCCTGGTCGGCCAGGTGCGCTGGACCGATGCGCTCTACGGCTACCGCCTGCACTCGGCGCGTGCCGACCTGTCCTTTGATCGCCGCGACAGCGCCGCCGCCATGCCCAAGGCCATGGTCACCGATGATGCCTTCGTGTGGGAACATGATCGCCTGCCGCAGGTGCCATGGAACAAGACCGTGATTTACGAAGCCCACGTCAAGGGCATCTCCAAGATGCGCGAAGACCTGCTGCCGCATGAGCGCGGCACCTTTGCGGCCTTGTCCGATCCGGCCTTCATCGACCACCTGCTGCGCCTGGGCGTGACCACCCTGGAGCTGATGCCGGTGCATGCCTTCCTGCAGGACAGCTTCCTGATCGAACGCGGCCTGTCCAACTACTGGGGCTACAGCACGCTGTCGTATTTCGCCCCGGAGCCGTCCTACATGTCCATGGGCGACCCCAACGAACTGCGCATGGCGGTACGCCGCCTGCACAGCGCCGGTATCGAGGTGATTCTCGACGTGGTCTACAACCACACCAGCTGCGGCAGCGAACTCGGGCCCACGCTGTCTTTCCGTGGCCTCGACAATGCCAGCTACTTCCGGCTGCTGCCGGGGCAGGAGCGCTATCACATCAACGATACCGGCTGCGGCAATACCCTGAACCTGTCGCATCCGCGTGTCTTGCAGATGGTCATGGATTCGCTGCGCTACTGGGCGCAGTCCTTCCATATCGACGGTTTCCGCTTCGACCTCGGTTCCACCCTGGGGCGTGAGCCGCACGGCTTCGATCCGGGCTCGGGCTTCTTCGATGCGCTGCTGCAGGATCCGGTGCTGTCCAAGCTCAAGCTGATTTCAGAACCTTGGGACATCGGCCCCGGTGGCTACCAGCTGGGCAATCACCCGGCGCGTTTCGGCGAGTGGAACGACAAATTCCGCGACGACCTGCGCAAGTTCTGGAAGGGCGACGAAGCCATGCGCGGCGGCTTCGCCCAACGCATGCTGGGCTCGGCCGAACTGTTCGAACACAATCGCCGCAAGCCCTGGGCGACGGTCAACTTCATCGCTTCGCATGATGGCTTCACCCTGCGCGACCTGGTCAGCTACAACGGCAAGCACAATGAGGCCAACGGCGAGAACAACAACGACGGCCACAACGACAACGCCAGCTACAACTGGGGCGCTGAAGGCGAGACCGATGATCCTGGCATCCAGGCCACCCGCGCCTGTGTGCAGCGCTCGATGCTGGCCTCCACGTTGCTGGCGCAGGGTACGCCGATGCTCCTGGCCGGTGACGAATTCAATCGCAGCCAGGGCGGCAACAACAACGCCTATTGCCAGGACAACGAGATTTCCTGGATCAACTGGGAACAGGCCCGCTCGCCCGAGGGCGCCGCGCTGACCGCGTTCGTGGGCCGTGTGACCGCGATCCGGCGTGATTTCGACGTCCTGCGCGCGAGCTACTTCCTGCATGGCAACCAGATGGTGGCCGATGGCTTGCCGGACGTGGCCTGGTTCGACGAATCGGCACAGCCCGTCACCAGCGAGGACTGGAACAATCCGGTGGCGCGCGCCATCACCCTGCAACTGGCCGGCAAGCGCATGGAGCCGCACAAGCAACTCAGTTCGCGCCTGCATGACGCCGCCGGTACCGGCGCCGATGGGGCAGGCGACCCCCAGGAAGTGCCGCCCGATGTGTTGATGATCTTCGTCAATGCTGGTCACGAGCCGATCGAATTCAGCTTCCCGCGTACCGAGGGCGAGTACTTCCTGCTGCTCGACTGCGCCCAGCCCACCGGCATGCCGGAAGGCGAGGGTGGGCAGGTCACGGTAGACGGCAGCGCCAGCATCCAGGTCCAGGCCCATACCTTGCAGGTATTTGCCAACCGGCCCTTGCACCTGTCCTCGGCCATCTATCCGCTGGCGGCCAATGAGTGGATCAAACGCAATGAATGGGGAGAACGCGCATGAGTGCCCGCTTTTCCGTCAAGCTCCCCTTTGGCGCCCAGGTCACGGCGCCCGGCCAGGTGCGTTTCCGCGTGTGGGCGCCGGGCGCCGATGCGGTGTCCGTGGACATCGTCGGTCGCGGCCGCCTGCCGATGGCGGCCGAGGATCCGGCTGCTCCGGCCTGGTACGTCGTGGAGGCCGAGTGCGACCCGGGCGCACTGTACCGCTACGTGTTCCAGACCCGCGAGCAGGGTGAGGTCATCGCACCGGACCCGGCCTCGCGCGGGCAGGCCGGGGATGTCTTCGATCCCAGTGTGGTGATCGACCCGCAGTCCTACCTCTGGCAGCACCCCAACTGGCAGGGTCGCCCGTGGGAAGAGACCGTGCTCTATGAATTGCATCCGGGCGCGCTGGGCGGGTTCGCCGGCATCCAGCAACGCCTGGCCGAACTGGCCGAGCTGGGCATCACGGCCATCGAGCTGATGCCGGTGGCGGAATTCCCGGGGGCCCACAACTGGGGCTACGACGGCGTGCTGCCGTTCGCCCCCGATGCCAGCTACGGGACCCCGGACCAGTTGAAGGCCCTCATCGATACCGCCCACGGGCTGGGGATGATGGTCTTCCTCGATGTGGTCTACAACCATTTCGGCCCCGACGGCAACTACCTGCACAGCTATGCGCCGGACTTCTTCCGCCATGACATGAACACGCTGTGGGGCGCCACCATCGATTTCCGTCGACCGGAAGTCGCGGATTTCTTTACCCAGAACGCGCTGTACTGGTTGCAGGAATTTCGTTTCGATGGCCTGCGCCTGGATGCCGTGCACGCCATCTGCGAGCCCGACTGGCTGGTGGCGCTCGGCCAGCGCATCCGCGCCGAGATCGGCAGCGAACGTCACATTCACCTGGTGCTGGAGCATGACGGCAACGCCGCGCATCTGCTGGGCTACACCGCTGCCGTTGAAGCGGAAGCCGAGGTGGCAGGGATCGGCCAGGTACGGGAGCGTTCCAGCCATGTCTACGATGCGCAGTGGAACGACGATGCCCACCACGTCCTGCATGTGCTGCTCACCGGCGAGGAGAGCGGCTATTACAGCGCCTACGCGGAGGCGCCGGCCGAGAAGCTGGCGCGGTGCCTGCAACAGGGCTTCGTGTACCAGGGCGAGGTGTCGCCGTATTCCGGCGAGCCGCGCGGCGAGCCCAGCGCGGACCTGCCGCCCACCGCCTTCGTCAACTTCCTGCAGAACCACGACCAGATCGGCAACCGCGCCTTTGGCGAGCGGCTGACGGTGCTGGCGCATCCGATGGCCCTGCATGCCGCGCAGGCCTTGATCCTGCTGGCGCCGCAGGTGCCGATGCTGTTCATGGGGGAAGAATTCTGCGCGGTGCAGCCTTTCCTGTATTTCACCAGCCATCGCGATGAAGAACTGGTGAAGGCCGTGCGGGAAGGGCGCCGCCGCGAGTTTGCGCGTTTCCCGCAATTCGCCGATCCAAAGCTGCTGGAACAGATTCCCGACCCCAACAGCTTTGCCACCTTCGTCTCCTCGATTCCCGAGCCCGGACCGGCCCCGGGATCGGCGGCCTGCCTGCGGCGCGCTGCCGAGCTGCTGCACATCCGCAAGCTGCATATTGCGCCTTACCTGCGCGGTGCCAAGGCACTGGGTGCGCGTGCCATCGGTCCCAAGGCCGTGCATGCACGCTGGCAGCTGGGCAATGGCAGCGTACTCAACATCACTGTCAATCTCGATGAGGCGCCGTTGCAGGAAGCGCTGGAAGACCTGGCCCAGCCAGCCGGAGCCGACGTGCTCTTCGACAGCGGCGGTGCGCTTGACGCCCTGGCAGGCGGGCGCTTCCCCGGGCATGCCATCCTGGCCCTGCGGGAGCCGCCGACGGCGCTCACTGAAACCGGGAGCGCCGCATGAACGCCGCCCTGCGCCAGCGTTTCGGGGAAATGGCACCGTCCAGCCCGGCCGCGCCTGCCCCGATGAACGTAACTCCGGCTGAAAACGATTTATATCGTTTGGCAGAACGAGCCGGCATCGCCGTCCACTGGATCGATGCCTATGACCAACCACAAGTGGTGCAGGACGATGCCCTGCGCGCCATCCTGGCTGCACTGGGCCTGCCCTGCGACAGTGCCGAAGACTGCCGCACCAGCCTGGCCCAGCTTGATCGCGAGCATGCGGTGGGGTACCTGCCGCCACTGCTCACCGGTGTGCAGCACCAGCCGGTGCAGTTGCCGGCCCACTCGCGCCTGCATGGTCTGTCCTGCCGTGTCGAGCTGGACAACGGCGCGCGCCTGACGCTGCTGATTTCGTCCGACCTCACCCAGCCGCCGACCTTGCCGGCCATCGACGTGCCGGGCTATCACCGCCTGCTGGTGGCGGGCCACATCCTGACACTGGCCATTGCGCCGCAGCGCTGCTACACCATCGCCGATGCGCTGGCTGAACAGGGGCGGGAGCGTGGCTGGGCACTGGCGGTGCAAGTCTACGGCCTGCGCAGCGAGAGCCTCAAGGAGGCCCGCAAGGTCTACGGCGACGGTGGCCTCGGCCACTTCGGCGCCTTGGCCGAGCTGGGCCCGATGGCAGCGCAATACGGGGCCGCCGCACTGGCCATGTCGCCGGTGCATGCGATGTTTGCCGCCGACCCGGGCCGCAGCAGCCCTTATTCGCCGTCCAGCCGCCTGTTCCTCAATCCTTTTCTGATCGACCCGGCCGGCATCCTCGGCGCCGACGCGCAAGCCCAGGTCCTGGCCGAGGGCGGCGCCGAAATGATTGCCACCCATGAACGCCTGCAGCAAGCCGGGCTGATCGACTGGGCGCGCGCCGCTGCCCATCGGATGTCCCTGCTGCGCCGTCTCCATGCGCTGTTCCGCACGGAACATGCCGACGACGTGAAGCAGCAGGCGGCCTTCGCGGCCTTCCAGCTGGATGGGGGCGCTGCCCTGCGCGCGCATGCCTTGTTCGAAGCCTACAGCCATCACCTGAGCAGCCAGGGCGTGCCCGGCTGCTGTGACTGGCGCCAGTGGGGCGAAGCCGGTCGTCATCCGGATACCCCCGAGATGCAGGCCTTCGCGGCCGAGCATGCGGGTGAGATCGAGTTCCACTTGTTCCTGCAGTGGCAGGCTGCGCGCCAGCTGGCCCAGACCCAGGAGAATGCGCGCCAGGCGGGCATGCCCATCGGCCTGATCGCTGATCTCGCCGTGGGCGCGGACAACGGCGGCAGCCAGGCCTGGAGTCACCAGGACGAAATCGCCGCCGGCCTGACCGTAGGCGCACCGCCTGACCGCCTGGCCCCGCAAGGCCAGAACTGGGGCCTGGGGGCGTTTTCGCCGCTGGCTTTGCGCCGCACCGGCTATCGCGGCTACCTCGCCATGCTGCGTGCCACCTTCGCCCAAGGCGGCGGTGTCCGCATCGACCACGTCCTGGGCCTGAACCGCTTGTGGCTGGTACCACAGGGGCGCGAGGCCGATGCTGGCGCTTACGTCGCCTATCCGCAGCAGGACATGCTGCGCCTGATCGCGCTGGAGTCCTGGCGCCATCGCACGGTGGTCATCGGCGAAGACCTGGGAACGGTGCCCCCCGGTTTCGAAACGGTGCTGGACGAGGCTGGTGTGTCCGGCATTCGCGTGCTCTGGTTCCAGCGCGACAAAAAGGGTTTCCTGCCGCCCGCAGACTGGTCGCGCCAGGCCATTGCCGTGACCACCACGCATGACCTGCCCACGGTAGCGGGCTGGTGGTCGGGCGCTGACCTGGCCTGGCGGGCGCGCCTGGGTCAGCTCGACCAAGGTTTGGCTGCGGCACAGGAGCAGCGCCGCCAGGAGCGCAGCCAGCTCTGGCAGGCGCTGGTGCAGCAGGGCTGGGCCAGCGGCCCGCTGCCTGAAGTGGCCCCTGCTGCGGTCGAGGCCGATGACGATGCGGCGCTGCCGGTGTCGCTGGAGGATTGCGGCATTGCCGTGGATGCCGCGCTCGACTATGTGGCCGCTACCCCGGCACCGCTGGCCGTGGTGCCGGTAGAAGACATCCTGGGCCTGGCCCAGCAACCCAACCTGCCCGGCATGACCGAGCCACACCCCAACTGGCGTCGCCGCCTGCCCGCAGACACGTCGCAGCTCTTCGCCGCCTATGCCGCCAAGGCCAGGCTGGAGCGGCTGCGCCGTGCGCGCGGCGGCAACGCCAAGGAGATTTGATGCCAGACCATCCCGTAACGCCGTCGCGCTCCGGCGTCCCGCGCGCCACCGCCCGGCTGCAATTGCACCGCGATTTTCGCTTCGAACAGGCGGCTGCGACGGTGGAGTACTACCACCGCCTCGGCATCAGCCACTTTTATCTCTCGCCCATCCTGGTGGCGCGCCCCGGTTCCACCCACGGCTATGACGTGGTCGATGCCACCCGCATCAATCCGGAACTGGGCGGCGAAGCCGGCCTGCGGCAGCTGCACCAGCGGCTGCGTGCGCAGGGCATGGGCCTGGTGGTCGACATCGTTCCCAACCATATGGCCGTGGGCCATCACAATGCCTGGTTGCAGGACGTCCTGCGCTGGGGGCGCACCAGCCGCCACGCCGAATGGTTCGACATCCATTGGGACAGCCCCGACCCCGCACTGAGCGGCAAGGTCCTGCTGCCTTTCCTGGGGCAGCCCTATGCCGAAGCGCTGGAAGCCGGTGAACTGGTCTTGCGCTTTGACACCGAACAAGGCGAGCTGCTGATCGCGCATCACGACAATTTTTTCCCGCTCGCCCCGACCGATTACGCAGCCGTGCTGGAGACGGCCGGCAGTGCCCGGCTGGCTGATGTGATCGCGGCTTTCGCCGCGCTCGATCCCGCCCAACCGGACAAGGATGTCCGCAGCGCGGCAGCCCGGGCGCAACTACGCCATCTCGCAGCCGACCCCGATGCGCTGGCCGACATCGATGCCGCGCTGGCCGCATTTTCGGCCAGCCAGCCGCACGGCCGCAGCGCCATGCATCAGCTGCTGGAGCGCCAGCACTACCGCCTGGCCTACTGGCGCAATGCCGCTGACGAGATCAACTGGCGTCGCTTCTTCGAGGTCAGCGAACTGGTGGGCATGCGCGTAGAACGCGACGATGTCTTCGAGGCCATGCATGCCGAGATCTTCCGCCTCTACGCCGAAGGCATCATCGATGGGCTGCGCCTGGACCACATCGATGGCCTCACCGATCCCGCCACGTATTGCCTGCGCCTGCGCGAGCGTTTGCGGAGCCTGCGGCCGGATCATGAACCTTATGTGATCGCCGAGAAGATCCTTGCCGGTGACGAGGCCTTGCCGCCTGGCTGGCAGCTCGACGGCACTACCGGCTATGAATTCATGGACCAGTGCGCGGCGGTGCTGCACGATGGCGAAGGCGAGCCGGTATTGGACGAACTCTGGCGCGACATCGTCGGCGAACTGCCCGCCACCGCCGATCAACTGCAAAGCCACGGCCCGGGCGAGCTGTGCCATTTTCCGACCATCGTGCAGGAAGCGCGGCGCAGCTTCCTGGTCCGCAACTTTGCGGCAGAATTCAATGCGCTCACGCTGTGCCTGCACCAGCTCGCACGCAGCGCTTCCCAGACGCGCGACCTGACGCTCATGTCCATTCGCCGCGCGGTGGCCGAGTTGCTGGTGCATTTCCCGGTCTATCGTACGTATGCGAATGCGCAGGGCATGCCCGCACAGGAGCGCGAACTGCTGGCGCAAACCGTGCAGAAGGCCAGCGCCAGCCTGCATGCGGCTGACCATGCCACGCTGCACGTGGTGGAGGGATGGCTGGGCGGCGACCTGCTGCAGGATGGCCGTGACCCGCATCGTCGCGCCTTGCAGCTGCGCGCCATCGCCCGTTTCCAGCAGCTGACGCCGCCGCTGACGGCCAAGTCGATGGAAGACACGGCCTTCTACCGTTACGGCCGGCTGCTCTCGCGCAATGAGGTCGGGGCGGAGCCGGCACACCTGGCCTTGCCGGTGGCGCACTTCCATCAACTGGCTGCACGGCGCGCCGCACAGACTCCCGGCAGCCTCCTGGCCACCGGCACGCATGACCACAAGCGTGGCGAAGATGCGCGCATGCGCCTGGCGGCCCTGTCCGAGATTGCCGAGGAGTGGTCTACGGTCCTGCGTCACTGGCATCAACTGAATGCGCCCATTGTTGCGGCGACTGCCGGCGAGCAGGGCGGCATCGACGCCGTGGATGAATGCATGCTGTACCAGACCCTCGTGGGTGCCTGGCCGGACGGCATGCGCGCCGGGGACGATGACCTCAGCGGGCTGGCCGAGCTGGCCGAGCGTGTCATTGCCTGGCAGCGCAAGGCCCTGCGGGAAGCCAAGCGCCGCAGTGACTGGGTGGTGCCGCAGACGGAATACGAAGCGGCCTGCGAGCGTTTCACGCGGGCGCTGCTGTGCGATCCGGGACTGGATCCGCGTCATCATCCTTTCCTCACCGAACTGGAGGATTTCGTGCGGCGGCTGGCGCCGCTGGGCGCAGTCAACAGCCTGTCCCAGACGATGCTCAAGATGAGTTCGCCAGGCGTGCCCGATTTCTACCAGGGCAGCGAATTGTGGGACCTGAGCATGGTGGATCCGGACAATCGCCGTCCCGTCGACTTCGCGCTGCGTGAACGGCGCCTGGCCGATGCCGTCAGCCGTCCGGTATCCCTGCGTGACTGGCAGGGTGGCAGTGCCAAGCAGCAATTGATTCATGCAGTGCTGCAGTATCGGCGCGAACATGCGGATTTGTTCGCGCAGGGCCAGTACCTGCCGTTGGCCACGCATGGCAAGCTGGCGCGTCACGTGATCGCCTTTGCGCGGCTGCTGCCGGGCAAGGAGGGTGAGGCGGGCGATATCGAGGCTACCGTGGTGATCTGCACGCGCCTGGCCGGACACCTGCTGTCCTTTGAAGGGCGCCGTGAGGAAGCCTTGCCGCTGGTCTCGGCAGAGGCCTGGGGCGATACCCGCATCACGCTTCCGCAGGTGTTATCGCACGCGGGCAGTGAGCTGCGCCAGTGGCGCAGCGTACTCACCAGCGGGCAGGGCGGGCTGGAAGAGTGCGCCATGGCCGATGGAGCGCGTGGGGGCAGCATCGCGGTGGGCGAGATCCTGGGCAGTCTGCCGGTGGAATTGCTGACGCTGCGCCTCAGTTGATCTGACGATGCAAGCGTCCCGGGGCGATGCGGGCTCGGGACGCTCCGGTTTCGGTCAGCTGATCGCGTGAATCATTTGCGGTTTCCGCTTTTCCTACATGGGAAAGTGCCGCCGTCCGATGTCACGTCATTGACGCGCACCACTACCATGTGGCGATACCGGCATTCCATCCGGATCTGCCATGTCGTACAAGGAGTTTGCGCATGACCAAGTTGCCCGCCGCCGATCTGCAGCTGCCGCTGTTCACCTATGGCCAGCGCGAGTCGCTGACCGAGAAGAGCGCCTGGATCGCCCTGCAGGAACATCATCAATACGATGCCCGCCACTATCGGCTGGAGCGCCTCTTCGCCGCCGACGACAAGCGTGGCGAAAACCTGGTGGCCGAAGCCGCGGGTATCTATCTCGATTATTCCAAGAACCTGGTCACCACCGAGACCATGACCCTGCTCATGAACCTGGCGCGCCAGTGCGGCCTGCAGGATCGCATCGAGGCCATGTTCCGGGGCGACCGCATCAATGCGACCGAGCAGCGCTCTGTCCTGCACACGGCCCTGCGCATGCCCGCCAGCCAACGCCTGGTGGTCGAGGGCGAGGACGTGATCGCCCAGGTGCAGCAGGTCCTCACGCGCATGGAGGCCTTCGCCGACCAGGTGCGCAACGGTGAATGGACCGGCCATACCGGCCGCCGTATCCGCCATGTGGTCAATATCGGCATCGGGGGTTCCGACCTCGGGCCGATGATGGCGTATGAGGCGCTGCGCCAATATGGCCAGCCTGACCTGAGCCTTCACTTCCTCTCGGATGTGGATGGGGCGGCCATGCTGGAAACCGTGCGTGACTTGCCCGCTGAGGAAACGCTCTTCATCGTCTGCTCTAAAACCTTCACCACGCTCGAAACCACCACCAATGCGCAGGCAGCGCGGCAGTGGCTGGTACGGCAATTGGGTGAGGAAGCTGCGGTGGCCCGTCATTTCGTGGGCGTGACGACCAATATCGAGGAGGCCAGCCGCTTCGGCATCGATCCGCAAAACATGTTCGGCTTCTGGGATTGGGTCGGCGGACGGTATTCGATGACCAGCGCCATTGGCCTGTCCACCATGATCGCCATCGGCCCAGTGCACTTCCGCGAGATGCTGGCGGGCTTCCATGCCATGGATGAACACTTCCGCACGGCGCCGCTGGAGGAGAACCTGCCGGCCATCCTCGGCATGCTCACGGTGTGGTACACCAACTTCTTCGGCGCCAGCAGCCAGGCCGTGCTGCCCTACAGCCAGTACCTGAAGCGCCTGCCGGCCTACCTCCAGCAACTGACCATGGAAAGCAATGGCAAGCAGGTGACCCTGCAAGGCGATGCGGTGGATTACCAGACCTCGCCGGTCTACTGGGGCGACAATGGCATCAACGGCCAGCATTCCTTCTACCAGTTGCTGCACCAGGGTACGCAGATGATTCCCTGCGATTTCATCGGCTTCTGCCAGCCGGTCGAATCGCTCGGCCAGCATCATGCACTGTTGATGGCCAACATGTTCGCCCAGGCAGAGGCCCTGGCCTTCGGCAAGAATGCGCAGCGGGTGCGCGAAGAAGGTACTTCGGAAGCGCTGGCCCCGCATCGTGTCTTCCCTGGCAACCGCCCCAGCAACAGCATGCTGGTCGAGAAGCTCACCCCCTTTAGCCTGGGATCGCTGGTGGCCTTGTATGAGCACAGCGTCTTCACCCAGGGCGTGATCTGGAACATCGATTCCTTCGACCAGTGGGGCGTGGAGCTGGGCAAACAATTGGCCAAGCGTACTGCCCGCCAGTTGCTCGATCCCGCCGAACCGCTGCATCACGACAGTTCCACCAACGCCCTGATTCGCCGCTATCGCAACGCTGCCAGTGCAGGTGCGGCGACTGAGACGACCCGATAAACCACGCTGCCCGCCCTTGTGCAGGAGAAGCCATGAGCACCATCATCGCCGCCCGTTTCGATCTGCAGGAAGAAGCCGCCCATGCGGTCTCGGTGCTGGAAGAAGCCGGCTTTGAGCGCGGGCGCATCAGCAGTTTTTTCGTCAATCCGGCAGGCCAGCATGACCGCTTTGCCGTCGGTGGCGACCGCGACAAATCACCGGGCGCCGAAGAAACCGACCGGGGTGCCGCCGCCGGCGTAGCCGCCGGTGCCGGCGCAGGTGCCGCTGCGGGACTGGCCACGGCCCCGGTGACCGGCCCGCTGGGCGCGGCCCTCGGTGGATTGGTAGGCGGCCATCTGGGTGGCCTGGTTGGCAGCCTGGCCGCCACCGATGACGCGCCCCTGCCGCGCCGTGTGGCGGGCATGATGGTGGCCGTTGCCGTAGCCGATGAGCAGCAGGGAAGCGACGTGATTCGACTCCTTCGCGGCCTGCAGGCCAGCGACCTGGAGCGCGCCGAGGGCAGCATCCGGGAAGGCGATTGGGTCGATTTTGATCCGCTGTCGATCCCCCGGGCGGTGCACGAACGCGCGTAAGCGAGCGTGCGCAGTGCGTTGTAGCGTCGTAGCGCAAGCCCGGCCCCTTGTTGCCGGGCTTTTTCATGGGCGCTTGCCACGGGCTGCGCGCGCGTGCATATTGTGAGTTTATAATCGTGCGTAACAATTGATTACCGGAAACGCACCCGGCCGGATTGCGCGACATCATCGCAGCGGTCCGCAAGCAAGGATGTGCGCAGGGCAGAACAACAAGGAAATGTCGTGGGGGCGCACTGCAGGTCAAGCCAGGACCCGGCTTGATCGATGGCGATGCACCGTAAGAATGATCATGAAGCGGGCGAACGCACATGAGATTGCTGACCAAGGGCTTGCTGATCGTTGCCATACCAAGCCTGTTTGAGATACTGCTGCTGGGCGCACTGTTCAACTCGCAGGCCGATGCCGAGGACGCCGAGCGCTGGGCCTCACATTCCCTGCAAGTGATGAACCAGGCCGCCGCGTTGCGCGAACCCATGCTGCTGGAAGCTGCGCGTATCCGCAATGCCGTCCTGCTGGATCAGCCCGATACCCTGAGCCGCAGCGACATGTGGGCCGACATCGAGGTCAAGGCCGGTGAACTGGCGCGCCTGGTGAGCGACAATGCGGGCCAGGGCCGCATCGTGCGCGAGGTGCATGAATCCATCGCGCGCTATCGCAGGTGGGACGACAGTGCCCGCGAGCGCCTGATGCGTGGCCAGCGAGACGACCTGATCCGCGAGTTGCGTGAGGAGCAGGGGCAGCACCGTCTTTCCGAATTCCTCAACCAGCTCGACAACTTCGTGGAAGAAGAGCGGCGCCTTGGTGCCGAGCGCAGCGAGCGCGTCCAGGCTGCACGCCGTTCGCAGACCTGGCTGCTGATCCTGGCGGTATTGGGCTCCATCGTCACGGCGGCGCTGGCCTCGCTGGCCTTTACGCGCAGCATCGCGGCCCGCGTGAACGTCCTGATCAGCAATGCCCGCCGCCTCTCCGAAGGCCAGCCGCTGGCCGCACGCGTGGGCGGCAGCGACGAAATCTGCCTGCTGGACGATGCCCTTCATCGCAGCAGTGAGCGTCTCACCGAAGCCGCCCGGCAGGCCCGCGGCTACCGCGAGGAACTCGAGCAGCGGGCGCGCGAACTGGCCGACGTCAACACCGACCTGCGCCAGCAGACCCAGGACAACGAGATGTTCATCTACAGCGTCTCCCATGACTTGCGCTCACCGCTGGTGAACCTGCAGGGTTTCAGCAAGGAAATCACCCACGCCACCCGCGACCTGCTGGACGAAGTCGACCGCCTCGCATTGCCCGAGCCGGACCGCCAGCGCCTGCGCACGCTTGTCGAAGACGACATCCATACATCGCTGCGCTTCATCCAGAATGCGGTCACCCGTTCGGCCGGCATTATTGACGCCATGTTGCGACTGTCCCGTGCCGGCCGTGTTGAATACCAGCCGGTCATGCTGGACATGCATGCCATCGCCACCCGTATTGTCGCGGCCATGAGCGGCAGCATCCGGGCCAAGTCGGCCCGGGTCGAGATCGAGGACATCCTGCCCCCGGCCTATGGCGATCCGACCTCTGTCGAGCAGGTGCTCGGCAACCTGGTGGGCAATGCCGTCAATTACCTGGATCCGTCCCGGCCCGGGCATATCACCATCGGCCACGTACCCCAGGCAGACAGTGTGGTTGCCGCGCCCAGCCTGGTGACCTACTTCGTGCGCGACAACGGCTTGGGCATCCCGGCGGCCTACATGGACAAGATGTTCATCGCTTTTCAGCGCCTGCATGGCAACGTCGCCAAGGGCGAAGGCATCGGCCTGGCCCTGGTCAAGCGGGTGGTGGAGCGGCATGGCGGGCGCATCTGGGTGGAATCGGTGGAAGGGCAGGGCAGCTGTTTCTATGTCGCCTTGCCGGCCCGCCCGCCGGTGTCCTGAAACGGCATGCAGCCCGTCAGGCGGTGCAACGAATCCATTGACAAGGAGAGCAAGATGGCCACAGAGCAGAGCGTCAACATCATCCTGGTCGAAGACGACGACGGCCACGCCTTGCTGGTCGAAAAAAACCTGCGGCGTGCCGGCCTGGTCAACGGCTTCCAGCGGCTGCGCGACGGGCAGGAAGCGCTGGATTATTTTTTCGGCGCCGACCTGGCCCGGGCCGAGCTGCAGCAGCTGGTGGTGCTGCTGGACGTGAACATGCCGCGCGTCAATGGCGTGGAGGTCCTGCGCCGGATGAAGCAGGAGGCCGCCACTGCCGCCATTCCCGTCATTATGCTCACCACCACGGACGACCCGCGCGAAATCGCCCATTGCTACGAAGTGGGCTGCAATGTCTACATCACCAAGCCGGTGGAATACGAAGACTTCATCGAAGCCGTGCGGCGCCTGGGTTTCTTCCTGCAGGTGGTCAAGCTGCCGACACCGGCAGCGGTGGCGAGGGAGAGTGAGTCCCGATGACCGTGCCCATTGCCCACGTACTGGTGCTGGAGGATGACGAAGGCCTGCTTGCGCTGGCCCGCCGGGTCCTCACCAAGCAGGGCCACCGTGTCACCGCCGTGGCCGATGCCGAATCCGCCCAGGCGGCGGTACAGCAGGAGCGGCCCGACCTGCTGATCGTGGACTACAACCTGCAGGCCCTGGAGAGCGGCCTGGATTTCTTCCGCAGCCTGCGCGCGTCCGGTGTGGAGATCCCTGCCATCATGGTCTCGGGCGTCTCGGATGAATTGCGCATCATCGAGGCCTTGCGGGCCG
Source organism: Herbaspirillum sp. CAH-3 (assembly GCF_009668275.1). Lineage (NCBI taxonomy): Bacteria > Pseudomonadati > Pseudomonadota > Betaproteobacteria > Burkholderiales > Oxalobacteraceae > Herbaspirillum > Herbaspirillum sp. CAH-3. The sequence continues at coordinate 211,877 of NZ_VSWE01000005.1, read as the reverse complement.
GGGTGGCCGACGTATTGCCCAAGACCAGCGATTACCTCGATCACCTGCCGCAGTCCGTGCAGCGCGTCCTGGAGCAGCAATCGCAGGTGCGACAGGCCGTGCAGCAGCTGCAGCGGGAGCTGGATGCCTTGCTGGCGGCGCAGCGTGAGGCAGAGGCCGAAATCGCGCGGCTGCGCAACGCCCGCGAAACCTTCCTCACGACGCTTTCGCATGAACTGCGCACGCCCCTCAACGCCATCCTTGGCTGGACCCAATACCTGTTGCGCGATGCCTCCGATCCGGCCGGGCTCAACAAGGGCTTGCAGGTCATCGAGCGCAATGCGCGCCTGCAGGCGCAACGGGTGGAGGAGCTCCTCGATGCCAACCGCGTGCTCTCCGGCACGCTGCGCCTGGCGGCTGAACCGGTCGCGCTGGCCGAACTGGTTCGTGATGCCATGCTGGCCGCCGAGAGTGCTGCCGCAGCCAAGGAGATCGCGCTGCGGGCGGAGCCGGCTGCCGGTACGGTAATGGGGGATGCGGCGCGTTTGCGGCAGGTGCTGGGCAAGTTGCTGGGCAATGCCATCCGCTTCACGCCAGCGCGTGGCTGGGTACTGCTGTGCCTGCACCGGCACGGCAGCGAGATCGAGCTGGAAGTGCGCGATAGCGGACAGGGCATGGAGGGCGCCGAATTGGCGCGCCTGTTCCCGGCGCCGCAGGCGGCTGCGGGTCGGTTGGGGAGTGCCGCCGAACTGGGCCTGGGCTTGGCCGTCATCCGCCAGCTGGTGGAGTTGCATGGCGGCCGCTTGCGCGCGGCCAGCGCCGGTCCAGGGCAGGGTGCAAGTTTCTTCGTGAGGCTGCCGCTGGCCGCCTGAGGCGCTCCGCCTGGAGCGCCTTGCAGGCCGGGCCGGATTCAACCGGGCAAAATCGGCAGGGTGACCGTGAAGGTAATGATGTGATGGTCGCAGTTCACGGCGATCTTGCCACCGTGGCCGCTGACGATCTCGCTGACGATGTACAGCCCCAGGCCCAGACCGCGTGCATTGCGCTGGTTGCCCATGGATTCCTTCTTGTAGGGCTTGAACATGTTCTCGCGCACTGCCGCCGGGATGGCCGGTCCGTGGTTGGAGACGGAGATCGTCAGTACATCCTCGCGGCGGAACACGATGAGCGTCGAGGGCTTGCCGATTTCGCCGTGATGGCGCGTGTTGGACAGCAGGTTGGAGACCACCTGGCTGATGCGGTCGCCATCGAGTTCGATCTCGCCGCAGTCTTCCGCTTCGAGGATGATCTCGTTGTCCGGATACGCCATGCGCGCTTCGTTGACGATTTCCGTGACCATCTTGCGCACATCCAGCGGACGGCGCTGGATATCCAGGCCCATGCCGCTTTGCAGGCGGCTGATGTCAAGCACCTGGGAAATCAGGCGATGCATGCGGCTCGATGAGGAGGAGATGCGCTTGCTCAGGTTCGAGCTCGAAGGCGAATGCTCGCGCACCTCGATCATGCGTGCGGCCATCATGATGGCCTGCAGCGGATCGCGCAGATCGTGACCCAGCGTGGCCAGCAGGGTTTCGCGTGCACGCTTGACCATATTCTCGTTGGACAGCGCCACTTCCTGCAGGTCCAGGCGCAGCTGGCTGGCGATCTCGGCTTCGGTCTTTTCCCAGGGCAGGCTCTTGCCGCGCACGGTTTCCTTCCAGACCGCGAAGGAGCCGCGCGGAGTCAGGCGCGGGCCCAGCGGCCCGATGCTGTATTTCTTTTCCGGATTGCCGCCCCAGCGCACGTCTTCCACCTGTTCGGTGCGGAACCAGAAGGCATAGCCATCCTGTTCACGATAGAAGCGCACGGCCAGCACGCCACAGATATCGCCCATCACCGCCTTCAGCGCGGGCGCATCGGCGCCCAGCGCGCTGGTGGAAAAAATGTCGCCGGGTTCGTTTTCGTTGAGCCAGTTGATGAGTGCGTTGACGCCTTCGCGCGAGGGCGCCTTGCCGAAAACCTGGGTCTTGCGCTCCATGGAGATGGCACCGCCGTGCGCGTTCATCAGGCGCACGAAGCCATCATGGTCGGCCGCCAGGGCCAGCACGATGTCTTCGCGGTCGGTCACCTGCGCCACGATCTGGCGCCGCAGGTCGGCGCTGTATTCCAGCGCGCGGGCGCGCTCACCGTTGAGATTGCGTTCCACCAGGGCGCTGACGAATTGCGACAGCAGCTGGCACGACATGCGTACCGCATGCGGCACCAGGTGCGCGGTCATGTGGTGGCAGGCGATGAGACCCCAGAGACGCTCGCCAATGACGATCGACAGGCTCATCGACGCACGCACGCCCATGTTGCTGAGGTATTCGATGTGCACCGGCGAGACGCTGCGCAACATGCTGTGGCTCAGGTCCAGCGGGCCGCCGGTCAGCGGGTTGTGATCCGGTTCCAGCGCCACGGTGGGCGCACCCACGTCGGCGATCAGGCGAATCGGATTGATCACGTACAGGCGCCGCGCCTGGGCCGGGATGTCGCTGGCCGGATAGCGCTGGCCGAGGAAGGGTTCGAGATCTTCACGCTTGTGTTCGGCCACCACTTCGCCGCTGTCGTCATGCAGGAAGCGATAGGCCATCACACGGTCGAAGCCGGTGATGCGGGCGATTTCATCCACCGCCAGCGTCAGCAGGTCTTCCACGCCGGGCTGGCGCTGGATGCGCTGGATGGCCTGGTGCGCGGCCAGGGCAAAGCCCTCCAGCGAGAGTGCATCCGACGGCCGCTGTTCGAATTCGGCGATGAGCACGCCTTCGGATTTGTGGGTGACCAGGTCGAAGGCGCCGCTGTCGAGCGAGATCATGCGCGAATCCACGTAGCCGTGGCGGTCTTCGAGCGCGGTTTGAATCACCGCGCGAGCGGCGGCGTTGAGGTGTTCCTCACCCAGCGGCTGCCCGACCTCGGGCAAGCTGCCCAGCAGGCCAGCGGCGTTGGCGCTGCGCGTGACCAGCTGGCCTTCGGGTGAAAAGCACAGGAGGGCGCCGTGATTCTGGATGGAGCCGGGAATGTGGATCGGCTCCTGGTCGCAATTGCTCAGGTCGACAGGTCGACGGCGCACTGCGTGGTAAGGATTGCTCATGCACTACTTTCTCGATGCCAGCCGGGGCGGGGCATCGAACTACCGGCGCGAAAAATCTCCGCGGCCGCAAGTTGGAGGGGCGAAGTGCAGCGCATCCAGAAGACCCCGGGGCTCCTGTCCGGCAGCCTGAGGCTGCGGTGGCAGATGATGCGCATTCTTTACTTCGGGAAGGGCCAATTATAGGCGTCATCGTCAAGCTCCGTGCAGCCTGCACAACAATTAATTCGCCGCTGCCCAGCTGGACGATCCGGCTTGTCTCGCGCGGGCAGGGATTTTCCATTTTGTCCTACAAGCCAATCCGGTACAGTCCGATAGGACTCATCCGTGCCTGGTCCTAAGATCTCTCAAAACTCGCAGAAACAACGCGGCATGGTCGGACCTGTTGCTCCATGGATGGGTCGGGGTGATGCCGCATGGGAAAAGAAAGCCCGGTCCTGCGCTGTCAAGTCTTCAGAAACCACAATTCGTGCAGCCCTTTGCATCAAGCTCTTCCAGTTTGGCGCGGGCTGGCTAAAATGAAGTGTCGTTCGAAGCGCAAGACAGTAAAGCGACCTGGCGCAGATCAGGGAGCGAACACCCATGCTGTCGATGAAACACAGGGAAAAGATCGATCACATTGTCGGCCAGACGACACGGCTGGTCGATCAGTGGCAGCGCGAGCGCCTGCATGCCCAGGCCAGGCGCGATGCCGCACAGGACAAGCTGATGTTGCAACCAGCCCGGCGCAAGTGGTCGGCGTCGGATCTTTGAGCAGGGTAGCCTCATGGACAAGTCTGATTCCACCCATCCTTATGATCCTCTGATCGCCATTTCCCAAGGCGACTGGACGGCCTATCGCAACCATATCTCCTCCCAGGCCCATGCCGGCGAGATCGAGTCCGAGCCCTTGCCGGCCTATCCCGAGCCGGCGCAGGACAGCGCAGGGCAGCCGCTGCATGGCGAGGAAGACATTTTGGCCTACCGGCGCCGCTGCGCGCGCGCCTACATCGGCATGAATGGGCGCCTTGGCGGCCGCGCCTATCGGCCCAACGAGCCTGTCATCCTGACCCAGGAAGCGGTGCAGGAACTGGCCGAACTCAATCGCCTGCTGCGCGAGGAACGGGCGCTGAAAAAGAAGTCCGAGAAATCCAGCTGAACCAGCGAAAAGCCGTCGCATGGCGGAGCCTTTGATGCGCCGGCGGCGTGGACCTGCCCGTGTAGGTGCGTGGCGCGATTTCGTGTAGGAAAACAGGAAGTCTTCCGTCATGCTTGCGCCATGCGGTTTTGCGGCCGATGGCAGTTTTTCCGCGCGCTGAGAGCAGGTCCGGAAGCGGCGCGGCTTCCCGTATAATCATCCGCGGCACGCAGCAGGCGCGCCGGGCGCATGCGCCTGGTCCTCAACGCCTGCTCCAAGCGGATGCGAACAACAATGAAGGGACCAGCGGGAGAACGACGGTACAAGCCCGTCGCCCGCCAGACCGACCTCGGTGCTCAAAGCTAGGCTTAAAGGTAAGTTTCACGACATGGCAGACATTTCTTGGTTGCGCGGTACAGGCCTGGCCGCGCAGATCGTCACGGCGACCGACTGGACCACCAGTCCCCTGGGTGCGCCGGCGCAATGGTCGCCGACCTTGCGCACCTCCCTCAACATCGCGCTGCATTCGCCCCTCCCGAGTCTGCTGGTATGGGGCGCAGCACGCCAGATGCTTTACAACGACGCATTCGCCGCCTGTATTGGCGCGGCCCATCCGTCAGCCTTTGGCGCGCCGTTGAGCGGCTCGCCGCTCTGGCGCGGCGCTGGCCGGCTCTGCGAAGCGGCGATCGGGGCCGCCTTCAATGGCCAACAGCAACAATTGCCGCGCCTGTCCCTGTTCCAGGAGACCGGGCAAGCCCAGGACATCGCCCGCCAGTGGGATCTCACCTGCGTGCCAGTGTGGGAAGACAGCGCCGATGGCCAGCCCGCGCAGGTGGCCGGGGTGCTGTGCACGCTGGTGCGCGCAACCACGCTCGATAGCGCGCTGGCCCATACCGACCTGTTGCGCGACCTGATGGAAGAGTCGCCCAGCTTCAAGGCCGTGGTGCGCGGCCCGCAGCACGTGTTCGAACGCGTCAATGGCGCCTACTTCAAACTGTTCGGCGATCGGCCGGTGCTGGGCTTGCCGGCGCGCGAGGCACTGCCCGAACTGCTGGACGAAAATCTTTTTGCCTTGCTGGACCGGGTGTACCAGACCGGCCAGACTTATACCGAACGCGGGGCACGCCTGTTCCTGCGGCGCACGCATGAGATCGGTTTTGCCGGCGCCGTGCTGGACTTCGTGTTCCAGCCGATCCGCGATGCCCAGGGCCAGGTAGCCGGCATTTTCATCGAGGGTAACGACGTCACCGAACGCTTCGTGGCCGAGGAGCGCTTGCGCATCGTCGACCGCGCCGGCGGAATCGGTATCTTCGAGTGGTTCCCGATCTCCGGCAAGCTGGCGGTCTCGGATCGGTTCCGCCGCTTGTGGGGCTTGCCGGCCGATGGCGAGGTGAGCTCGCAGCAGCTGGTGGACATGATCGATGAAGAATTCCATCCCAACCTGGGTACGTCGCGCATCAAGGAAGGCGGCCCGCGCAATCCGCTGGAATATACCGAATACCACATCACCCGTCCCGACGGCGAGCAGCGCTGGCTGGCGCGCAAGGGCGAGGTGGTGGAAGACGATCCGCGCGCCGGTTCACGCTATGTCGGGGTGGTCTTCGATGTCACCTCGCGCAAGCTCATGGAGCAGGCCCTGGCCGCCTCCGAAGCCAGCGTGCGCGCCAACAATGCCTTCGTGCGGCAGCTGCTCGATTCGACCGACCAGGGCTTCTTCTCGATCGACCGTGACGGCATCGTCACGCTATGCAATGCCGCCTTCCTGCAATTGCTCGGTTACGCCAGCGAGAAGGATGTGCTGGGCCGCGACATCCATGAGGTGATCGTCAGCGCCAATGACGATGCCGGCTCGCGCAGCGATTGCGCCGTGCTCAGGGCCGCGCGTGAAGGCCTGACCGCGCACGTGGACAGTGAGGACTTCATCCGTGTCGATGGCAGCAGTTTCCCGGTCCAGTACCAGGCGCATCCGGTCTGGCAGGACGGCGAACTGCAGGGGGCACTCTGTACCTTCGTCGACCTCACCGAGCGGCGCCGTGGGCTGCAAGCGCTGTCCTGGAGCGAGAACCGCTTGACGGCCATCTTCAACCAGGCCTCGGTGTGCTTCTCCGAACTGGACCTGCAGGGCCGCTACCTGCGCGTGAACCAGGCACTGTGCCGCATGCTGGGCCGCACCGAAGCCGAGATGCTGGAGATGACCCTGGCCGATGTGACCCATCCGGAAGACGTGCCGATGAACATGAACCTGTTCAATCGCTGCATCGCCGATGGCAGTTCCTTCACCCTCGAAAAACGCTACCTGCGCCCGGATGGCCGTGCCTTCTGGGTCTCCAGCGACATCAGCCGCATCGTCGATGATGAGGGCCGTCCGCAAGCCATGATTGCGGTCTCGACCGACATCACCGAGCGGCGCCGTGCCGAAGACGCCTTGCGCGAGCTCAACGATACGCTGGAACAGCGCGTGGTCGAGGAGATCGTCGAGCGCAGCCGTGCCGAAGCGGCGCTGCGCCAGATGCAGAAGATGGAGGCGGTCGGCCAGTTGACCGGCGGCGTGGCGCACGACTTCAACAACGTGCTGCAGATCATTGGCGGCAACCTGCAGTTGCTGCAGACCGACCCGCGCCTGGATGACCGCAGTCGCCAGCGCGTGCGCACCGCCATCGGCGCGGTCGACCGGGGTGCCAAGCTGTCCTCGCAGCTGCTGGCCTTTGCCCGCCGCCAGCCCTTGCAGCCGCGCAGCATCAACCTCGAGCGCGTGGTGCAGAACATGGATGACCTGCTGCGTCGCGCCGTGGGCGAAAACATCGAGATCTCCACGGTCATCACGCATGATCTCTGGAACACCATGCTCGACCCCAACCAGGTCGAGAACCTCATCATCAACACCGCCATCAATTCGCGCGACGCCATGCCCAACGGCGGCCGGCTCACGCTGCAGATCGACAACGTGCAGTTGAGCGACCCCGCCTTCCTTTCGCAGGCCGACCTGCAGCCGGGCGATTACGTGGAACTGCAGATCTCCGACAACGGCGCCGGCATGTCGCCGGAGGTGCGCGAGCGCGCCTTCGAGCCTTTCTTCACGACCAAGCGCGAAGGGGAGGGTACCGGCCTGGGCCTGTCGATGGCCTATGGCTTCGTCAAGCAGAGCCGTGGCCACATCAGCCTGCACAGCGAAGCCGGCAAGGGCACCACGATCCGCATCTACTTCCCGCGCTGCGTTGATGAGGAAGTGCTGATCGACGACAACCGCGACATGGAAGTGCGCGGCGGCGACGAAACCATCCTGGTGGTGGAGGATGATCCCAACCTGCAACTGACGGTGATCGACACCCTCTCTTCGTTGGGCTATCGCGTCCTCAAGGCCGATAACGGCGAACGCGCCCTGGCCATCCTGCAGAGCGGCATTGCGGTGGACCTGATGTTTACGGACGTGGTCATGCCCGGCAGCGTGCCCGTGACCGAGCTGGCGCGCCAGGCACGGCAGCTGTTGCCGGACATCGAGATCCTCTTCACTTCCGGCTACCCGCGCGATGCCATCGTGCACGAGGGGCGGCTGGATGCAGGTGTGGAACTGCTCTCCAAGCCCTATCGCATCAACCAGCTGGCGCAGCGCATCCGGCAGATGCTCTCCAGTCGCGCGCATCGCATCGAGCTGGCCCAGCTCACGCACGAGCGCGACCAGGCCAATGCCAACGCTGCGCTCCATATCCTGCCGGTGGGTGACAGCCAGCGCCCGGCAGAAGGCCAGGACGCGCACTTCGAGCAGCCTGGGGTCAGCAGCGCCACCGAGCTGGCCACTGCGCCAGGGCAGGCCGGGGCCGCCGCCAGCGGACTGCGTTTGCTGGTGGTGGAGGACAACATCGATTCCCAGCAACTGGTGTGCGAACTGCTGGAGACGCTGGGGCACCAGGCGCGTGGCGTGGTCAGCGCCGAAGACGCGCAGCAGGCGCTGGGCGAGCAGAGTTTTGATGTGCTCTTCACGGACGTCAACCTGCCCGGCATGTCGGGTGTTGACCTGGCCAAGCGTGCGCTGGAGCGCTTCCCCGACCTGGCGGTGATCTTCGCTTCCGGCTATGGCGCCATGGTGGCGCGCAATGTCGGCTTTGCCTCGCACTCGCTACCCAAGCCCTACGATATCGACCAGTTGCAGGAGATCCTGAAGAAGATCGCTGCTGCCTGATGCGCCCGCCGGAAGGGCCAGGGAAGGCGCTCTCTTGCCTGGCAGGTTTCGCGTTCGATCTTCAGCAGTTGGCCTGCCCACCCCGGTGAGCAGGCCATTTTTTATGCCTGTATCAGGCCTGCTTCGGGGTGGGCGTTATCCTGGCCAGATGCTGGGTCGCGATGAGCACCGCGCCGCAGGAGGTCAGCATGCCTTCCACGGCGGCCTTGCGTCCCAGGTATTCGTAGGTTTCTTCACCTGCCAGGATCACGAATTCACATCTGCATTGCGGGCAGTAGCCGCGATGGCCAACCCCGGCCATCGCCTTGCCGTACAACTTCACATTGGCGAAACCTTCCTGTACGACACCGCCGTGCGAGGTGGGATCGTCGAGGCGGATGATGGCCCTGGGCATGTGCGCTTCCTTTCATAAAAAGTGAGCAAGAAAGATAAAGCCAGCCGTTCGACTGAGGGGCATAGACGGCAAGAGATCAACCACATTCAGTAATTTTTGAAGCCTTGCCTCGAATCTGTTCGAGGCCATCATCTCCTTGGGTCACAAACTTTGTCAGGGAGGTTTCCTTTTTGTGTCATATTTCATAAAATAAATAAGAACTATTATCGTTCGTATTAATTACAATGAGAATGAAGAGAAATCCCTTGCTCCCGTCTTCCCTGCCAGCGCGTCCCAGCGCCATGTCGCGTGCCCTGCGCCCGGTCTTCCTCAGTATGGCGCTGGCCGGCTCCCCTGCGCTGGTGCTGGCGCAGTCTTCCCCGTCAGACGCTGCCGGTGCTGCATCTGCCAATGCCGCCAGCCAGCTGCCTACCGTGACCGTCTCCGCCGCTGGTGCGGGCCAGGGTACGCAGCACCTGCAGAGCCAGACCACGTCGGGTGCGCTGGGATCGCGTTCGCTGCTGGAGACGCCTTTTTCGGTCACCAGCATGACCGCCGCCGACCTGGCCGACAAGCAGGTCAACAAGCTGGGCGACCTGTTCTACAACGAGGCATCGGTGAGCGACAACAGCGGCGGTTACAGCGCCTGGGCGTCCTACATCACCATTCGCGGTTTGCCCGCGGACTGGCAGAACTCCTTCCGCATCGATGGCAAGCCTTTCCTGGGATACGGGATCACGCTGCCCTACGATCATTTCGAACGCATCGACCTGCTCAAGGGCTCGGCTGGCTTCATGTATGGATTCGGCTCGCCGGGCGGGGTGCTCAACTATGTCTCCAAGAAACCGACTGATACGCCCGTGCGCAGCGTCTCGGTGGGCTATACCAGCAACAGCATCCTGAGCGAGCACGTCGACCTGGGCGGACGCTTCGGCAACGACAACATGTTCGGGTATCGCCTCAATGTCACGCATGAACAGGGTGAGACTTTCAATGAAGGCCACATCCGCCGCAATTCGGCCTCACTGGCGCTGGACGGGCGTCTCACGCGCGACCTGACCTGGGATTTCCAGGCCATCTGGCAGAACAGCAATTCCACCGACCAGACTCCCTCGGTGGTCACCACCAACCTCACTGGCAGCCGCCTGCCCTCGGTGGTCAGCGGGGCGGACAAGACCCTGGTTGGTCCGGGCCAGCACCTGGACACCAACTTCCAGCTCTACCAGACCGGGCTCACCTATCGCATCAATCCCGACTGGAAGGCCAACCTCAGCTACAGCCACAGCACCGCCAAGCGTTTCCGCAATGAAGACATCGCCATGCTGTCGGATGCGGCCGGCAACTACAACGACTGGCGTTCTGACAGCCGCGAGGGGCATACCTTCGACCAATGGCAAGCCATGCTGGAGGGCAATGCCCGTACCGGCGGCATCGATCATCAGCTGGTAGTGGGCGCGTCCTGGCAGAAGCAGGTCAATGATTACTCGATCAGCTCGGTGTACAAGCAGATCGGTACCGGCAATCTCACTACGCAGAACACCAACGCGTATTACAGCAGCACCGACCTGCAGACCTATCACAACGCCATCATCACCCAGCAGGCGATTTTCGCCAGCGACACGCTGAACTTCTCGGAGCGCTGGTCGCTCTTGGCCGGTGGCCGCTACAACCAGTTCAAGCAGGACAATTTCACCACCACCGGCGCACTCAGTTCGCGCTATGACAAATCGGCCCTGACCCCGACGGTCGCGCTGATGTTCAAGCCCGAGCGCAACACCACCCTCTATGGCAGCTATGTGGAATCGCTGGAGCAGGGCGGCGTACCGGGCGTGACCAATACCAACTACGGTAGCCAGCTCAAACCGCTCAAGAGCAAGCAGTACGAGCTTGGCGCCAAGACCGACCAGCGGGACTGGAGTGCCACCGCCGCGCTGTTCCGTATCGAGCGTGCCTCCGAATACACGCTCAATGGCGCGCTGGTGCAGAGCGGGCAGTCCAATTACCAGGGCCTGGAACTGGGCGCTTCCTGGCGTCCGGCGCCGCAATGGCAGGTGGGTGGCAGCCTCATGCTGCTGGACGCGAAGTACCAGCAGGGCAACACCTACAACGGCAATCGTGTGGCCGGTGCGCCGCGCAACATGGCCACGGCCCAGGTGGCCTACCTGGTGCCGCAGGTGGCGGGCCTGAAGCTCTCGGCCGATGCCAAGCTGACCGGCAGCACCATGGCACGCGCGGCCAACGACATCGAGCTGGCCAGCTATACGCTCTTCAATCTCGGCGCCAGTTACACTACGCGCATCGGCCAGCACGATACGACCTTCCGGGCGTCGGTCAACAACCTGCTGGACAAGCGCTACTGGCAATACCAGTACGAGAACTACATCAAGCCGGGTGATCCGCGCAGCTTCAACGTGTCGGCCAAGGTCGATTTCTGAGCGTGCCATGCCAGCCTTTCCAGCTAGTCCCCCATCCCTTCGCCATTTAGCCAGGTAAGCCAGCCATGCGTGCACTTCTCGTTCTTCTCCACCGTTGGTTCGGCCTGGCCGTGGCCGTGTTCCTGTTCATCGCCGGCGTGACCGGCGCAGTGATCTCCTGGGATCATGAATTGGATGCCTGGCTCAATCCGCAACTGTTCCATGCCCACAGCGCCGAGCGCGCCGAGGCCGGGCGGCCCATGCCCGGCCTGGAGCTGGCGCAGCGGGTCGAAGCCGCCGAGCCCAAGCTGCGCGTGACCTATGTGCTGACCGAGGCCGAGCCTGGCCACACCATCAGCATGATGGTCGAACCGCGCCTGGACCCCGCCACCGGCAAGCTTCCCGAGCTGGATTACAACCAGATCGCGGTCGATCCGGTGACCGGTGAAATACAGGGGCGCCGCATGTGGGGGGCCATCTCGCTGGCGCGGGAAAACCTGCTGCCCTTCCTCTACAAGCTGCACTACACGATGCACTTGCCGGACCTGGGCGGCATCGAGACCGGCATCTGGCTCATGGGCATCATCGGCATTGTATGGGCACTGGATTGCTTCATCGCGCTGTACCTCTCCTTCCCGAACTGGCGCAGCTGGCGCAAGTCGCTGGCCTTCCGCTGGCGTGAGGGCGGGCACAAGCTCAACTTCGATTTGCACCGCTCGGGCGGGGTGTGGATCTGGGGCCTGCTGCTGGTCCTGGCGGTGACCTCGGTGTCGATGAACCTGGAGCGGCAGGTCATGCGGCCTATCCTGCAGACCGTGTCCAGCCTGACGGCCGGTCCCTTCGATACGCGTACGCCGATTGCGCCTGACAAGGTGCCGGAGCCGCGTATTTCACGCGAGCAGGCGGTAGCACTGGGACGCGCGCAAGGCCAGCAGCTGGGCCTGACGGAGCCGGTCGGTGGCGTCTTCTACTCGGGCATGTTCGGGGTCTATGGGGTGGGCTTCTTCCAGCCGGGCAATGACCATGGCGATGTGGGCCTGGGCAATGCCTGGCTGTATTTCGATGCCATGAGCGGTGCCTATGAAGGCGGCAAGATACCGGGGCGCGGCAGTGCCGGCGATATCTTCCTGCAGGCGCAGTTCCCGCTGCATTCCGGCCGCATTCTTGGCCTGACCGGGCGCGTGCTGATTTCCCTGATGGGCGTGCTGGTGGCGATGTTGTCGGTGACCGGGGTGATCATCTGGGTACGCAAGCGCCGCGCCCGCCTGCAACAGCGCGAGCGCCTGGCCGCCCAAAAGACACCGGCCCGCGAGGGGCCGGTAGTGGAAGCGCGCTGAGTCAGCGCGAGTCATGCTGGAGCGTTCAGTGCGCCATCAGCACCGGCAGCGTCATGGTCTTGAGGATGGTGAGCGTCACGCCACCCAGCAGCACTTCGCGGAAGCGGGTGTGACCGTAGCCGCCCATGACCAGCAGGTCGGAGCCCTTGTCGGCCGCCAGCGAGAGCAGGGCGTTGCCGATATCGAGCGTGGTCTGTTCCTGCGCCACTTCCACCTTCACGCCGTGGCGCGCGAGATAGAGGGCGATATCGGCACCAGGCTGCTCGCCGTGGGTGCCCAGGCGCTTGTCGGAATTGAAGAGCACCACCGTCACATTGTCGGCCTGGCGCAGCAGCGGCAGGGCGGCCGTGATGGCGCGGGTCGATTCCATGCTGCCATCCCAGGCGATCAGCGCATTCTTGCCCACGTGCTTGAATTCACCGGCACTGGGGATGATGAGTACCGGGCGCGGTGAATTGAGCATGACGTATTCGGGCAGGTCGGTGAGGAAGCTGTCATCGGCATCGTCCAGGTCGGCCTGGCTCACCACCACCAGGTCGGCATAGCGCGCCTGCAGCGCCAGACCCCCTTCGGCGTCGTCATCGACGAAACGCTTTTCGCAGGAGGGCACGCCCACGCTGTTGGCGATCTTGTCGAAGTTTTCCAGGGCAGCCAGGGCGCGGTCACGGAAACCGTCCATTTGCGCGGCGATGTAGGCCGCGCCTTCCATGGTGATGAAGCTGGAGATGCCGCTGACGGCGCTGCCGATCAGGTGCGCCTGCTGCGCGCGGGCCAGTTCGGCGGCAATGCGGATGCGCTGGGCGGCGTGGCGCGACTGGTCGACATGGACCAGGATGGACTTGTAGCTCATGGTGGCTCCTCGGAAATTCGTGGGGGAAGACATCCGGGGCGGGATGCCATGCAGGCAGATTAGGCCCGGCATCTCCATGCGTCCAGCGCAAATCCCGGGCTGCTTGACGCATGTCAATCCTGCCCGCGTGGCTCTTGTAGGGAAGCATCTTTGGCTTGTTTCCATACAAGCATCAAGCTTGCGGTATGCTTGTCGGCTTTCGCAACCAGCCTGCCGATCCGGGACTTTTCATGCCATCCATCTTTCACCTGGCCTACCACGTGCGCGACCTCGACCAGTCGCGCCACTTCTATTGCGACCTGCTGGGTTGCGCCGAGGGGCGCAGCACCGAGACCTGGGTCGACATCGATTTCTTCGGCCATCAACTCTCGCTGCACCTGGGCGAACCATTTGCCGTGAGCAACACCGGCCGTGTCGGCAATCATCTGGTGCCGATGCCCCATCTGGGCGTGATCCTGCAACTTGAGCAATGGCAGCAACTGGCGGACCGCCTCAGCGCCAGCGGCGAGGTGCAATTCGTGCTGGCCCCGCAGATCCGCTTTGCGGGTGAACCGGGCGAGCAGGCCACGATGTTCTTCCTCGATCCCTCGGGCAACCCCATCGAAGTCAAGGGCTTCCGCGATCTGGCTGCGGTGTACGCCAAATGAGCGCGCGCATGCCCATTCCTTTCGTCAGCCAGAGTGATCCCGCTGCGGTAGCGTCGTGGCTGCAGGCTTTGCGCGCGGCCATGCCGGAGGAAGAGATCATCGCCTTCAGCGAGCTGGACGAAGACCAACGCGCGCAATGCCGCGTGGCCATCGTCGCCAATCCTGATCCGGCGCAGCTGAAGCTGCTGCCGCAACTGCAGTGGGTGCATAGCGTGTGGGCCGGGGTGGAGCGGCTGGTGGCCGATCTCGGCCAGAGCGACTTGCAGATCACGCGCCTGGTCGATCCGCGCCTGGCCGCCACCATGGCCGAAGCGGTGCTGGCCTGGACGCTCTACCTGCATCGTGACATGCCGTATTACGCGCGCCAGCAACAGGCACGCCAATGGCAGCCGCTGGACTACGTGCTGCCGGAGCAGCGCCGCGTGGGCATCCTCGGCCTGGGCGCGCTGGGTGAAGCGGCTGCCGCCGCGTTGCGCCAGGCGCGGTTCCCGGTGATGGGCTGGAGCCGCAGTGCGCGCAACCTGCCGGATGTGCGGACTTACAGCGGCATGGACGGACTGGCGCAGATGCTGGCGCAGACCGACATCCTGGTCTGCCTGCTGCCGCTGACGGCCCAGACGCGTGCTCTGCTGGATGCGGCGCGGCTGGCGATGCTGCCTCCGCAGGCGCAGCTCATCAACTTCGCACGCGGGCCGATCATCGAAGAGGAAGCGTTGCGCCAGGCGCTCGATGCAGGCAAGCTGCGTCACGCGGTGCTGGATGTGTTCGCCACCGAGCCCCTGCCGCCAGGGGCATGGCCCTGGTCGCATCCTGCGGTGACGGTACTGCCGCATTGCTCGGCGCCCACGGATTCCGGTACTGCGTCGGCGATCGTGGCGGCCAATGTCCGTCACTATCGCAAGACCGGCGAAATTGCCGCCAACGTGGATCTCAAGCGCGGTTATTGAGCCAAACAGGCGCCCTCACTGGCGCGCGATGGTAAAGCCGATGGTATTGTGCCCGCCACTGCTGCTGGCAAAAGCGCGCCCGCCGTGCATGCGGGCCACCGCCTTGACGATGGCCAGCCCCAGCCCGTGGCCGTGGCTGCCGTTGATGTCCTGGCGCGCGCTGTCGACGCGGTAGAAGCGGTCGAACAGGCGCGGCAGGTGTTGCTCCTCGATGGCCGGGCCGGGATTGGTCACGGCCACGCGCACCATCTCTTCGCCGCCGGAAATGTCGATGCGCAATTGCGCACCCTGCGGCGAATGCTGGATGGCGTTCTGGATCAGGTTCGTCAAGGCGCGCTTGAACAGTGCCGTTTCCATGGTGGCCGTGGCATCGAGGTCACCGGCCACCGTGATGGACATGCCCGTGTCATCGAGCACGAACTCGAAGAAATCCACGGTCTTCTGCACCGCCGCGGCCACGCTGGCCGGTACGCGCGCTGTCGCCGCTTCACCCTGGTCGGAGCGCGCCAGGAACAGCATGTCGTTGACGATGGAACGGATGCGGTCCAGCTCTTCCAGGTTCGATTGCAGCACGTCCTTGAATTCCCCCGCACTGCGTTCGCGCGCCAGCGCCACCTGGGTTTCGCCGATCAGATTGGCCAGGGGCGTGCGCAATTCATGGGCCACGTCCGCATTGAAGGCTTCCAGTTGCGTGTAGGCTTGCTCGATGCGTTCGAGCGCCCCGTTGAAGGCATCGGCCAATACCGACAATTCTTCGGGCAGGGCTTCCACCGGCATGCGGGCCGACAGCTTGCGCGGCGAAAAGCTCTGGGCGCGCGCCGACATGCGACGCAGCGGCGCCAGCCCGGCACGGGCAATCCAGTAGCTGGAGATGACCGCCAGCACGATGCCCAGCAACGAGGAAATGGTAGTGGCCAGCAGGAAGGTGCGGCGCATCTCGAAATAGGGGGCGCCATCGACGCCGACCGTCACGCGCACTTCAGGACGATCCTCGAAGGGCGGCAGGGTGCGCGTCATGATGTGCAGCGGATAGGCACGCCCGGGAAGATGCAGGCGCCCGACCAGCTTGCCGTCGGCATGATTGATGGCCGAGGGTGAGAGCCGCGTCAGGTCGCCATAGGTATAGCGCGCATCGTCGCTGGCGATCCAGAAGAAGACGTGCTGGTCGGCCTGCGAGAGCGTGGAGAGTTTCAACTGCACGCGGGCCCAGCGCTCGGTATTGCCGGCGCGTTCGATCTGGTAGCTGATGTCGTTGAGGGTGGTAAAGAGCGCATCGCGTTCATGGCGCAGCAGCTCGCCCTTGAGGACGGTGTAGAGCGCCACGCCCGCCACGGCGAAGATCAGCAGCGCCGAGGCGGCCGACATCAGCACCAGGCGCGCCGTGATGGACTGGCGCAGCGGCAGGCGGCGCTTCTTCACTGGCTTGGCGGCGGGCTCACTCATCGGCGGCATCGGAGGAGGCGCGCGGCTCCAGTACGTAGCCCATGCCGCGGACGGTATGCAGCAGCTTCTGCTCGAAGGGCGCGTCGATCTTGGCGCGCAGGCGCTTGATGGCCACTTCCACCACATTGGTATTGCTGTCGAAGTTCATGTCCCAGACCAGTTCCGCAATGGCGGTCTTGGACAGGATCTCGCCCTGCCGCCGTGCCATCACGGCCAGGAGCGCGAATTCCTTGGCGGTGAGGTCGATGCGCAGCCCGCCCCGGAAGGCCTTGCGCGAGATCAGGTCGATCTGCAGGTCGCCGATGCGCAGCTGCGGCGCTTCCTGCACGCGGCCGCGACGGGTCAGGGCCTGCAGGCGGGCCAGTAGCTCCAGGAAGGAGAAGGGCTTGATGAGGTAATCATCGGCGCCGTCATGCAAGCCCTTGATGCGGTCTTCCACGCTGTCACGCGCGGTCAGCATGATGACCGGGGTCTGCTTGACGGTGCGCAGCGAACGCAGCACGGCAAAGCCATCCAGGCCCGGCAGCATCACGTCCAGCACGATGACGTCGTAGTCATGCTGGATCGCCAGGTGCTGTCCATCGACCCCGTTGCTGGCCACATCCACCGCGCACCCCTGCTCGGTCAGGCCCTTGCAGAGGTATTCGGACATCTTTTGCTCGTCTTCGACTATCAGGATCTTCATGCGCTCTCCACTGGCGGCGCCGGGAACACTCCCCGGCACTCGCCCATGCCGGATTCTACCTTCCCGGCTCGCCCTTGTTGATGAGGATGCCTCACTGTCTCAATGTTCCTGCGCCAGGCGTGCGGCCTTGCGTTCCTGCCTTGCCTTCTTCTTGCGTTCGTACCAGTAGTGCGCGCGGTCCAGGTAAAGATAGACCACCGGCGTGGTGAAGAGCGTGAGCGCCTGCGAGAGCACCAGTCCGCCGACCATCGCATAGCCCAGCGGACGGCGCAGCTCGGAGCCGGCACCATGGCCGAGCATGAGCGGCAGGCCCGAGAGCAGGGCGCACATGGTGGTCATCATGATGGGACGGAAGCGCAGCAGGCAGGCCTGGTAGATCGCTTCTTCCGGCTTCATGCCCTGGGTGCGCTCGGCGGTGAGCGCGAAGTCGATCATCATGATGCCGTTCTTCTTGACGATGCCGATCAGCAGGATGATGCCGATCAAGGCGATCACCGACAGGTCGTAGCCGCCGATCATCAGGATCAGCAAGGCACCGACACCGGCCGAGGGCAGGGTGGAGAGAATGGTCAGCGGGTGGATGTAGCTCTCATAGAGCAAGCCCAGCACGATGTAGACCGCGATCAGGGCCGCCGCGATGAGGTAAGGCTGCGAGGCCAGCGAATCGCCGAAGGCCTTGGCCGTTCCCTGGAAGTTGCCCACCAGCGTCTGCGGCACGCCCATCTCATCCTTGGTCTTCTGGATGATGTCCACCGCTTCGCCCAGCGAGACGCCCTTGGCCAGGTTGAAGGAAATGGTCACTGCCGGGAACTGGCTCTGGTGGCTGATCGACAGGTAAGAGGTCTTGGTGGTATCGACCTTCACGAAGGTCGACAGCGGCACCTGCTGGCCGGTCAGCGGTGAGGTCAGGTAGAGTTTGTCGAACAGTGAAGGATCCTTCTGCAATTGCGGCGTCACTTCCATGATCACGCGATAGCTGTTGATCTGCGTGAAGAATTGCGCCACCTGGCGCTGGCCGATGGCGTCATAGATGGTCGCGTCGATGAGCGAAGGCGAGATGCCGAAGCTGGAGGCGCGTGCCCGGTCGATGGTGATGACGGCTGCGGCCGCCTGGTTCTGCTGGTCGGAGGCCACGTCGGTCAACTGCGGCAGCTGGCGGAACCTCTCCAGCATGCGCGGTGCCCAGACGTTGAGTTCATCCAGGTCGGTATCGGTGATGGTGTACTGGTACTGGGTGCGCGAGAGGCGGCCACCGACGTTGATGTCCTGGCTGGCCTGCATGAACAGGTTCACGCCCTGGACCTTGGCCACCTGGGGACGCAGGCGCGCGATGACCTCGTCGGCATTGGTGGTGCGTCCCTCATCCTTGGGTTTCAGCGCGATGAAGAATTGCCCGGTATTGAAGGTGGTGGAGCCGGCACTCATGGCGAAGCCGATCACGTCCGGGTCCTGGCGCACCACCTCGGCCACCTTCAGCAGCCGCTCCTGCATGGCGGCCGAGGACGTATCCTGGGCCGATTCGGCAAAGCCGACGATGACGCCATTGTCCTGCTGGGGGAAGAAACCCTTGGGAATGAAGATGAACAGCACCACCGTCAGCGCCACCGTGGCGATGAAGCTCATCAGGGTGATGAACTGGTGCTTCATCACCACATCGAGCCCGCGCTTGTAGCCGTTGAGCATGGCATCGAAGCAGCGCTCGAACCACTGGTAAAGCTTGCCGTGCTGGCGTCCATGCTCGTTCTTGAGGAAGCGCGAGCACAGCATGGGCGTGAGCGTGAGCGAGATGATGACCGAGACCGCAATGGTCAGCGTCACCGTCACGGCGAATTCGCGGAACAGCCGGCCGACGATGCCGCCCATCAACAGCAAGGGAATGAACACCGCCACCAGCGAGACCGAGATCGAGATGATGGTAAAGCCGATTTCGCCCGCGCCCTTCAAGGCCGCTTCCAGCGGCGACATGCCCTCCTCGACGTAGCGGTAGATGTTTTCCAGCATGACGATGGCGTCATCGACCACGAAGCCCACCGCGATGGTCAGCGCCATCAGCGAGAGGTTGTCGAGGCTGTAGCCGACCACGTACATCACCGCGGCCGTGCCCATGATGGCCAGCGGCACGGTGACCGACGGAATCAGCGTGGCGGCCACATTGCGCAGGAACACGAAGATCACCATCACCACCAGCGCGATGGTCAGCACCAGGGTGAACTCCACATCCTCTACCGAGGCGCGGATGGTCTGGGTACGATCGATCAGGGTATTGACGTGGATGGCCGCCGGAATGGCCGCGCGCAGGCGCGGCATGGCGGCCTTGATGCGGCCCACGGTGTCGATCACGTTGGCACCGGGCTGCTTGGTGATGGCCAGCACGATGGAACGGCCATTGGTGATGGTGTGATCCGCCGTATTGGCAGCACCCGCAAAGGCCCAGGCGGCGATCTTGTTGTTCTCCGGGCCGTCGATGGCGATGCCGATGTCCTTGACGCGGATCGGCGCGCCATTGCGCCAGGCCAGGACCATGTCATTCCACTGCTCGGCCTTGAGCAGCTGGTCGTTGGTATAGACGGTAAAGGCCTGGCGCGCACCATCGACCGTCCCCTTGGGCTGGTTCACGGTGGTGGTGGCGATGACGCCGCGGATGTCTTCCAGGCTCAGGCCCAGCGTAGCGATCTTGGCCGGATCGACCTGGATGCGCACGGCCGGTTTCTGCTGGCCGTTCACGCTCACCAGGCCCACGCCCGAGATCTGCGAGATCTGCTGGGCCAGGATGTTGTCGGCATAGTCGTTGACCACCGTCAGCGGCAGCGCATCGGACTGTACCGACATGATCATGATGGGCGAATCGGCCGGGTTGATCTTGCGGAAGGTCGGCGGATTGGGCAGGTTGGCCGGCAGCTGCCCGGTGGAGGCGTTGATGGCCGCCTGCACATCCAGCGCAGCGGCATCGATATTGCGGTTCAGGTCGAACTGCAGGGTGATCTGGGTGCTGCCCAGGGTGCTCTGGGAAGTCATCTGCGACAGGCCCGCGATGAGCGAGAACTGGCGCTCCAGCGGCTGCGCCACGTTCGACGCCATGGTCTCGGGACTGCCTCCCGGCAATTGCGCGGTGACCTGGATGGTCGGGAAATCGACCTGCGGCAAGGGCGCTACCGGCAGCAGCGGCCATACCGCGATGCCCACCAGCAGGATGGCGATGGCCAGCAGCGTGGTGCCGATGGGGCGCTTGATGAAGGCGGCGGAGACGCTCACTTGGTGCTTCCTTTCGCCTCAGCATTGGCGCCAGGCGCAGCTGCAGCGCCCTTGGGCGGCTGCGGCTTGCTTTCCACGATGCGGCTGCCCGGCTTGAGCTTGTACTGGCCGTCGATGACCACGCGCTGGTCGACCGTCAGGCCGCTGTCGGCGCCCAGCACGGCCACGCCGTCCTGGATGCGGTCGACCTTGACGGGTTGCATGTTGGCCTTGTCGTCCTGGCTGATGGCATAGACATAGGTGCCTTGCTGGTTGCGCTGGATGGCGGCCGCCGGGACGGTGAGGGCATTGCCGTGGCTGTTCATCTGCAGGCGGGCATTGACGTACTGGCCTGGCCACAGCTTGTGCTCGGCATTGTCGAAGCGGGCCTTGAGCTGCACGGTGCCGTTGGTGGTGTTGATCTGGTTGTCCAGCAGGACCAGCTTGCCGGTGGCCAGCACCTCCTGCGAATCCCGCGCATAGGCCATGACCTTGAGCGGCTGCTGGCTGCTGCGCTGGGCGCGGTTGATGCCGACCACGGCTTCTTCGGGCAGGGTGAAGACCAGGGTGATCGGATCGATCTGGTTGATGACCACCAGGCCATTGGCATCGGCTGCGTGCACGATGTTGCCCGGATCGACCAGGCGCGCACCGACGCGGCCGGAGAGAGGCGCATTGATGGTGGTGTAGCTCAGTTGCACCTTGGCATAGGCCACTTGTGCCTCATCGGTCTTGACCGCCGCTTCCAGCTGCGCGACCAGGGCCTTTTGCGTATCGAGCTGCTGCTGGGTCGCCGCGTCCTGGCTGCGCAGGGTGGTGTAGCGCTGCAAGTCCAGGCGGGCATTCATGAGGGTGGCGCTGTCCTTGGCGCGTTGCGCTTCGGCCTGGGCCAGTTGCGCCTGCAGGGCGCGCGGATCGATCTGGGCCAGCAGCTGGCCTTTCTTGACCTCCTGGCCTTCCTCGAAGCCGACCTTCTCCAGCTGGCCGTCGATGCGCGTCTTGACCACGACACTGGCGTTGGCGGTGACCGTGCCCACGCCGGCCAGATACAGGGGGACGTCGCGCTCCTGCACGCGGGCGACCGACACCGACACCGGCGGTGGCGCCTTGGCGGCAGGCTGGTCGGCGGCCGTGGCGCGCTGCATCAGGGTCCAGCCACCGATGCCGGCGCCGAGGAGCAGGGTGGTGGCGACAAAAACGGCCAGCGAAGAGCGATGCGCAATGCGCGCAGCCTGGGGGGAGTTGGGTGAGGTAGTCATGCCTGAAACTCGTTCTGGAAATGTCACGTTGGATTCGGTATGTGCAATGTCCGCTTCAGCGGGCCGCCATCGGTGCCTGGGCATTGGCCGGATCGATTTGTCCGACCTGCCAGCCGCCACCGGTGGCCTTGATCAATGCCACGCTGGCGACCAGCTGCCGACCCAGCAGCGTGACGGCGCTGCGCTGGTTGGTCAGGGAAGTCGCCTGGGTGGTCACCACCGACAGGTAGGTCACGGTACCGGCCTGGTATTGGCTCAGGGCCAGCCGCTCGGCCAGTTGGGCGGATTTGACGGCCTGGGCCTGGACGGCGCTTTCCTGGTCCAGCACGCGCAAGGTAGAGAGGTTGTCCTCCACATCCTGCAGGCCGGCCAGGACCGTCTGCTTGTATTGCGCGGCGGCGGCGTCATAGGCGGCCAGGGCGGCATCGTTGCGGGCACTGCGTGCGCCACCGTCGAAGAGGGTCTCGGCCAGGGCGGCACCCAGCGACCAGACCCGGCCCGGGGTGTTGAAGAGATTGGCGAAGGAGGCGTTGTTGTAGCCGCCGCTGGTGGAGAGCGTGAGCGTGGGGAAGTAGGCGGCCCGTGCCACGCCGATGTTGGCATTGGCGGCCGCCGCCAGGCGCTCGGCGTTGGCGATGTCGGGGCGGCGCTCCAGCAGGTCCGACGGCAGGCCGGCCGGCATCTGCGGCAGGCTCGCCTGCAGCCGCTGGGCGTTGGCGTCCATGGCGCTGTCGCTGGCCTCGGCCGCTGGCAGCGGGGCCAGGCTGAAGGCGGCGGGTGCCTTGCCGATCAGCATGGCAATGGCGTGCTCGAGCTGGTTGCGGGTGGCGTCCAGGTCGATCAGCTGGGCCTGGGCCGAACGCAGTTGGGTCTCGGCTTGTGCGACATCCGAGCGCAGCGCGGTTCCGGCTTCGTATTGATGGCTGGTCAGTTGCAGCGAGCGCGTGTAAGCCGCCACGGTGCGGCGATACAGATCCTTCTGCAGGTCGGTCACGCGCAGCTGCAGGTAGTTCTGCGCCAGCGTGGCCTGGATCGCCAGCCGGGCAGCGGCCAGGCTGGCGGCACTGGCTTCGGCGTTGGCGTCGCCGGCCTCGGCACCACGGCGGATGCGGCCCCAGAGGTCGGCTTCCCAGGAGGCATTGAGGCCCACGGTGTAGTTGTCGGCCAGGCGTTGCACGCCGTTGGTGTTGGTCTGCGCGCGCGTGGCACCGGCCTGTGCACCGACGGTCGGCCACAGGCTGGCACGGGCGACAGCGGCGGTGGCCTGGGCCTGGCGATACTGGGCGGCAGCCTGCTGGATGGTCTGGTTGGCGGCGTTGGCCTGGGTGACCAGGTCATTGAGGATGGGGTCGCCATAGGCTTCCCACCAGCGCTGGCGGTCATCGGCCAGGCGCGGGGCGGCC
This sequence comes from Herbaspirillum sp. CAH-3, assembly GCF_009668275.1. Lineage (NCBI taxonomy): Bacteria > Pseudomonadati > Pseudomonadota > Betaproteobacteria > Burkholderiales > Oxalobacteraceae > Herbaspirillum > Herbaspirillum sp. CAH-3. The sequence goes on along the minus strand of NZ_VSWE01000005.1, from coordinate 188,909 downwards.
ACTTTCCAGGGGCCTTGCTCCTTGTAGGCCTGCGGCAGGTCCATGGCCGGTCGCACGTAGTCGGGCCCGACGGCGCAGCCGCCCAGCAGCGCGGCCAGCGCCAGCACCGTCATTCCCTTCTTGGCGCGGAAGGGGGAGTGTTGTGGGGGATGAGTGAAATGACGACGACTGACGCTGGCTGCGGCGCGGCGAAACGGGACGACCATAGGGCTCACGATGATGGCTTGCGGATGAAGGGCTGGCCGGCCCGGCGGCGCCCCTCAGCGCCCACGGCCGACCTCTGCTTACGGCGTTAATGTAAGCCCGGCCCCTCAACGCGAGGCTGACATCAACATGACAATTTTGTCAGCCAGGACGGACACCGACATAGGCCGCACGCGGCCGGATCAGGCTGCCGCCGCGGCCCTGTTCCAGCGCATGGGCGATCCAGCCCAGGGAGCGCCCCAGCGCAAACAGGCCGAAGGCACTCCCGGGCGGCAGGTGCAGATGGCGCCGCACGGCGGCCAGCGCAAAGTCCACCGAGGGCGGGTGCCCGGTCAGTTCGCGGACCACCTCGATGGCTTGTTGCCAGCGCGGATGGACCGGTAGCAGCGGCGCCAGCAGGGCGCAAGCGCGCACGTCGCCCTGCGGATAGAGATGGTGACCGAAACCGGGCAGCTCTTCGCCGCGCGCCAGTCGTTGGCGCAGGCTGTCGGCGGGATCGTCCTGTTCATCCAGCGTCTCGAGCAGGGCCTCGACCCGCGCCGTGGTACCGCCATGCAGCGGCCCGGATAGCGCAGCCAGCCCGCCGATGACGGCCGCCTGCAGGTTGGCACCGGTCGAGGCGATGCATCGGGCGGTAAAACCAGAGGCATTGAGTTCATGGTCGGCGCACAGCACCAGGGCACGGCGTACCAGCTGCGCGCCGGCCCCATCCAGTCCCCAGGCGCTGGCACATTGCTGGTGCAGGGGCGCGGTGGAAGGCGCCGTGCCGAGCAGGCAGGCCGCCAGGCGGCGTACCAGCAGGCCGCAGCTGGCCAGCTGGCGCGGCAGCGGCAGGTGCCATTGGGCGCCGATGTCTTCGGCGCAGGCCAGGGCAAACAGCGGCAGCAAGGTTTGTTCGGCGCGGCCTGCGCTCCACTCGGCCTGGACGCTCTCCAGCCGGGGCGGCCGGGCCGGCGGCACCGGGCCGAAGGCGTCGTCCACCGCGCAATCCCAGAGCAGGGCGGCGACCTCTTCGACGCTGGCCTCGGCGCTCAGGGTCACGGCATCATGGCCCCGGTAATAGAGCCGGCCGTCTTCGATCAGCGTGAGCGCCGATTCCAGCACCGGCAAGCCCCAGTCCAGCGCTGCCCGCGCCACCTCGCGCGGCTTGCGCCCACGGGAACGGCTGCCGGCCAGCCGCTCGACCTCGGCGGCCAGGTAGCGGCGGTCGCGCGCCTGCCCGCCGGGATGGGCGTGCAGCAGGCCGCGGCTGACATAGGCGTAGAGCGTCTGGCGGGATATGCCGAGCAAGGTGGCAGCCTCGGAGGAGGAAAGATAGCGGCTCATGGAGGCCCCTCAAAGACAGACAAGTTGATTAACTTAATCAATATTGACGATTAATTCAAGGCTAGTATCCTGCAGTCATTCCCCCTTCATTCCGAGGATTGCCATGACTTCCCTTTCCCCCTCGCAAAGCCTGCTTGCCACGATGTGGAGCGCCCTCGACGGCGATCCTGGCGCTCTTGCCGCCGTGCGCCTGACCGGCGAGGGCGATTTGCCCTCGGTGTTTGCCACCACGGACCTGGCCCAGGCATCGGTAGCGGCAGCCGGACTCGCGCTGGCCGGACTGGTCAGCAGTGCCGGGGGGCCCTTCCCCGGGGTGAGCTGCGATCGCCGCCTTGCAGCGATGTGGTTCAGCAGCAGCCTGCGGCCCGAGGGCTGGGCGCCGCCGCCTTTGTGGGATGCGGTGGCGGGGGATTACCGCGCCGCCGATGGCTGGATCCGCCTGCATACCAACGCCAGCCATCATCGTGCCGCTGCCCTGGCAGCGCTGGGGCTGGATGCAGGCCAGGCCACGCGCGAGCAAGTGGGGCGCGCCGTCTCAGGCTGGCGCGCCAGCGAACTGGAAAGCGCGGTAGTAGCCCACGGTGGCTGCGCCGCTGAAATGCGCAGCCAGGCGCAATGGGCAAGCCATCCGCAAGGCGCAGCCGTGGCGGCCGAGCCGCTGGTGGCCTGCCAGCACTTCGAGGCCGCTGCGGCCGCGCCGCGCCCGGTCGACGCAGCGCGCCCACAGGCCGGGGTACGGGTACTGGATCTGACGCGGGTGCTGGCCGGCCCGACGGCCACGCGTTTGCTCGCCGCTTTCGGCGCCGATGTGCTGCGCATCGACCCGGCCTCTTGGGAGGAACCCGGCGTGGTTCCCGACATGGCGCTCGGCAAGCGTTGCGCCGGACTGGACCTGCGCCAGCCGGCCGGGCGCGCCGCGCTGGAAGATCTGGTGCGGCAGGCCGACGTGATGGTGCACGGGTATCGTGCCGATGCCTTGGAGCGCCTGGGGCTGGGGGCGCAGCGGCGGCGCGAACTGAACCCGGGGCTGGTCGATGTGGCCCTCAATGCCTACGGCTGGAGCGGTCCGTGGTCGTCGCGGCGGGGCTTCGACAGCCTGGTGCAGATGAGCAGCGGCATTGCCGAGGCTGGCATGCGCGCCGCCGGCAGCGACAAGCCGGTACCGCTACCGGTGCAGGCCCTGGACTATGCGACCGGTTATCTTATGGCGGCGGCCGCCGTGCGCGGGCTCACGCGGCGCCAGACCGGTGGCGGCAGCCAATACCGCCTGTCGCTGGCCCGTACTGCCCGTCTGCTGGCTGATTATCCGGCTGCCTCAGGCCAATCGCCGCTGGCCCCCGAAACGCCGGCCGATGTGCATCCGCATCTGGAAATGACCGCCTGGGGCCCGGCCCGGCGCCTGCGTGGGCCGCTCGGCGTGGGGGTGGCCGCGATGGCATGGGACCGGCCGGCTTCGCCCCTGCGCAGCGTCCAGCCCGCATGGAGCTGATTTCATTTAGCATGGTGGTCTTCGTGAACACAATCAGCGAGACGGCAACATGAGCTTTCCCCTCAAACAACTGGCAGCGGCCAACAAGGGCCTGCTGGCCTTCATCGCTTTGATGGTGGTGTTTCGCAGCGCCATTGCCGACTACAACGTGGTGCCCAGCGGCTCCATGCTGCCCACCGTGATGGTGGGCGACCGCATCCTGGTCGACAAGCTGGCTTATGACCTGCGCCTGCCGCTGACCCACATCAGCCTGGCCCGCCTGGGCGAGCCGCGGCGCGGCGACATCGTCACCATCGATTCAAGGCAGGCCGGCGAATTGCTGCTCAAGCGCATCATCGGCCTGCCTGGCGACGTGGTGGAGTTGCGCGACAACGTGCTCTTCATCAACGGCCAGGCGGCCAGCTATGGCCCCGCGCACGCACGGCCCGAGAGCGGCGATGGGGTGGACCAGGCGCGCTATCGTGATGAAACGCTGGATGGCATGAACCACCTGGTGCGCCTCTCGGAAGCCCACCCCAGCCTGCACAGCAGCTTCGGCCCGGTCGTGGTGCCGGCCGATCACTACCTGATGCTGGGCGACAATCGCGACAACAGCATGGATTCCCGCTATTTCGGCTTCTTCGCCCGCAACGAGCTGATGGGACGTACCCGTCGCATCGCTTTCTCGCTGGATGCGGAGCAGTTCTACAAGCCCCGTCTGGAGCGTTTCGGACGCCGGCTGGACGCTGTCACCATGCAGTAATGGACTTGCCGGGTTTTTTGTCACAAAAATCTGCGTTTTTTTGCTGTCAATCGCTCAAGTTGTCCAAAAGCATGCCGTTATCAAGAACGGAATACATGCCTTTGTCATCTGGAGCACATCATTTCTCTCACCTTCATCTCCGACCCGGCCACCGGTCGCCGCAGGAATGCCGTCAGCCATGACGCCATCCTCGATGCCACTTATGTGATGCTCGAGGAGATCGGTTTCGACAAGCTCTCCCTGGAGGGCGTGGCTGCGCGCGCCGGTGTTGGCAAGGCCACCATCTACCGCTGGTGGCCCAACAAGAGTGCGCTGGCCATGGAAGCCCTGCTGCGAGCGGTGGAGCCCATGCCCCCCATTGGCGACAGCGGCTCGGCCCGTGATGACATCGAGCAGCACATGCTGCAACTGTCCCAGCTGCTGGGCGGCAAGTCCGGCCGGGTGGTGCGCGAGATGATCGCACTGGCCCAGTTCGAACCGGAAAGCAAACGCATCTTCAATGACAGCTACCTGGAGCCGCGCCGCCTGGCGCTGGTCAACGTGCTGCGCCGCGGAGCCCAACGCGGCGAATTCCGGGAAGACGCCGACCTCAACCTGGTCTTCGACCTGCTGTATGCCCCCGTACTGCAGCGTCTGCTGACCGGCAGCGGCGATATCGACGAGCGCCAGATTCAGTCCCAACTGAAGCTGGTCCTGGGCAGCATCGCGCTGTCGCAACCCATTTTGACGCCTAGTAAAATTTCGAGCCAACAAGCGTAAATTTTGTTGAGCAGTGCCCTGATTGCACCTAGAATCCGAGACGAAACGTATCGTATTGGTTCTGGGCAAGTGAACTTTTGCGTCAAAAATCAGCGATTCCGGGTGACCGGGGTGGCCTGAAAGCGCCCGCAGACGGCGACAAACGACGATAAAAATCCATGTCTTCCTCCGCAGAGGGTGCGGAGGACAGCCCTCGGGAAATACGAGCCGCCGGTATGGCAGGCGGCCTGTTTCTTCCCATGCGCCGGTGCAGGCCGGCGTTTTTCCACGCTACGTTGATCCGAACAGACATCGCCGGTTTTCCTCACGGGGAGACTGGCTCATGGTTGCCGCAGCGCATTTGGGCGTCGTCATGACGGCGCAGCGGTGACCCAGGGGCAGACCAGACATGCAACACAGGCCAGTGCAAGGGGGAAACATGCACAGCAACGCCATGCAGCCATGCCGGGGCGGTAACGCCTCGCCACGCCGCGACGATTTGTGCCGCCGTTACCGCAAGATGCGGCGATGGTGCCTGACCGGTTTCGTCGGCATCCCGCTGTTATTGGGATTTCTCTGGCTGCAGTTCGTGGCCGCGCGCAGCGGGGGCGAATTGTTCTACGCCGATCAGGTGTGCGATTGCCGCGAGGCGGCATCGGTATGGGTACGGGATTATGTCTGGACCCAGATGATCTGGTTGCCGGGCAATATGCTGTTCCTGCTGATCTGGATCGCGCTCGCAGTCAAGCTGTGGAGCGGCAAGCGCAACGCCGGCTGAGAAATTTGCAGCAGGCCCGCGCTCATCCGGCTATGTGCGCCACCAGCGGCAAGTGATCCGACGCCACACGCGCCAGCGCCGTGCGGTGCACATGCACCTGCAGCAGGCGCTGGCGCGGGCTGATCCAGATGCGGTCGAGGGCAAACAGGGGCAGCCGCGAGGGGAAGGTGCGCGGTGCCGGTGCTGCCTCGAAGTGGGAGACCAGCCAGCGCAGGGTGCGCCCCCACATGAACCATTCATTGACATCCCCCATCAGGATCACGGGGGCCTGGTCAGTATCGAAGGCCTGCAGCAAGCGCTTGATCTGGGCGCGCCGTTCAGCGGGCTTCAAGCCGAGATGGGTGGCGATCACCCGCAGCATGTGGCCGTGGCAATCGATATCAGCATCCAGCGCGCCACGGGGCTCGCGGCTGCCGAAGGAGAGGTCGATGCTCTCTTTGGCCAGGATGGGATAACGGCTCAGGACCGCATTGCCGTAGCGTCTTTCCTCGCTTTTCATGGTCGGGCCTTCCACTGCAAAGAAGCCGGTTTCCTCTTTCAGCAAGGCCAGCACATCCGGCTGCGCGCTGCCGCCCAAGGGGACTTCCTGCAGCGCGACCACGTCGGCTTTGATCTCCTGTAACACCCGGGCGATGCGCCCGGGCGCGAACCGTCCGTCCGTGCCCACTGCACCGTGGATGTTGTAGGTGGCCACCGTCAGGGGCCAGGGATCGAGGTCGCGCAGCGGCACGTCCCCGCTGAGGACGAGCTCGGTATCGGACAGCGCGTGCGGTGCCGGGGCACCCTGCGGCGTACGGCGGGACAAGGTTGCGGAACGCATCAGGCCTGCCTTGCCTCCACACCGTGTTCGGCATTCAGGCGCGCCATGCCGTCGTCGCTGGACGGTGTCGTCGCCTGGACTTTGCGTGGCTGCTCGGTGACGGGCCTGCCGGAGGCGCTGTCGCGGGACTTTGCGGCCGGCTTGCCGGACTTCTTGCCGTCACGTGGCTTGAGCAGCTTTTGCAGGCCGAAGGCCATCAGCATGAGCGCGGCAGTCACGCCGACCAGGATCAGTACGGTCTTCATGCTGGGATGGCGGATGGCTTCGGCCAGGTTATGCGAGAAGACCACCGTCAGTACGATGCCAGGGAGCATGCCGATGAGCGTACCCAGCAGGTAGTCACGCATGCCCAGGTGCGAAGCGCCAGCCACCACGTTGACCACGGTAAACGGCGCGATGGGCAGCAAACGCACCACCGCCATGGCCGCGATGCCGCGCTGGGCGAAGCGCCGGCTCAGGTTGTTGATGCGCGGGCCGAGCATGTCGCGCAGCGCGTCGTGGCCCAGCCAATGCCCCAGGCCAAACCCGAGCAGGGCGCTCAAACCCACGCCCGCCGTGGCATAGAGGCCGCCATTGACAGGTCCGAACACCACCCCCGCCACCGCGATCAGTACCGTGATGGGCACCATCAGCATGCCCGCCACGACAAAGGCGGCAATGACAATGGCCGGTGTGAAGGGCATCTTGTCGACGCTGCGGGCCAAGGCGATCAATGAACTCAGGTTGATCCACTCGCGCAGTGGCGTGAAACGCCAGGCCAGCGCAAAGACCACCAGCGCCACGGCCAGCACGCCCAGGCCGACCATGCGGCGCGGAACGGGCTTCCTGGCGCTGCGCGGCACATAGGCGTCGACGATTTCATCCGGGCTGATGGGGCGCTCGGGGTCGAAGACGGCGTTGTCCTGGGTCAGCGCATCCAGTTCCGGAATGAGGCGTGGATCCATGGGCCGCAGTTCGCGCCGCTCAGGTTGGCGCAGGCTGGCGATGGCCGCGTGCAAGCCGTGCTCTCGCTGCAGCGCCGCCTGTACATCGGCCGGCGCCACGCCGAGGTGTTCGGCCAGCAGGCGATTGCGCATGAGGGCGATGGCGTTGCGGATTTCTTCCTGCTTGGCAGCATCGCCCTGGACCTCGATGGTGAGGTTGCATTCGGTGTCGAAGGCCATGGAGCGATTGCTCATGTTGGCGGAGCCTACCGAGATCATCCGGTCGTCCATGGTGAAGACCTTGCTGTGCACGTTCAGGCAGCTGCCGTCTTCCAGGCCGGGCAGGTGCGGACAATACATCTGGTAGCGGGCGTCGGCCTCTTGGCCCTGTTCATCCAGCGCGCTCTTGAGGCGATGGTGGATGCGTGCGCGCAGGGCGCCCATGGTGGCCTGTTCCAGCCAGCCGCTTTGCGTCTGTGGCGAAATCACCGCCACTTCCGGTCCCTCGGGTTCACGCAGCCGGGCACCGATGGCCTCGGACAGCACGTTGGAGGTGAAATACTGGTTCTCGAAGAACAGGTGTTGCCGGGCAGCGGCGATGGCGTCCAGATACAGTTCGCGTACCTCGAAGACGCCCGGCCGGCCCTCGTAGGCAGGCTCGGTGCGGGAAATGCCGACCTGCAGGTCACGCAGGTCCGGTTCGAAACCTTGCGGCCACGGATCCTCCGAGGGCAGCGCCAGCGCAGCTTGCATCAGCGGACGGCGTTCGGCATACCCGGCCAGGCTCCAGCGGCGCCGTGCCAGTTCGCCAAGCGCGCGGGCAGCATCGCCATCCACCATGGCCTGCACATCGTGGAAGGGCGCATAGGGCTTGTCGTCGGGATCGCGCCGCAGCGGGTGCTCCGGCAGGTGCTCCGGGGTATCCCAGCGGCAGCGCGTGAGGTCGAGGCCACCGACGAAGGCCAGCTTGTCATCGATGACCACGATTTTCTGGTGATGCGACGCCCCCACCGGATGTCGCGCATCCGTGCGGAAATGCAGGCGTTTGTTGCGCGGCCGGCCGGGCTTGCGCGCCATCATCCATTCGCGCTCCAGCGCGTAGAGCATGGCGTAGTCCCAATTGAGGACGTGGATGTGCAAGTCGGGCTGGCGCTCGACCAGCGCGTGCAGCAGGTCACCCAGCTGCGGCGGCATGCCGTCGTCATTGATCCCCGGTACCAGCACGGTACGGCTATCGATATCCCATCCCAGGATGTAGACGCTGCGCCGTGCATTGAGCAAGGCCAGGCGCAGCGCGCGGAAATAATCCGCTGCGTCAATGAGCAGCTTGAAACGCCCTGCATGTTCTTGCCGCCAGCAATTGCGGCCGGGCTGCAACAGCGCTGAAGGGGCAGGGTCCTGGACAGTGGTGGACGACATCGGAGCCTCCGGGGAGTCGGTGGTCATTGGGGTGATGGTTGTTGTTGTGGGTGCTCAGGGTTTTCCCACCGAAATCGGATGCTCTTCGTCCGCCGCGGGATGTTCCGGCGAGGGACGATCACCGCCGCCCTTGACCGCATCGTGCGGAAGCGGGGTCGGCTTGCGCTGGTCCATGCCGGTTTCGGTCGCCTCGGTGGTGTCCTCGGGCAGGGGGATCTTGTCGCTCACGATGTGCTCCTCTTCATTTGGTTTCACAGGTGGTCATTGCGCTGGCTGGCCATTGGAGGCCGTCACGCCGCCATCGACAGGCAGATTCACGCCGGTCACGAAACCGGCGTCGGGACTTGCCAGGAAGGCGATCACCGAGGCGATTTCCACGGGGTCGGCCCCCCGGCCCAGCGGGATGCGTTCGGCGAATTTGGCCAGCTGTTCCTGGTCCTCTGCCACGTCGGCGGTCATGGCGGTGAAGGTCAGGCTGGGGCAAACCGCATTGACGCGCACGCCCTTGCGGCCAAAGTCCATGGCCATGGCGCGCGTGAGGTTGACCACCGCGCCCTTGGAGGTGTTGTAGGCTGCCAGATTCCAGTCCGCGCCCAGGCCCGAGACCGAGGCCACGTTGACGATGCAGCCGCGCGTCTTTTCAAGGTGCGGCATGGCTTCGCGGGCGCCGTAGAACACCCCGTTCACGTTGGTGGCCTGCACGTGATGCCAGTCTTCCGGGCTGACCTGGGTGATATCGCCTTCGGCAAAAATGCCGGCATCGCTGACCAGTACGTCAAGGCGGCCGAAGCGTTCGATGGCGAACTCCACCATCTGCTTGACGTCTTCGTGGTGCGAAACATCCGTTTCGCGCGCGGCCGTCCGGTCGGCGGGGAGGGAATCGAACACTTTCGTCAGGGCCGCAGCATCGCGGTCAGCCACCAGGACCGACGCGCCTTCGTCCGAAAACCGCCGGGCCGTGGCTTCGCCGATGCCGGAGCCGGCACCGGTGACGATGACGACCTTGTCCTTGAAGCGTTGCAGTCGGGAGGGATTGAGGCTGGGCATGCGGGCTCCTGTTCAATGTGGAAAGCTTGTGGGCGGCCAGGCGCGACAGGCCCTACCGCCAAAAGCTTCACATTAGGCCCTTCCTCGTTGGCGGCCCATCGGACAGCTCCCCAAGCTGATGTAGGAAGATGCTGTCGCAGCCCCCCTTGAAACGGGCGAATGCGAGTCGCTGAACCCGGCAGGGGTGAAGGTTTTTGTTGTCACGGAGCAGTAATACTTCAGTGCAACAATGCGCCCCGCATCCAGACCGGCTGTTCATTCGTTCAGTTTCCCGGGAAGAAACTGAAGCAAATGTCCACACCTCGCCGGTTCACCGCCACCTCAAGGGGACTTCCATGACCATCCGCATGCGTATCACGCTCTTGGTGATACTTACCTTCATCGCCATCGCCGGCATCGGCGGCTATGCGATGACGCAATCCCGCAGCAGTGCCGTCGAGGTGCGCTCGGTCACGGAGGGTGTCATGCCCAGCGTGCTGGCTTCGGCCGACCTGATGGGGCAGTTGAAGGACGTGCAACTGGCCGCCATGGTGATGGTCAACGAGACCGACAACCAGCTGGTCGCGCAAGAAAACGACAAGCTGGCCGAAAAGAAGGCCGTCCTCGAAAAAGCCCTGGCGGCCCAGGCCGAGCAGGCGCAAGGCGTGGCCCAGCGCGGCTTGATCGAACAGGCCAAGGAAAGCCTGGACAATTATTTCGGCGCCATCGACACCACGGCCAAGTTCAAGCTGGCCGGCAAGAACGAGATCGCGCAAGCGCAGTTCTTCGGCGGCGTGATGCAGTACCAGACCGAGCTTGAAGGCATCGTCAACACCCTGCGCATCGAGAAGAACCGCTTCAAGGACAACGCCATTGCCTCGTTGAACGGCAAGCTGGCGCAGACCACCACCACCATCAGCATCGTCACCGTGGTGGCGGTGCTGCTGCTGGGCGGCATCGGCTTCCTGCTGTATCGCCAGATCACCGGCCCGATCAGCCGCATGGCCGCCATGATGGGCGAGATCGCCACCAGCCAGGACTTCACGCGCCGCCTGCCGGTGCAGCGCATGGATGAAGTGGGCCATTCCATCGTCGCCTTCAACGGCATGGTCGAGAAGATCGAGCAGGCTTCGGCCCAGGTACGCCAGAAGACCGCCGACATGCAGGCCATGTTGCAGAACATCCCGCAGGGCATTCTCACCATCGTCGATGGCAACAAGGTGCATCCGGAATATTCGGCCTTCCTGGAAACGGTGTTCGACACCACCGACATCGCCGGCCGCGACGTGATGGAACTGGTCTTCTCCGGCACCAATCTCGGTGCCGACACGCTCTCGCAGATCGAAGCCATCGGCGGCGCCTGCATCGGCGAAGACGTGATGAACTTCACCTTCAACGAACACCTGATGGTCGGCGAAATCGAAAAGACCATGGCCGATGGCAGCGTGAAGATCCTCGACCTCTCCTGGTCGCCGATCACCGATGAGCAGGACCTGGTGATCCGCCTGATGCTGTGCGTGCGCGACGTGACCGAGCTGCGCCACCTGGCCGCCGAAGCCAACGAGCAGAAGCGCGAACTGGAAATGATCGGCGAAATCCTTGCCGTGGCGCCGGCCAAATTCAGCGAATTCATCGCCAGCGCCCGCCGCTTCCTGGACGAGAACGAGCAGATCGTCCACCAGAACCCGCAAGCCACGGCCTTTGCCATCGCCAAGCTGTTCCGCAACATGCACACCATCAAGGGCAATGGCCGTACCTACGGCCTGCTGCACCTGGCCAACGTGGTGCACCATGCCGAGCAGCACTACGACGACCTGCGCCACCCGTCCAGCGGCGCTGCCTGGGACCAGCAAGAATTGCTGCTGCAACTGGGCCAGGTGCGCGAGATCATCGACCGCTACGCCCGCATCAACGACGTGACCCTGGGCCGTGGTGCCAGCGCCGGTGCCGACCAGGTACTGCCGGGCTATGAGCGCCATGTGCTGACGATCGATCGCAAGCACATCCAGGAAAGCCTGCTGCGCCTGGAAAACGTCAACACCGCCAACCTGCACGAACTGGTGGCCGTCCGCAACGACGTGCGCCGTACCCTGCGTCTCTTGGGTACCGAGACCGTCGAGGCTGTGCTGGCGCCGGTCATCGATTCGCTGCCGGCGCTGGCCAGCGACCTGGGCAAGGCTGCCCCGGTGGTGCAGATCGACGACAACGGCTACGTGGTCCACAGCTTTGCCGCCCCGCTGCTGCAGAACGTCTTCATGCACCTGATCCGCAATGCGGTCGACCACGGCCTGGAGTCGGCCGAGGAACGCTTGGCCCACGGCAAGCCTGAAGCCGGCACCATCAAGCTGGAAATGGGCGTGATGGACGACATGTTCCAGATGGCCCTGTCCGACGACGGGCGTGGCCTGGCCCTGCACAAGGTGCGCCAGATCGGCATTGAGAAGCAGCTCATCAGCGTGGACCAGGTGCTGACCGACGCCCAGATTGCACGCCTGATCCTGCAGCCGGGCTTCTCCACCCGCAGTGAAGTGACCGAGGTGTCCGGACGCGGCGTGGGCATGGATGCGGTGCTGGACTTCGTGACCCGTGAACACGGCAAGATCGAGATCTGCTTCACGGATCGGGAGGAGGGCGCTGCCTTCCGCGCCTTCCAGATCATCGTGATGCTGCCGGAGAACGTGGCGGTGGAAGTTGACGGCATCGATGTGCCTTATCCGGTGGCCGGGCAGGACCACGCACCGGTCGCGGTGCAGCCGCTGGTACTGCCGCAGGGCGGCGATCCGCAGGTGGCCTGAGCCGTCCGCTGTCGTTACCCTGGAAACATCAACCTGCAGGAAATCAGATCCATGTTTGAATCCCTTCTCCTGGTGGCGCTGGGCGCCGCCCTGGCCGGCCTGCCGATGGCTGCGCTGTGGCTGCGCCAGAAGCGCCGGGCACGCCAACTGGTCGACGCCGGCCAGCTGGAACGCGTGCGCGACCAGGCCCAGGCGGCGCTGGCCGAGCAACAGCAGCAATGGGCCGCGCACCAGCAACAGCTGGAGCAGGACAGGCTGGCCGCGCAGCAGCATATGGCCGAGATGCGCCGCGAGAGCGAGGCCATGATGGCGCGCCTGTCCAGCGAGCAATCGGATCATGTTTCGCGCGTGCGCCAGAGCTGCGATGAATCGCAGGACACCATCAGCAAGCTGCTGGGCCTGGTGCGTACCTTCGAGCGCTGGCATGACGACATGAACGAGCTGATCGCCCACAACCGCGAGATGCATCGCAAGAACGACGAGTTCGCCCTGATCGTGAACCAGGTCATCATCGTGGCCTTGAACGCCTCCATCGAAGCCGCACGCGCCGGTGTACATGGTCGCGGCTTTGCAGTGGTAGCGCAGGAGGTGCGTGACCTGGCGCAGCGTGCCGAGAAGCTCTCCAAGAGCTATCGCGCCAACCTGTACCAGAACGACCTGATCACCACCACCACCTTCCAGGACCTGCAAGCCGGCGGCAAGATGATCATGGGTGCCGTCATCGGGCTGGACCTGATCAACAAGAAGACCAGGCAAGCCCTGGCCGAAGCAGCATGAGCGCCAATGACATGGACGAGCTGCAAGCCGTGGCCGGGATCATCACCGATGAGCGCATCAGCGCCAGCGCCCGCGATGGTTTCGACACGCTCTTGCAGCAGGCGCTGCGCAGCAGCCTGGTGCCTGCGGACGCTACGGCGGAGATATCGGTAGTCGAAGACGTGGCCGAGCTCACCGAAAAGAAGATGGTGGTGCTGACCATTTCCTCCTATCTGTTTCGCCTGATGGTGATGTTTCATTTCAGCCCGGATATGGCGACCCGCGGGCATTTTGCGCGGCTGACGCGGGTCTCTGCCGGTGAGATGGACGAGCGGGCCTTGATGGATGGGATCGCCGAATGCGGCAATCTTTGCTGCGGCATCTTCAACCGCGAGCTGGGGCGTTTCTTTCCGCACCTGGGCATGTCCACGCCCAACGTGATCGACACGCAGTGCGTGGCCTACCTGCAAAAACTCAACTGCGCGCACGTGCGGCATTTCGCCATCGACATGCCGGACGCGCCGCGTCTGCACGTCTCGCTGGCCGTCTCCACTTATGACCGGCTGGACTTTGCGGTGGCACCGGGCGAAGAGGCCGACACCACGGGCGAGCTGGAACTGTTCTGACCATTCATCGATTCGGGGGAATCTCATCATCATGCAAGCCTCTGCCAGCCTCGACAACGCCATCACCAGCAAGGTGCTGGTCCTGGACCGCGATGCCGACTGCTACGACACCATCAAATCCTTCTGCGAGCGCCACAACCTGGTCGGGCTGAAGGCCCATGAGGAGCATGTGATGGCCGTCTTGCGCAGCAACGTGGACCTGGGCGGCATCATGCTCTCGGAAAGCCTGGCCGGACTGGGCGAGGGCGGGCCGGGCCTGGCGCGCCGCATCCGCGAAGTGCGCCCGGAGTTGCCGATCTTCCTGCGTCGCCGGCGCGAAGCCGCTGATGCCGAACTCTCCGGGCGGGACAGCGAACTCTTCAGCGCCGTCTACCGCATCGAGGAAATCGATGCCCTGGCACCGGCGGTGGCCTCGTCGATCTTCAGCCAGCAGTATCCCAATGCGCTGGTGCGCGGCATTGCCGAGATCAGCCGCATGGTCCTGGAGAGCCAGTTCCCGGACATGCAGGTCGAGATCGAGCAACCTTACCTGGTGCGCGACCGCATCATTTTCGGGGAAGTGTTTACGCTCATTCCGCTGGAGAGCAGCTGGTGCCGTGGCTACATGATGCTGCAGGCCGAGCAGAAAACGCTGCAGGCGCTGGCGCCGGAGGAATCGGGCGACTTCCGCCATCTCAACAATGCGCTGGGCGAATTGACCAACCTGATCTGGGGCTGGTTCAAGAACCGCTTCATCAACCAGGCCCAGCCCATTCATCAGCTGAGCCAGGTGCCGATCATCATCAATCACCAGCATCGCTACATTTCCTTCGGTTCGGAGGATGCGCAGCTGTGCTTCAAGTACTTGCTGCGCCGGGATGGCGGCGCACCGCTGGTCCTGCTGCAGCGCTTCATCTTCAACCTGTCGTGGTCGCCGGAAGATTTCACCGAGAACCAGACCTCGGTGGAAGAGCTGTTCGAATCCGGCGAGCTGGAACTGTTCTGAGGCCGGGGCAGCTCCCCGGCATTGATTTATCTTCCCCTCAAGCAATTACGCAAATCAAGCAAAGAGAGAATTCAAGATGGCACAAATCCTGGTAGTGGACGATTCGAGCACCGTGCGCGCCGAAGTCGGTGACTTCCTCAAGAAGAATGGCCTGGACGTGGCCCTGGCCGTGGATGGCCGCGACGGCCTGGCCAAACTCAAGGGCGACCCGGCCATCAAGCTGGTGGTTTCCGACGTGAACATGCCCAACATGGATGGCCTGACCATGGCCGAGAAGATCCGCAGCGAACTGGGCAATGCCAGCGTGAACATCATCATGCTGACCACCGAGAACTCGCCCATCATGAAGGAACGTGGCAAGGCGGCCGGGATCAAGGGATGGATCGTCAAGCCCTTCAAGGGGGAGGCGGTGTTGCCGACGTTCAAGAAGCTGGTGGGTGTTTGACGAGATTCGTCTAGATTGAACATTGAATCTTCATCAAGTAGTGTCAACACGAATAGGCCCGCAGTGATGCGGGCCTATTCGTTTGTGTCTGCCGTCGGAGCAAAGCTGGTTTATTAATCGTAGCTACGAATATTGGTTGAAGAGCGGATTAAGTGTAGTTACAATTAATCCCCATGCAGATTACATTCGACCCGAAAAAAGACGCCATCAACCGACACAAGCACGGCGTTTCACTAGCAGAGGCGGCGGCCATCGAATGGGACACGGCATTGCTCAGCGTCGACCGCAGGTTTGACTATGATGAGGTTCGGGAAATCGCGATTGCCTACATCGGTCTGCGGCTCCATGTGGTGGTCTTCGTGGAGCGAAATGAAGTGTTGCGCATCATCAGTCTGCGCAGGGCAACCAAAAGGGAGATACAACACTATGCCGAAGCTTAAACAAGGAACAATCGTACCCACGGCCGCCGAAGATGTGGCGCTCACCAAGGCCGCGTTGGCGGATCCGGACGCGCAGCCTCTCACGGCAGCGCAGTTCGCCACGATGCGTCCGGCGCGCGGACGCGGCAGGCCGGCGGGAAGTGGTTGCAAGGTGCAAGTGACGATGCGCTTTGATCAGGACATCGTTGAGGCTTTCAAGGCCGGTGGTGATGGCTGGCAAAGTCGGATGAACGGTGCCTTGCGGGAATGGCTGGCGCAGCACAAGCCTGCTTGAATCACTTCTCTTCCAGCACCAGTTCGAAACAGATCAGTACGGGATTGCTGCCGCGCTTGAGCACCCCCTCACAGACCTGACCTTGGGGATTGATGAGGCCGATGTCCAGGCGCCCGATGCCATCGCGCACTTCGCCCGAACGGACCAGGATTTCAGTGGCGCGGTCGTCCAGTACGCGTCCGTCTTCGAATTCCGCCCCGATGATGCTGCCCACGCTGCCGCGCACGATGGCATCGCGCATGCCGTGCTCCGCGCAGGCTTGTTCGACGGCGATGGTCAGGTCCTGGTCGGGCCGGATGCGTGCCAATACCACGCGTTTTCCACTCGCTGAAAGAGGCTGGTCGCTTAACCGAGTCGGGTAGAACAGGGTGAAATTGGTCTCGGGATCGTAGCGGGTCGCCATGGTGGCGTCGTGCAGGCCCCAGGCTTGCGCGGGGGTACTTGCGCCAACCTCGGTTTTTTCCATCATCAGGTGACCGCCCTGGCGCTGTCCGTCGCGGCCGCGCCAGATGGCGTGACAGTGCACGAAAGGCTCGCCATCCTTGCGTCCGGCGGTGGCGCAGGCGTATTCGATGACCGTTCCTTCTTCCATCGCATGGGGTGCGCTGTAGAAAGCGGCGTGCTGGTCATCCACCGCCAGGGCGGGCATCAGGAAATGCAGGGGGGCGACGGGAAGGTTGGCGAAGCGCACGGTACCGCCATCCAGGCCCGCGCGCGCCAGGGGAATGCAGATGGCGTCGCGCAGGTTCATCCCGGCTTCGAGCATGAAATCGAGATACATCGCCGGACCGGACAGGGTGACGATGCGCTGCGGGTCGGGCGCGCCAGGATGGCGGACGGTGCGGGCGAAGGCGGGTGTGGCTGGCATGCGGTCTCCTTGGCAGCTGGGCTGCGGGCGGTGCGGCTTTGAGGGGCCGTCGGGGCTGGTTGGTTTCGGCGATTATCGCGCGTTCGGGGATGGGATGCCGGTGAATGTTTTTAAACCGTCAGCATGCAGATGAGGTTTGCTGCTGCACCTTTTCACCCGCAGTGCGTGCTGACACCTGTGCGCACACCTTTGCCCCGGTCAGCAGTACAGTTCGAGCCAATGACCATTACAGTCCCGATACAGCTCACGGTACAGTTCTGCCATCCCCCTCCTGCTCAACGAGACAGCAGACCCGCCTGGCCTGTCATCACTTTTCGCCAGCGTTCTCCGATGCTTGTTCCTCCCGGCGCTTTGCCTTGTAAGCCCCGATCTCTCCAATCCTCAATCCTTCCGGCAGCGACAGGTACTTCCCTTGTCCCACACGTTGTGCGTGGTAGATGCCGGTATGTCCCGAGAACAGATACGCCACCACGCAAGCCAGCGCCGCAAACGGACCGATCTCCGGCCCGAACAATTCGACGGCCATGATGGTGGAGGCAATCGGCGTATTGGCCGCGCCCGCAAAGACCGCCACGAAGCCGATTCCGGCCAGCATCGAAAAAGGCAAATGCAGCAGCGGTGCGAGTGCATTGCCGACGGTCGCCCCGATGTAGAAGAGCGGTGTGACTTCGCCACCCTTGAAGCCGGTGCCCAGCGAGGTCACCGTAAAGACCATCTTGCCCAGGAAATCCCAAGGGGCCAGCGGTTGCTGGAAGGCTTCCACGATCACCGGGATGCCCAGGCCGATGTAACGTTGCGTGCCCAGCGCCCACACTGCCACCGCCACGATGGCGCCGCCGATGAAGGGGCGCAGCGGGGCATAGCTGACGTGCCGTTTCATGAAGCCCGAGAGGCGGTGCGTGCTGTTGGCAAACACCATGCCGACCAGGCCGAAGATCACACCGGCAGCAATCACCGCCGCCACGCTCGCCAGCGCGACCGGCACCACGCCCCCCATGTGGTAATGGGTGTGATGCACGCCCCAGGCCAGCCCGACCTGGTCGGCCGCGATGGCCGCCACGAAGCAGGGCAGGATGGCGTCATAGCGCATGCGGCCGATGGCCAGCACTTCGAGACCGAACAGCGCCCCCGCCATCGGCGTACCGAAGACCGAGGCAAACCCGGCGCTGATTCCGGCCATCAAGAGGATGCGCCGGTCTTGCGGGCGCAGGCGCAGCAGCGTGGTCAACTGATCGGCCAGCGCACCGCCCATCTGCACGGCCGTGCCTTCCCGCCCAACGGAGGCGCCGAACAGGTGCGACATCACGGTGCCAAACAGCACCAGCGGCGCCATGCGCAGCGGAATCACCTTCTTCGGATCGTGGATTTCATCGATGAGCAGGTTGTTGCCGGCTTCGACCGGCTTGCCGGTCTTCAGGTACAGCCAGCCCACGGCAAAACCGCCCAGCGGCAGCAGCCAGATGATCCAGGGATGGGTTTCACGCCAGTGCGTGGCGTAGTCCAGCGCAAAGAGGAAGAAGGCCGAGGCCGATCCGGCCAGCGCCGCGATCAGGCAGGCGATCAGGCACCACTTGAGGATGTAGGGCAGCAGGTGCAGCTGTTCAGGGAGTTTTGGATTTTTCATGTGACCAGAGTGCTGAATGAACATCCTGGCACACCGGGTGTGGAGCGCGCGAAGCAGAAAGGCGAACGCCTACAGCCCCGGATTGCCAGGTCACTGTAGGCATCATCAGCCCCAACAGGACGTTGGTGGCGGTTGAAGGAGGAATGCCATCTCCTTGACCACGATAGTAGCAAGTTTGTAGCTCATCGACAACGGCGCGTTGTCAGTTGGGGACACAGTGCATGCGTGCATTCATCCAAGCAGGGTTGCCCCGAGGTCGCGCACCTGCCGCCACGGGCAGCGCTGCTGCCGACCACCAAGGCGTGTGCGATGCGCTTTCCGCTGCCGCCCGGCCAGGGCCGGTCAGGGCGCAGTTGCACCGCGCCAGCAGGTACTCAACCGGCGGCGCGTTCGACGATGACGTAATGCTTGCGCACCGGTTCCACCACTTCAAAGACGCCCCTGAAGCCTGCCGGGATCACCATCGCATCGCCCGGTCCCGCTTCGGCCGCATGGCCTTGTTCGTCAATGACGCGGCAGCGGCCTTCGAGGACGCAGAAATATTCATCCTTGTTGGGGGCGAAGGCGATGCGCCAGCTGCCTTTTTCGCAGGCCCAGATGCCGGCGTTCATTTCGCCGCTGGCATTGGTGAAGTGATTCCAGGTGGTACGCAGCGGATTGCCCTCCAGCCGGCGGTCCTCGCGCGGGTGGTCAACTTCGGGAGCGGGGGAGGCCAGGCGGAACTGGGTGATGGCAGGAGTGGCGGACATGATGAAGTAGTGGACAGGAGTCGGTCAACGGCTGGGCCCGCAGTGTAACAGCAGCAGGCCCGCTACGGTCGCGCTGGCTGGCACCAAGCTGCGCGCCTTTGGTCACATCGGATCAGGAGAACCTGAACGAGGAGAGCATGGTGGGCAAGATCTGGATCGGCATTTCCGGCTGGCGCTACGCGCCGTGGCGAGGCGGTTTCTATCCCAAGGGGCTGCGTCAGGACGACGAACTGCATTACGCCTCGCGGGTATTGCCCAGCATCGAGCTCAACGGCTCCTTCTACGCCCTGCAGCGCCCGGAAAGCTACCAGCGCTGGTATGAAGACACGCCGCCGGGCTTCCTCTTCAGCCACAAGGGCAACCGCTTCATCACGCACACGCGCCGGCTGCAGGATATTGATGGTGCTTTGGCCAATGTCTTCGCCTCAGGCGTACTGAACCTGAAAGAAAAACTCGGCCCCTTCCTGTGGCAGTTCCCGCCCAGCTTTCGCTATGACCCGGAACCGCTGGAACACTTCCTGAGCCTGCTGCCGCACGATACCGAGGCGGCGCAGCGGCTGGCGCGGGGCCATGAGCCGCGCATGGAGGGCAGGGCGGCGCTGGAGATCGACCGCAAGCGCAAGCTGCGCCACGCCATGGAGATCCGCCATGACAGCTTCGTGGATGAATCCTTCATCAAGCTGCTGCGCAAATACAAGGTGGCGCTGGTGGTCGCGGATGCGCCCAGGAAATGGCCCTACCAGGAGGACGTGACGGCCGATTTCATGTACCTGCGCCTGCATGGCGACAAGCGCCTGTACCAGAGCGGCTACAGCGACGAGGCCATCGACGCCTGGGCCGAGCGTATCCGGGCCTGGGCCGGCGGCGGTCAGCCGGAAGAGGGGCCGCGCATTGCCGGGAGTGCGCCGCGCAAGCGGGCCAGCCGCGATATTTACTGTTATTTTGATAACGATATGAAGGTCAAGGCCCCCTTTGACGCCCGCCGCCTGATCGACCGCCTGGGCCTGAAGCTGGACTTGGCGGTCCCCGGCCGCATGCTCGATGAGGATCAATGAGGTGAACCGGCCCGGGGAGCGGCTATAATACCGCCCCTGATGCGGAGAAAATGGGCTGCAATATCAGTGACTTAGTGAAGTTTGCTGTGGCTCGGCCCGCCGCATGAATACGTCCCAGTGCGGCCCTGCGCCTGCCTTTCGCCCGCCTTTCGCTTTCATATCGTGACTTACAGCATCAAAGAAATTTTCTATACCTTGCAAGGCGAGGGCGCTCATGCCGGCCGTCCGGCGGTGTTCTGCCGCTTTTCCGGCTGCAACCTCTGGACCGGCCGCGAGGAAGACCGCGCGCGCGCCATCTGCCAGTTCTGCGATACCGATTTCGTCGGCACCGATGGCGAGAACGGCGGCAAGTTCAAGTCGGCGGCTGAGCTGGCCGACAAGATCAACAGCTTCTGGCCGGCCCGTCATGCGGCCAGCAAATATGTCGTTTTCACCGGTGGCGAGCCCCTGCTGCAACTGGATACGGCCCTGATCGAGGCCATGCATGCGGTCGGTTTCGAGATCGCCATCGAGACCAATGGCACCATCGAGGTGCCTGAAGGCGTGGACTGGATCTGCGTCAGCCCCAAGATGGGCTCGGAACTGAAGGTCAAACGCGGCAGCGAACTGAAAGTGGTGGTGCCGCAGCCCGGCCAGCCGCTGGACGAGTATGAGAAGCTGGATTTCCAGCACTTCCTGCTGCAACCCATGGACGGCCTGCAGGCAGCGGCCAATACCCGCCTGGCCATCGAGATGGTCAAGGACAACCCCAAGTGGAAACTGAGCATCCAGACCCACAAGCTGCTCAATATCCCCTGACTGATTTTTTGCTTTTTTCTTCATGCGGCGCTGCGCCGCGTGATTACAATGGCTTCACCCGGGCTGCTGCACGGCTTGTGCAGCGGCCATCCTCGAAGAAACATTCATGCTCACCATTACCCGCAAACTCGAATTCGACGCCGGCCACCGCATTCCGGACCACAAGAGCCAGTGCCGCAACCTGCACGGCCACCGCTATACGCTGGAAATCACCCTGACCGGCGCGGTCATCGACATCGAGGGCAATTCCGACAATGGCATGATCATGGACTTCTCGGACATCAAGGCCCTGGCCAAGGAACACCTGGTCGATGTCTGGGACCATGCCTTCCTGGTCTACGAAAAGGACGCGCCGGTACGCGACTTCCTGGCCAGCCTGCCGGGCCACAAGACGGTCATCATCGGCAGCATCCCGACGGTGGAAAACCTGGCCCGCGAAGCCTTCGCCATCCTCAAGGCGGCCTACAAGGACCGCTACGGCACCGGCCTGCACCTGCAGAAGCTGGTGCTGCACGAAACGCCCAATTGCTGGGCCGAAATCACGGCAGACTGATGGACGGCGCTGTGCTCCCGCAAGCCGTCACCGAGGCCGACCTGCGCCACATGCGCGCCGCGCTCGACCAGGCCAACAATGCCTGGGCCCTGGGCGAGGTGCCGGTGGGTGCAGTCGTGGTCAAGGATGGCGTGGTCATCGCCACCGGTTTCAACCAGCCCATCGGCAAGCATGATCCGACCGCGCACGCGGAGATCATGGCGCTGCGCCGGGCGGCTGAGAAGCTGGGCAATTATCGTCTGCCCGGATGTGAACTTTACGTCACGCTGGAACCCTGCGTGATGTGCTCCGGTGCCATGATGCACGCCCGCTTGGCGCGCGTTGTGTATGGCGCGGCCGATCCCAAGACCGGCGCGTGCGGCTCGGTGGTGAACCTGTTTGAGCAAGACAAGCTGAATCACCACACTGAGCTGCTGGGAGGCGTGATGGCCGAGGAATGCGGCCAGCTACTGAAAGAATTCTTCGCCATGCGACGCGAACAAGTGAAACAGCAACGCCTGCTCGACGCCGCAGCGCAAGGCGATGTACAAGCATCAGGTGAACCACTATGACGATGGCAACTGCTGGCCGTGAATTGCTGGAAGGACTGGTCCCGCCGGGAACCGGAGTGGCCATCGTGGCGCCCTGCGGGCATGCCGGGCTGGATCCCGCTGGCGTGCAGCGTGGCGTTGCCTTGCTGGAATCGCTGGGCTGCCGGGTGCGCAATTTCTACGATCATGCCCAGCGTTACCAACGCTTCGGCGCCACCGATGAGCGGCGCGCGGCGCAACTGATGGAAGCGGCGGCCGACCCGGAAATCGAGGTCATCATGGGCCTGCGCGGCTCCTACGGCATGAGCCGCATCCTGTCCGCGCTGGATATTCCCGCCCTGGCCGCCAGCGGCAAGCTGCTGGTCGGCTACAGTGATTTCACGGCCTTGCAGTGCTGCCTGCTGGCGCAATCCGGTTATGCCGGTTTCCAGGGGCCGATGCTTTCCGGTGATTTCGGCGCCGAATCGCCCGACTGGGCCGCGCTGGCGACTTTCTGGCGCACGCTGACTTCGCCGCAGGTGGTGGTGCGCAACTATGCGGGACAGGCTGCGGCAGATCGCGCCCCCAATGGGGACCGCCGTACCGATCCGATGAGTCCGGTGCTGAAGTGCGCAGGCAAGCTGTGGGGCGGCAATCTGGCGATGATGGCGCATATGGTCGGCCATCCGCAGTTTCCCCCGATTGAAGGCGGGATTCTGTTCCTGGAGGATGTGAATGAACATCCCTTCCGGGTCGAGCGCATGATCCTGCAGCTGGAGCAGGCAGGCCTGCTGGCCAGGCAGAAGGCGGTCCTGCTGGGCGACTTCTCCGCCTACCGCCTGGCCGAGATCGACAATGGCTACGATTTCACCGAAATGCTGGCGTTCCTGCGCCAGCGCATCGCCACCCCCATCGTGACCGGCCTGCCTTTCGGCCATGTGCGCGATCTGGTGACGCTGCCGCTGGGCGCGCACGCGGAACTGGACGCCCGCGGTGCAGAAGGTTTCACCTTGACCCTGTCGGATTATCCCACCCTGGCCCGGCGCTGAGGCTGCAGGCGGCTCGCCGGGCTGCCTGGGTAGTCACTGAAGGAAACGTCACTTTTCCTTGATTTCTACCTTCACCGCGTCCTGTTCGACCGTGATCTTGCCGGGCTCGAAGGTCTTGCCGTTCATCTGCAGCTGTTCCGGCTTGAAGGTGTAGAGCGCATAGTCGCGCAGGAACTGGTCGGCAGCGGCATTGCCCAGCGCCGTGAGCTGTTGCGCGTATTGCGGCGGCAGGTCGGTGCTGTCGACCTTGTCCACCTTGGGTGCATCGAGCCGCAACGAGCGCGTGGCCGGATCGTACTTGAAGGCGCTGCTCAGGGTCAGCACCGCATTGACCGGGCGCTGCAGCAGCAAGGGATTGGCGATCTGGGCGTCCACCACGGTATTCATGCGGTTTTCGGCCGGCAGCATGCCCAGGCGCGGATTGCTCAGGGTGACATCGAAAATGTCCATATAGCGCAGCTTGCGCGGGAATTGCGGGGCGATGGCCGTCTGCAGCTGCTGGCGGGAGACGCTGTATTCGTTGGTCCAGACGTTGTAGCCGGTGTCGGCCGCTTGCGCCGGCATCGCGGACAGCGTGGACCAGGCGAGGAGGGCGATGGCGGGGATGATGGCTCGCTTCATGCTTGCGGTTTCCTGAGTGACAAAATGGGTCAGAGCCTGCCGGGTGGCGTAAAAATCCCGGGAATTGTAAGCCGGCCGTGTGCGATGAGCAGCGCAAACATGGAAGTTTGGCAAGATTTTGGCGGTGCTCAGGCACCGCGATGCAAGCCGCATCAGGCGTGCAGTGGTAAAATGCCCGGTTTCGCGCGCCCGGCCAAGCTTGCTGGCTGGCATACGCAAGTTACATTTTTGAAAAGGTTTTCGCAGTGCTATCCACCGCAAACATCACCATGCAGTTCGGCGCCAAGCCGTTGTTCGAGAACATTTCCGTCAAGTTCGGCGATGGCAATCGCTATGGCCTGATCGGCGCCAATGGCTGCGGCAAATCCACTTTCATGAAGATCCTGGGCGGCGACCTGGAACCGTCGGGCGGCAATGTCAGCCTGGACGTCAATGAGCGCCTGGGCAAGCTGCGCCAGGATCAGTTCGCCTATGAAGAAATGCGCGTGCTGGATGTGGTCATGATGGGCCACGTGGAAATGTGGGCGGCCATGTCCGAACGCGATGCGATCTATGCCAATCCGGATGCCACCGACGACGATTACATGAAGGCGGCCGACCTGGAAGCCAAGTTCGCCGAATACGACGGCTACACCGCCGAAGCGCGTGCGGGCGAGCTGCTGCTGGGCGTGGGCGTGCCCATCGAACAGCACAACGGACCGATGAGCAATGTCGCACCCGGCTGGAAGCTGCGCGTGCTGCTGGCCCAGGCCCTGTTCTCCAACCCGGACATCCTGCTGCTGGACGAACCGACCAACAACCTGGACATCAACACCATCCGCTGGCTGGAAGAAGTGCTCAACGAGCGCAATTCCACCATGATCATCATTTCCCACGATCGCCACTTCCTGAACCAGGTCTGTACCCACATGGCCGACATGGACTACGGCACCCTGAAGATCTATCCGGGCAACTACGACGACTACATGCTGGCTTCCTCGCAGGCCCGCGCCCAGCAGCTGGCCGCCAATGCCAAGGCCAAGGAAAAAGTCGCTGAACTGCAGGACTTCGTGCGCCGCTTCTCGGCCAACAAGTCCAAGGCCCGCCAGGCGACTTCGCGCGCCAAGCAGATCGACAAGATCAAGGTCGAGGACATCAAGCCGTCTTCCCGCGTGAACCCGTTCGTGCGCTTTGAAGGCGAGAAGAAGCTGCACCGCCTGGCCGTGGAAACCCAGAGCATCACCAAGACCTACGACCGCGACATCTTCCGGAACTTCAACATCATGGTCGAAGCCGGCGAGAAGATCGCCATCATCGGTGCCAACGGCGCGGGTAAAACCACCCTGCTGCGCAGCATCGGCGGCGACGTGACCGGCCTGCATCCGGATTCGGGTGAGGTGAAGTGGGCGGAAAACGCCAACGTCGGCTACATGCCGCAGGATCCCACCGAGGAATTCGCCGGTGGCGAAACCCTGACCGACTGGATGGGCAAGTGGACCCAGGAAGGCGACGATGACCAGGCCGTGCGCGGCATTCTGGGGCGCCTGCTGTTCTCGGGCGACGATGTGAAGAAGTCGGTGAAGGTGCTCTCCGGTGGCGAAAAGGGCCGCATGATGTACGGCAAGCTGATGCTGGGCCGCCACAACGTGCTGCTGATGGATGAACCGACCAACCACATGGACATGGAGTCCATCGAGTCGCTCAACATCGCGCTGGAAAAGTACGCCGGCACGCTGATCTTCGTGTCGCACGACCGTGAATTCGTGTCCTCGCTGGCCACCCGCATCCTCGAAGTGAAGGACGGCCAGGTGATCGACTTCCAGGGTGGCTACGAAGACTACCTGGCCAGCCAGGGCATCGAATAATTCCCCCCAACCGCATCAGCACAGCATTGTTGACCGCCATGCAAGCAACAGCAACCAAGGTCGTCGAGTTCGAGCGACCGCAAATGGAGACCGGCGGCAGTTGTACCGCCAATGCGTGGGCCAAGGTACCGGCCACGCCCAGCCCCGAGGAACGCGCGCAGCTCAAGGCGCGCATCCGCCAGCTGCTCAAGGAGAAGCAGGCGGTGCTGGTGGCGCACTACTACGTCGATGGCGACCTGCAGGACCTGGCCGAGGAAACCGGCGGCTGCGTCTCGGATTCGCTGGAGATGGCACGTTTCGGCCGCGACCATGCCGCCCAGACCCTGGTCGTGGCCGGCGTGCGTTTCATGGGCGAGACCGCCAAGATCCTCAGCCCCGAAAAGCGCATCCTCATGCCCGACCTGGACGCGACCTGTTCGCTGGACCTGGGCTGCCCGGCCGACGAATTTGCCGCCTTCTGCGACCAGCATCCGGACCGCACCGTGGTGGTCTATGCCAATACCAGCGCAGCGGTGAAGGCCCGTGCCGACTGGATGGTGACGTCGGGCATCGGCCTGGAAATCGTGCAGCACCTGCATGCCCAGGGCAAGAAGATCCTGTGGGCACCGGACAAGCACCTGGGCAGCTACATCCAGAAGCAGACCGGCGCCGACATGCTGCTGTGGCAGGGTTCCTGCCTGGTGCATGACGAATTCAAGGGCATCGAGCTGGAACTGATGCGCGCCGAACACCCCGACGCCCTGGTGCTGGTGCACCCGGAGTCGCCCGAGGCGGTGGTGGCGCAGGCCGATGTGATCGGTTCGACGTCACAGCTGATTGCGGCGGTGCAGTCCTCCGATGCGCCCGCTTTCATCGTCGCCACCGACAACGGCATCCTGCACAAGATGCGCGCAGCGGCGCCTGGCAAACGGTTCATTGATGCCCCGACCGCCGGCAACAGCGCCACCTGCAAGAGCTGCGCGCATTGCCCGTGGATGGCCATGAATGGCTTGCAGAACCTGCTGCACGTGCTGGAAACCGGCGCCAATGAAATCCACGTCGACCCGGCGATCGGCAAGCAGGCTGTCGTGTGCATTGACCGCATGCTGGATTTTGCCGCCCAGCGCAAGGCCAAGGTCCGCCCCTCGGCGCGCCTTGAAGACGAACAGCAACTGTTTGCAGGAATCGGCCCCGCATGACGCTCCACGCCCTCAAGACTGCCTCGACCATCGCGGCCAGCAACCTGCGCAATCCCTTTGGTCCTTTCGATGCCGCGCTGCATGCGGCTTTCGATGCCAACGTCAACCAGGCCATCGCCGAGGATGTGGGCGACTGCGACTACACTGGCCTTCTGGTGCCGGAAAACGAATTCGTGAAGGCCCGCGTCATCGTGCGCGAAGCCGCCGTGCTGTGCGGTGCGCCCTGGTTCGAGGCGGTAATGACCCGTCTCGATCCGCGCCTGCAGGTCAGCTGGGGCTATGCGGAAGGCGACCTGATGGCGGCCGACAGCGAGGTCTGCACCATCGAAGGCCCGGCCCGTGCCTTGCTGACTGCCGAGCGCGGTGCGCTCAATTTCCTGCAACTGCTTTCGGGCGTGGCCAGCGCTACCCGGCGTTATGTCGAGGTGGTGCAGGGCACCCGCGCGGCCATCCTCGATACCCGCAAGACCTTGCCCGGCCTGCGCCTGGCGCAGAAGTACGCAGTGCGTGTGGGCGGTGGCGCCAACCAGCGGCTGGCGCTGTATGACGGCATCCTCATCAAGGAAAACCACATTGCGGCCGCCGGTGGCATCACTGCGGCCGTGGCTGCCGCCTTGAAGCTCAACGCCGGCGTGACCATCCAGGTCGAAGTGGAAAGCATTGCCGAGCTCAACGAAGCCCTGCAGGCTGGCGCCGAATCGATCCTGCTGGACAACTTCTCGCTGGACATGATGCGCGAGGCGGTGGCCGTCAATGCGGGCCGCGCTTTGCTGGAAGCTTCCGGCGGCATCAACCTGCAGACCGTACGCGCCATTGCCGAGACCGGCGTGGATCGCATCTCCATCGGCAGCCTGACCAAGGATATCCAGGCAACCGATTTCTCCCTGCGCGTGATCGGCTGACCGGCTGATCCCACCCTTGCATCAGCCTGGCGCGGAGGCTTGCGCCAGGCTTCATTTTTTTCCGGCACCGAGTGCAGGAACGTATCCGGGTTTTCCCCTTCCAACGCCAGATGCCAGCGACAATGGTTCGCCGGCGACGACGATAAACACAGGGGGAGCCCATGAAAACCTTTCATTGCGACAATTGCAGTGCGCAAGTCTTCTTCGAAAATACCGTATGTGGAAACTGTGGCTGGATGCTGGGTTACCAGCCCCAATTGCAGGCCATTGCCAGTTTTTCGCCACTGGAGCCGGCCGTCGCACCGGCAACTGATGCTGACTCTGTCGCCGCTGAGGCGGGGCCCGGCCGCTGGCGCAGCGTCAAGCCGCAGAACGAGGGGCTGGTATTCAAGCAGTGCGTCAATTACTGGCGCGAGAACATCTGCAACTGGATGCTCGATGAGCGCGAGCCGCACGAGCTGTGCGCCTCCTGCCGCCTGACCCGCGTCATTCCCAATCTCGACGAAGGCAATAACCGCGTGCTGTGGAGCCGCCTGGAGACGGCCAAGCGGCGCCTGCTGCATTCCCTCTGGACCTTGCAATTGCAGCCGGTCCCAAAGATGGAAGATGAAGAAGCCGGCCTGGCCTTCGAATTCCTGCAGGATCTTCCGCATGGCGAGCGGGTACTGACCGGGCATGCCGATGGCGTCATCACCATCAACATCGCTGAAGCCGACCCCGCCTACCGCGAACAGGCGCGCGAGCAGATGGCCGAGCCGTATCGCACGCTGCTGGGGCATTTCCGCCATGAGAGCGGGCATTATTATTTTGACCGGCTGGTAGCGCCGACCGACTGGATCACACCGTTCCGGGAGAAATTCGGCGACGAGCGCCAGGATTATGGCGAAGCGCTCAAGGTCCACTACGAGAACGGCCCGCGCCCGGACTGGGAAGAAAACTTCGTCAGTGCCTACGCCAGCAGCCACCCCTGGGAAGACTGGGCGGAGACCTGGGCCCATTATCTTCATATGTTCGACACCCTGGAGACTGCCTACGCCTGCGGCGTGCAGTTGCGGCCGCGCCATGAGGGCGAGCAGAAACTGGTCATCAAGGCGCCGCCGGTGGCGGCCGGTTCCTTTGACGAACTGGCTCGCGAATGGTTTGCGCTGACCTATGTGCTCAACAGTCTCAATCGCAGCATCGGGATGCCGGACTCCTATCCCTTCACGCTGTCCACGCCGGTGCTGGAGAAGCTGCGTTTCGTGCATGAGGTGGTCAATGGCGGCGCGCCTGCCTGAGGCTCGCAGGATATTTCACGTACACGCGCACGCACGCGCGCGCGGCGCAATAAAAAACCCGGAAGTTTCCTTCCGGGTTTTTTCATCCTGCGCGCAGGGATGGGGATGTCAGAGCGGCTCAGTCATCCCGCGCTTCCAGCGCACGGTTCAGGCTCAGTGCGGCCAGCGAACCCACCGCGCCCGACAGCAGGTAGAAGCTGACATAGGCCATGCCGAAGTGCGCCGACAAGCCCAGCGCCACCAGCGGGGCGAAACCGGCACCAACCAGCCAGGCCAGGTCTGAAGTCAGGGCCGCGCCGGTGTAGCGATAACGGGTCTTGAAGTTGGCCGTCACGGCACCGGCAGCCTGGCCGTAGGACAGGCCCAGCAGGGCAAAGCCGATCAGGATGAAGGTGTTCTGGCCGGATTCACCGCCGTTCATCAGGGCCGGCACGAAGGCCGACAGGATCGCGATCAACAGCGCCATCGAACCCAGCGTATTGCGGCGGCCGAAGCGATCCGCGACCACGCCCGAAACGAGGATGCCCACTGCCATGATCAATCCGCCCCAGATCTGGATCACCAGGAAATCCGACGCTTCACGCAGCGAATAAAGCTTGATCCACGACAGCGGGAACACCGTCACGAGGTGGAACAGCGCATAGCTGGCCAGCGCGGCGAGGGCGCCGATGATGATGTTGCGGCCCTGGGTGGTGGCCAGCTCTACCACACCGGCCGGCTCCAGCTCGCGCTCATCGAGCAGCCGGGCGTATTCCGGGGCCGACACCAGGCGCAGGCGCGAGAACAGGGCGACCACGTTGATGGCAAAGGCCACGTAGAAGGGGAAGCGCCAGCCCCATTCAAGGAAGTCGGCCGTGGTCAGCGTGGCCAGCATGTAGGCAAACAGGCTGGCGGCGATCACGAAGCCCAGCGGTGCGCCCAGCTGGCCCATCGCGGCATACCAGCCACGCTTCTCCGGCGGGGCGTTCATCGCCAGCAACGAAGGCAGGCCGTCCCACGCGCCGCCGAGTGCTACCCCTTGACCGACACGCAAGAGCGAGAGCAAGATGATGGCCCACACACCGATGTGTTCGTAAGTTGGCAATAACGCAATGCCCGCAGTCGAAAAGCCGAGCATGAACAACGCCAGCGTCAGTTTTACCTCTCGGCCGTAGTGCTTTTGAATCGCCATGAAGATCGTGGTCCCGATGGGGCGGGCCAGGAAGGCGAAGGCAAAGATCACGAAGGCGTAGAGCGTGCCTTCCAGTTTCGGTTCGTTGGGGAAGAAAACCGCCGGGAACACCAGCACCGAAGCCAGTGCATAGACGAAGAAGTCGAAGTACTCGGACGCGCGTCCGATCACCACGCCCACCGCGATCTCACCGGGTTCGATCGTGCCGTGTTCGTGGTGAGTGGAAGGATTGCTGGATTGAGGCCGGAGTTGACCGGAACCTTCACCATTGTGGATGCTGGTGCTTGCCATGGCTTTGTCTCCCACTGTTAGAGGTTTAGTCGCAGTACGTGCTACAAATCCCAACCTGGCAGGTGGCAAGTGACAGGGTGGGACAAAACGTCCAATCGCCAACACACTTTATTGGCGTTACATTACCACGCTCTGATACATACGACTGGAATTTTCCTTCATGGTTTCTCAAATCCTCCGTCGCGGATTGCTCCTGCTTCCTGCGCTTCTGTTGGCTGGGTGCAACACCGTCGTGATGAATCCTTCCGGCGACATCGCTAACCAGCAAGCACGCCTGATCGTCATCTCGACCGCGTTGATGCTGCTCATCATCGTCCCGGTGATCATCCTGACGCTGCTGTTCGCATGGCGTTATCGCAAGAGCAACACTTCCGCTCCCTACGAGCCGGACTGGGATCACTCGACCCGCCTGGAACTGGTCATCTGGGGCGCACCCCTGCTGATCATCATCGCCCTGGGCCTGTTGACCTGGATCACCACCCACACCCTGGACCCGTACCGTCCGCTCTCGCGCATCGACGCCGAGCGTCCGCTGTCGCCCCAGGTCAAGCCGCTGGTGGTGGAAGTGGTGGCGCTGGACTGGAAGTGGCTGTTCATCTATCCGGAACAGGGTATCGCTACTGTCAATGAGTTGGCGGCGCCCGTGGATGTTCCCATCCAGTTCAAGATTACTGCCTCCAACGTGATGAATTCCTTCTACATCCCGGCACTGGCAGGCCAGATCTACGCGATGCCGAGCATGGAAACCAAGCTGCACGCCGTCATCAACAAGGCCGGCGAATATGAAGGCTTCTCGGCCAACTACAGCGGCGCCGGCTTCTCGCACATGCGCTTCAAGTTCCATGGCCTGGACCAGGCCGGCTTTGACGCCTGGGTGCAGAAAGCCAAGGCAGGCTCCGGCAAGCTGGATCGTGCCGAGTACCTGAAACTGGAACAGCCGAGCGAACGCGAACCTGCCCGCCTGATCGGCAGCGTCGAGCCCGAACTGTTCCACGCCATCGTGAACCGCTGCGTAGCACCCAACACGGTTTGCATGGACAAGATGATGGCCACCGACCTGAACGTGAAACCGGGCCAGCAAAAGGCCGAATGATTTCCTTGCCTGGTAGCCGTATCAGCGCAGCAGAACACCGCTGCGCCCCAATTTCCTTTTTCCCCGGGAAGTAAAGATGTCTGACAATTTTGACCTGATAAAGCTGATCTTCGGTCGTCTCAGTCTGGAAGCGATTCCATACCATGAGCCGATCCTGATCGGTACCTTCGCCATGGTGGCGCTGGGCGGCATAGTCGTACTCGGCCTGCTCACCAAATATCGCCTGTGGGGCATGTTGTGGCGCGACTGGTTCACCAGTATCGACCACAAGCGCATCGGCATCATGTACATCGTGCTGGCCATCGTCATGCTGCTGCGTGGCTTTGCCGATGCGTTGATGATGCGTGCGCAGCAAGCCATCGCCTTCGGCGACAACGCCGGCTTCCTGCCGCCGCACCACTATGACCAGGTGTTCACCGCCCACGGCGTGATCATGATCTTCTTCGTGGCCATGCCCCTGGTGACCGGTCTGATGAACTACGTCGTGCCCCTGCAGATCGGTGCACGCGACGTGGCATTCCCCTTCCTGAACAACTTCAGCTTCTGGATGACCACCTTCGGCGCGCTGCTGGTGATGGCCTCGCTGTTCGTGGGCGAATTCGCCCGCACCGGCTGGCTGGCTTACCCGCCGCTGTCGGGCATCCTGTACAGCCCTGACGTGGGGGTGGACTACTACATCTGGGCCTTGCAGGTGGCCGGGGTAGGGACACTGCTCTCCGGCATCAACCTGGTGGTGACCATCGTCAAGATGCGCGCCCCCGGCATGAACATGATGAAGATGCCGGTCTTCACCTGGACTTCGCTTTGCACCAACGTCCTGATCGTGGCTGCCTTCCCGGTGCTGACCGCCGTGCTGGCCATGCTGTCCCTGGACCGCGTCTTCGGCACCAACTTCTTCACCAACGACATGGGCGGCAACGCCATGATGTACGTGAACCTGATCTGGATCTGGGGCCACCCCGAGGTGTACATCCTGATCCTGCCGGCCTTCGGCGTGTTCTCGGAAATCGTGTCGACCTTCAGCGGCAAGCGCCTGTTCGGTTACACCTCGATGGTGTACGCGACCGTGGTGATCACCATCCTGTCCTACCTGGTGTGGCTGCACCACTTCTTCACCATGGGTTCGGGCGCCAGCGTGAACTCGTTCTTCGGCATCACCACGATGATCATCTCGATCCCGACCGGTGCCAAGATCTTCAACTGGCTCTTCACGATGTACCGTGGCCGCATCCGCTTTGAAGTGCCGATGCTGTGGACCATCGGTTTCATGGTCACCTTCGTCATCGGTGGCATGACCGGCGTGCTGCTGGCCGTTCCTCCGGCCGACTTCGTGCTGCACAACTCGCTGTTCCTGATCGCCCACTTCCACAACGTCATCATCGGTGGCGTGGTGTTCGGCATGTTCGCCGGCATCAACTTCTGGTTCCCGAAGGCCTTCGGCTTCAAGCTCAACGAATTCTGGGGCAAGTGCTCGTTCTGGTTCTGGCTGGTCGGCTTCTACCTGGCCTTCATGCCGCTGTACGTGCTGGGCCTGATGGGCGTGACCCGTCGCATGAGCCACTTCGACGATCCGTCGCTGCAGATCTGGTTCGTGGCTGCAGCACTGGGCGCTGGCCTGATCGCCCTGGGCATCGCTTCTTTCATCATCCAGATTGCCGTCTCGATCCGCGACCGCAAGAAGCTGGCCGATGTGACCGGCGACCCGTGGAACGGCCGTACCCTGGAATGGTCGACTTCCTCGCCGCCGCCGGCTTACAACTTCGCCTTCACCCCGGTCGTGCATGACAACGACGCCTGGGCTGACATGAAGAAGAACAACTATCAGCGTCCGCTGGGTGATTTCGTGGAAATCCACATGCCCAAGAACACCGGTGCAGGCTTCATCATCGCCGCGCTGTCCGCTGCTGTTGGCTTCGCCATGATCTGGCACATGTGGTTGCCCGCCGTGGCCGGCTTCATCGCCCTGTGCGTGGCCACCATCGTGCACACCTTTAATTACAACCGCGACTACTACATCCCGGCCGACGAAGTCGTCCGTGTCGAAGCAGAGCGCACACGTCTGTTGAATAGCCATGTCTGAAGCAATCAACCACACGGCCGACGCGACGCCTAGCTCGCGCTATTTCGTCCGCCATCACCATCCGGAGAACGGCACCCTGCTGGGCTTCTGGATTTACCTGATGAGCGATTGCCTGATCTTCGCCTGCCTGTTTGCGTGCTATGCCGTCCTGGGCCGCAACTATGCAGGCGGGCCGACCGGCGCCGAGCTGTTCGACCTGCCGCTGGTGGCGCTCAACACCGCGCTGCTGCTGCTGTCGTCGATCACCTACGGTTTCGCCATGCTGGCCATGCAGGCCAAGAAGCAGCAGAACACCATCATCTGGCTGATCATCACGGGTCTCTTGGGTGCTGGCTTCATCTACTTCGAACTGTATGAGTTCCTGCACCTGATCCACGAAGGCGCCGGCCCGACCCGTAGCGGCTTCCTGACCTCGTTCTTCGCGCTGGTCGGTACCCACGGCCTGCACGTGACCTTCGGCATCATCTGGCTGGTCGTGCTGCTGTTCCAGATCAACAAGCACGGCCTGACCGAAGCCAACGGCCGTCGCCTGATGTGCCTGTCGATGTTCTGGCACTTCCTGGACGTGGTCTGGATCGGCGTCTTCACCTTTGTCTACCTGATGGGAGTCCTGCCATGAGCCGCGGCCACCAAGAACACCCGGCCCTTCCGATGGGCCACCACGACGACCACGGCCACGGTCACGACCATGGTCATGGTCATGGCGACCACGCCGCCCACGGCACGATGAAGGATTACGTTACCGGCTTCGTGCTGGCCGTGATCCTGACCGCGATCCCGTTCTGGATGGTCATGAACAAGACCATCGCCAGCTCGGCGACCCTGGGCATCGTACTGCTGGCCTTCGCGGCCGTGCAGATCGTGGTGCATATCAAGTATTTCCTGCACATGAACGGCAAGTCCGAAGGCGGCTGGAACATGCTGGCGATGATCTTCACCATCGTCATCGTGGTCATCACGCTGTCCGGCTCGCTGTGGGTCATGTATCACCTGAACCACAACATGATGCCGACCATGTCGCCGGAAAACATGCCCAACGAAACCGTGCCGCAGTCGATGCAAGGCATGCAGGGCATGCAACACGGCGCAGCCCAATCGAAATGAGCCAAACGCCAAGCAATGGCGTGAAGCAAGGCAAAGAAAGCGGGGCGGTGCAAGCCGCCCCGGTATCCCGCACAAAGGCCAGCTTGTTGTTGCTGACGCTTTTGGCGGGATTTTTCTTTCTGGTCTTCGCCGCCCTGGGAACCTGGCAGGTTTATCGCCTGCAATGGAAACTGGACCTCATCGCCAAGGTGGACGCCCGCGTGCACGCCGCACTGGTGGCACCGCCCGCTCCGCAGGACTGGCCGAATGTCGGCGCCGAGCGGGATGAATACAAGCGCGTGGTCTTGAGTGGCCGCTACCTGTACAGCAAGACGGTGGCCGTGCAGGCCAGTACCGACCTCGGCAGCGGTGCCTGGCTGCTGACGCCGTTGCAGGCCGCCGACGGCAGCCTGGTGCTGGTCAATCGCGGCTTCGTGCCGGTTTCGCCGCTCAAGCTGGCTGACACGCAGCTGCCGGACGCGCCTGCGGGGCAGATGAACGAAGTGACCGGCCTGTTGCGCATGAGCGAGCACGGTGGCGGTTTCCTGCGCAGCAACGACGCCGCACAGAACCGCTGGTATTCACGTGATGTGAAGGCCATTGCACAAGCCCGTGGTCTGCCAGTGGGGCAGGTGGCGCCGTATTTTGTCGATGCCGACAAGGCTTCGTCAGAAGCCAATGCCGCCAGCGCTCCCGATGCACAGAAACCCGTCGGTGGCCTGACCGTGATTGCCTTCCACAACAGTCACCTGGTGTACGCCCTGACCTGGTATGCCCTGGCGTTGATGTCGCTGGGTGCGGGCTACTGGGTCATTCGCGACGAGCGCCGCTGGCGCCAGCGCATCCAGGATGCACAAGCCCGTGGCTGACCGATGACCGCCTCCGA
The DNA here is from genome assembly GCF_009668275.1 of Herbaspirillum sp. CAH-3. Lineage (NCBI taxonomy): Bacteria > Pseudomonadati > Pseudomonadota > Betaproteobacteria > Burkholderiales > Oxalobacteraceae > Herbaspirillum > Herbaspirillum sp. CAH-3. The sequence continues at coordinate 153,492 of NZ_VSWE01000005.1, read as the reverse complement.
CACCGTCGCCAAGCGCAAGACCCTGCGCGAGCGCTGGCAGCGCCTGCGCCAGGGCGAGCAGAACCCGGCCGGCCACCAGAACATGCTGCTGCTGATCCAGCTGCGCTGGCTGGCGGTGCTGGGGCAGGTGTCCACGATTGCCTTCGTGGTGCTGGTGTTCGACCTGCATTTGCCGCTGCCGCACATGCTGGAGGTGCTGTCCTGCCTGATCGCCTTCAACATCGCCAGCCACCTGCGCTGGCACGAGCGGCGCATCGCCACCAATGCCGAACTGTTCCTGGCCTTGCTGGTGGACGTGGCGGTGCTGACCTTCCAGCTTTACCTGAGCGGCGGCATCACCAATCCCTTCGCCTTCCTGTACCTGATGCAGATCATCCTCTCGGCCGTGCTCCTGAAGCCCTGGTCGAGCTGGGCCATCGTCGCCGTGACCATGGCCTGCCTGGCGGGATTGGCGCTCTTTTCCGAGCCGCTGGCGCTGCCGCCGGACCACAACGCCGGCTTGCTGAGCCTGTATGTGGAGGGCACGCTGATCTGCTTCCTGCTCAATGCCGGGCTGATGGTGTTTTTCATCACCCGCATCAGCAGCAACCTGCGTGCCGGCGATGCCCTCTTGGCCGACCTGCGCCAGCGTGCTGCGGAAGAAGACCACATCGTGCGCATGGGCCTGCTGGCCTCCGGTGCGGCCCATGAACTGGGTACGCCCCTGGCCACCGTATCGGTGATCCTGGGCGACTGGAAGCGCATGCCCGAGATCAGCCAGCGTGCCGACATGCTGGAAGACATCGCCGAGATGGAAGCCCAGCTGCAACGCTGCAAATCCATCGTCAGCGGCGTGCTGCTCTCGGCCGGCGAGGCGCGCGGGGAATCCTCCATCAAGACCACCATCAACACCTTCCTCGACAGCGTTGCCGAAGACTGGCGCAAGACGCGCCCGGTGGAGATCTTCGAATACCGCAACCTGATCGGGCAGGATGTGCCGGTGGCCTTCGACTCGGCCATCAAGCAGATGCTGGGCAACGTGCTGGACAACGCCTTCGAGGTCTCGCCGCAGTGGCTGGCGCTGGAGGTGCGCAGGGAAGGCGATCTGCTGCTCATGGAAGTGAGCGACCGTGGCCCGGGCTTCCCCGACTGGATGATCAACCAGATCGGCAAGCCCTACCAGTCCACCAAGGGCAAGCCGGGACGCGGGCTGGGCCTGTTCTTCGTGGTCAACGTGGCGCGCAAGCTGGGTGGACGGGTCTGGGCCAGCAATCGTGCCGCCGGTGGTGCGCGCGTGACGCTGGAGCTGCCGCTGTCGGCCATCAGCCTGGCACCGCTGACCGAAGAGACGCCGGGCAGCGAAGTACCGGACTATCCCACCGGCGCTTGATGTGGCGCAAGCCGCGCCTGACGCGGCTTTGACTGTAATCATTTCCTTTTTCTTCAGGTGCCGCCGGTGTCCGGCGCCGTCTCGCCTTACAATACCGGCTTTGGCAAAGTAGAAAAATAGGAAATGCACATGCCGGCTGATCGCCTGCTTCTGATCATCGAGGACGACGCCGCCTTCGCACGCACCTTGGGGCGTTCCTTCGAGCGCCGCGGCTACACCGTCCTGCTGGCCGCCAGCCAGGAGGAAGCGGCGGCCCACCTGAAAGAACACAATCCCGGCTATGCCGTGGTCGACCTCAAACTGGGCGGCAACGCCTCGGGCCTGGCTTGCGTGCAGATGCTGCATGCCCACGATGAAGCCATGCTCATCGTCGTGCTGACCGGCTTCGCCAGCATCACCACGGCGGTGGAAGCCATCAAGCTGGGCGCCTGCCAGTACCTGGCAAAACCTTCCAATACCGACGACATCGAAGCTGCCTTCGGCCATGTGGCCGGCGTGTCGGAGGTCGAGCTGCCCGCGCGCGCCACCTCCATCAAGACCCTGGAATGGGAACGCATCCATGAAGTGCTGGTGGAAACCGACTTCAACATCTCCGAAACCGCCCGCCGCCTGGGTATGCACCGTCGTACCCTGGCGCGCAAGCTGGAAAAACAGCGTGTGAAGTAATCTGCATACGGCCGCGCCAGCGGTTATCATTACGCCCGCCCCGCGCGCCTCGGCGGCCCGGGCACTCTCACCAGAAGGGAATGACGTGAACCATTTCAACTTCCAGCGCGGCCTCCTGTGGGCGTGCGCCGCGACCATCGTGAATCTTTCTGCGGGCGCAGCCCAGGCGCAGGACACCATCAAGATCGGCGAGATCAACAGCTACAAGGCGCAGCCAGCGTTCCTGGAGCCGTACCGCCGGGGCTGGGAGATGGCCCTGGATGAAGTCAATGCCGCCGGTGGCGTGCTGGGCAAGAAGCTGGAAGTGATCGCCCGCGACGACAACGGCAACCCCGGCGACTCCGTGCGCGTGGCCGAAGAACTGATGGCGCGCGAGCGTGTGGCATTGCTCTTTGGTGGCTTCCTCTCCAATACCGGGCTGGCGCTGACCGATTACGCCAAACAGCACAAGGTCTTCTTCCTGGCGGCCGAGCCGCTGACCGACAAGATCGTCTGGCAGAACGGCAACAAGTACACCTACCGCCTGCGTCCCTCGACTTACATGCTGGTGGCCTCCGTGGTGAAGGAAGCTGCCAAGCTGAAGAAGAAGCGCTGGGCCATCGTCTATCCCAACTATGAATATGGCCAGTCTGCGGTGGCCAGCTTCAAGACCTTGCTCAAGCAAGCCCAGCCGGATGTGGAATTCGTGGCCGAACAAGCGCCGCCGCTGGGCAAGATCGATGCCGGTGCGGTCACGCAGGCGCTGGCCGATGCCAAACCGGATGCCATCTTCAATGCGCTGTTCGCTGCTGACCTGGGCAAGTTCGTGCGTGAAGGCAATACGCGCGGCCTGTTCGACCAGGTGGAGGTGGTGTCGCTGTTGACCGGCGAACCGGAATACCTCGATCCGCTGAAGAACGAAGCGCCGCAGAACTGGATCGTCACCGGCTATCCCTGGTATGCCATCAACACGCCCGAGCACAAGAAGTTTGTGGACGCCTACCGCAAGAAATTCAACGACACCCCGCGCAATGGTTCGCTGGTCGGCTATAGCGCCTTGATGTCCATCGTCGCCGGGATCAAGAAGGCGGGCAGTACCGATGCCGACAAGCTCGCCGCCGCCTTCTCGGGCCTGAAGGTGGAGACCCCGGTGGCTTCCATCGTCTATCGTCCGCAGGATCACCAGTCCACGCTGGGGGCTTTCGTGGGGCGTACCGGCCTCAAGGACGGCCGCGGCATCATGACCAGCTTCAGCTATGTGGACGGTGCCAGCCTGCAGTTGCCGGATGCCGAGGTCAAGAAGCTGCGCCCGGCCGATTGATCCGCACACTGATCGTGTCCTTGTCCGCCTGCGGCCAGTCCTGATGCCATGACGCTTGCCAGTCTCACCGTCCAGCTGCTCAATGGCCTGGCCGATGCTTCCGCGATGTTCCTGGTGGCGGCGGGCCTGTCGCTGATCTTCGGCGTCACCCGCATCGTCAATTTCGCGCATGGCTCTTTCTACATGCTGGGGCTGTATGTGGCCTACAGCCTGGTGGAGCGCTTGGGCAGCACGGCCCTCGGTTTCTGGGGCGCACTGCTGCTGGCCGCGCTCACCGTGGCCGCGCTTGGTGCCGTGGTGGAAGTGCTGGTCCTGCGCCGCATCTATCGTGCGCCGGAACTGTTCCAACTGCTGGCCACCTTCGCCCTGGTACTGATCATCAAGGACGCCGCGCTCTGGATCTGGGGCCCGGAAGACCTGTTCGGCCCACGTGCGCCGGGACTCTCCGGTGCCGTGCATCTGCTGGGGCGGCGCCTGCCGCAGTATGACCTCCTGCTCATCGTGATCGGCCCGCTGGTGTTCGGGCTGCTGTGGCTGCTGCTCAACCGCACGCGCTGGGGCACGCTCATCCGTGCGGCCACCCAGGACCGTGAAATGCTGGGCGCACTGGGCGTGAACCAGGCCTGGCTGTTCACCGCCGTCTTCGCGCTGGGCTGCTTCCTGGCAGGACTGGGCGGCGCCGTGCAGGGACCACGCATGCCGGCCAACCTGGCTCTGGATCTCGATACCATCGGCAATGCCTTCGTGGTGGTGGTGGTCGGTGGCATGGGCTCGCTTGGCGGCGCATTTGCTGCCGCCTTGCTGATCGCGGAGGTCAAGGCGCTGTGCATCGCACTGGGCAATGTCTCCCTGTTCGGCATCGAGGTCTCGCTCTCTCGCCTCACCCTGGTCGTGGAATTCCTGGTGATGGCGGCCATCCTGGTGATGCGCCCCTGGGGCCTGTTCGGCAAACCGCTGGCGCTGGTGCGCAGCGGGGCCGGCCATGACGCGCCCCTGCGCGCAGCCGGCCGCAAGACCCGCCTGGCGGGGTGGGCTGCGCTGCTGGTCTTGCTGGCCCTGCCTTTGCTGGCGACCCGGTTCCCCTATCTGCCGGTGCTGATGGTGGAGATCCTGATCGCCGTCCTCTTTGCCGCCAGCCTGCATTTCCTGATGGGGCCGGGCGGCATGGTGTCGTTTGGTCACGCGGCCTATTTCGGCCTGGGCGCCTATGCGGCGGCACTGGTCACGTTGAAACTGCAGTGGCCGATGCCGCTGGCCATGCTCGCCGGCGCGCTCGCGGCCATGGCCGGGGCCATCCTGTTCGGCTGGTTCTGCGTGCGCCTGTCGGGCGTCTATCTGGCCATGCTCACGCTGGCGTTTGCCCAGATCGTCTGGGCCACCATTTTCCAGTGGGACGACCTCACCGGCGGCAGCAACGGGCTGGTCGGGATTCGTCCCGCCGACGCGCTGGCCTCGCCCTTGGCGTATTACTACCTGGCCCTGGGCTGCGCCGCCCTGGGCGTGCATCTCCTGCGGCGCGTGATCCATGCGCCATTCGGTCTGGCCTTGCGTGCCGCGCGCGATGCGGCCGGGCGCGCCGAGTCGCTGGGCATGGACGTGCGCAGCCTGCAATGGGGTGGCTTTGCCATCGCCGGATTGTTCTGCGGGCTGGCCGGTGTGCTGTTCGCATTTTCCAAAGGCAGCATCTCGCCGGAAGTGGCCAGTGTGGGGCGCTCGGTCGATGGCCTGGTCATGGTCTTGCTGGGCGGCGTGCAAAGCCTGCTGGGCCCCTTGCTGGGGGCGGCACTGTTTACCTGGCTGCAAGACCTGGTGGCGCGTGAGACCGATTACTGGCGCGCCTTGCTGGGTGGCGTGATCCTGTTGCTGGTACTGCTGTTCCCGGGTGGCGTCGCAGGTGCATGGCGCGGCGTGCGTGCGTCCGCGAAGGAGGAGGGCGCATGAGCCTGCTGCAAGTCGATGGCCTGCGCAAGTCTTTCGGGGGTGTCGCTGCGCTCGACGGCGTGTCCTTCGCGCTGCCGGCCGGACAGATGCTGGCGCTGATCGGGCCCAACGGCGCCGGCAAGTCGACCTGCTTCAATGTCATCAACGGCCAGCTGCGCCCCGATGCCGGACGTGTCCTGCTTGATGGTCAAGACATCGCCGGCCTCGACGCCCGCCGTATCTGGCGGCGTGGGGTGGGACGCACCTTCCAGGTCTCGGCCGCCTTTGCCTCGCTCACCGTCCTGGAAAACGTCCAGGCTGCCTTGCTCTCGCATCATCGCCGGCTGTGGCAATTGTGGCGTCCGGCGGCGGCCTGCCTGCGCGAACAAGCCATGGACCTGCTCGCGCAGGTCGGCATGGCCGACCAGGCAGGGCGCGCCTGCAGCGTGCTGGCCTATGGCGACATCAAACGCGTCGAGTTGGCCATGGCGCTGTCCAATGCGCCGCGCCTGCTGCTGATGGATGAACCGACGGCCGGCATGGCCCCGCGCGAGCGACAGGCGTTGATGGCCCTCACGCGCCGTCTGGTCAGCGAACGCGGCTTGTCGGTGCTGTTTACGGAGCACAGCATGGATGTGGTCTTCGCCTTTGCCGACGAGATCATCGTGCTGGCACGCGGCCAGTTGATCGCACAAGGCAAGCCGGATGCGGTACGCCAGGATGCCCGCGTGCGCGAGGTCTATTTCGGTTCCGGCGCCAGTTTCGGGAGCGCTGCATGAGGCCGCCCTTGCTGCAAGTGCAGGGCTTGCATGCCTATTATGGGCAGGCGCATATCCTGTTTGATCTCTCGCTGGAAGTCGGACGCGGCGAAGTGGTCGCACTCACCGGCCCCAACGGCGCGGGCAAGTCCACCACGCTCAAAGCGCTGATGGGCCTGCTCGAAGGCACGCAGGGCAAGGTCACCCTGGACGGACGTGACATCACGCCCCTGGCCCCTTTCCGGCGCGCAAGGCTGGGGCTGGGCTTCGTCCCCGAGGACCGGCGCATCTTCACCGAACTGAGCGTGCTGCAGAACCTGGAGACCGGCCGCCAGCCGCCCCGCCCAGGTGTTCCGGGGTGGACCCCGCAGGCGCTCTTCGCGCTTTTCCCCAACCTGGGCGCCATGCCCCATCGCCCTGGCGGACGCATGAGCGGCGGCGAGCAGCAGATGCTCACCATCGCCCGCACGCTCATGGGAAATCCTGCGTTGTTGCTATTGGACGAACCCTCCGAAGGGGTAGCGCCCGTCATCGTCGAGCAGATGGCCCGCATGATCCTGCAATTGAAGCAGCGCGGCATGTCCATCCTGTTGTGCGAGCAGAATACGCACTTCGCGGCCATGGTCAGCGACCGTTCTTATACGCTGGATCAAGGCCGCTTGTTGACGTAGGAAAGCACGACACTGCGGCCAGCTCATCCATGGGAATCCCGCCTGTGGCAAGGCTGGCGACAGGCAGGCAAAAAGATGTAACAGGCCACTCGCGTTCCTGTTGCAAATCGCGGGGAACCGATGAGGTACTCCGTGTCCAAACTCCTGAAAGCAGCTCGCTTCCCGTTGCCTCACTGCAACCGAAAACAGCCAAACGGAGAAAAATACAATGCCCACATTCGCCAGGCACCCCACGGTGCATTGGCCTGCCGACGACTTCAATGATGCAGGAATACGTAACGACCACGCCAAGGTCGCGGTAGGCGATGACGCCAACGATATCTTTTTTGCCGCCGTCGAAATGACGCGCATGCCGATGATCGTGTCGGATCCGAACCGGCCTGACAACCCGATCATCTTCGTCAACAATGCCTTCATCAACATGACCGGCTACAGCCGCGCCGAAGTGGTGGGCAAGAATTGCCGCTTCCTGCAAGGCCCGGAAACCGACATGTCGGTCGTGGCGCAGGTCCGCGAAGCCGTGGCCGAGCGCCGCGAAATCGCCACCGAACTGCTGAACTACCGCAAGAACGGCTCCACCTTCTGGAATGCGCTCTTCATTTCCCCGGTCTATGACCAGCATGGCGAGCTGAAGTATTTCTTCAGTTCCCAACTGGACATCAGCCGCCGCCGCGACGCCGAGCAGGCGCTGGGCCAGGCGCGCAAGATGGAGGCGCTGGGCCAGCTGACCGGCGGTATCGCGCACGACTTCAACAACCTCCTGCAGGTCATCAGCGGCTACCTGGACATCATCAACCTGGCCCTGCGCAGCGACAAGCCCGACCTCGACCGCGTGGCGCGCAGTACGGACAGCATCCGCAAGGCCTCCGGCAAGGCCGCCATGCTGACCCAGCAATTGCTGGCCTTCGCCCGCAAGCAGCGGCTGGAGGGGCGCACCATCAACCTCAATTCGCTCACGGAGGGTTTTACCGATCTCGTGCAGCGCACGCTCGGTGGCGACATCGAAGTACAAACCGAGCTGGGTCAAGGCTTGTGGAATTGCCGCGTCGATCCGACCCAGATGGAAGTGGCGCTGCTGAACGTGCTCATCAATGCGCGCGACGCGATGTCCGGCAAGGGAACGGTGCGCATCCATACAAGCAATGAAGACCTGACTTCTGAAGATCGGGCGATCCAGCTGGGCGTGAAACCCGGCCTCTATGTATGCATCGCCGTTTCCGACAACGGCCCCGGCATTCCGCCCGACATCCTGCCGCGCGTGATGGATCCCTTCTTCACGACCAAGGACGAAGGCAAGGGCACAGGGCTGGGATTGTCGATGGTGTATGGCTTCGTGAAGCAGTCCGGCGGTTCGGTGCGGATTTCATCGGGCATGGACCGTGGCACGACCGTCTCGATCTACTTCCCGGCCACGCAGGACCAGGTCGGCGGCGCCTTCGAGTACGACAACCGCACCCATAGCCAGGGTGGCCACGAGCACGTCCTGGTGGTAGACGATAGAATCGAGGTCGCCGAGCTGGCCCAGGCGATGCTGGAGAGCCTGGGTTACCGTGTCAGCATGGTCAACTCGCCGACGCAAGCCCTGCAGGTCCTGCGTTCGGAGCCGAAGGTGGACCTGCTGTTCACCGACCTGATCATGCCCGGCAGCATGAATGGGGTGGTACTGGCGCGGGAGGCCCGGCGCATGATACCTTCCATCAAAATTTTATTAACTACCGGTTATGCCAGTGAGTCGATAGAGCGGCATGGCGCCGATGGCGAGTTTGCCGTCATCGACAAGCCTTATCGCCACGATGAACTGGCCCGAAAGATCCGCATTGTCCTCGACGGCGCCACTGGCGTGAGCTGAAAAAAATAACAACAAGTCGTCCGTACACGTGCCCTCACACGAAGGGGAGTCGTCCCATGCAATTGGATCACCTGCTGGCCAAGGCGCAGTCCTTGGCCTATCGGATCTCGGCCGAATACAACGGCCAGCCGCTGCCCGATGACCGCCGTGCCTGCGCCGCCATCGGCTGCCTCACCGTGGCCCAGCAGCACCACTGCGGCATCATCCTGCTGCTGCGCAATGACATGCCGGTGCACGCCTCGGCCTTTGCCTTGATCGGTCCCCAGATCGAAACCGCATTCAATGCCCTCTGGCTGTGGTACTGCGCTACTGAGGAGGAGATCACGCGCTATCTTTCGGATGGCAGCGGCAAGAGCATGCGCCAGCTGGTCACCCAGGTCGACAGCGCACTGGCCGGGCGTGATGGCCAGGAGGCGGCCATCGTGCGCGGTCACTGGGCGCGCCTGAGCGACTTCGTGTTTTCCGGCGAACGCCGCATCCGCCGCTGGCTCGACGCCAATGAGGTCGATGCCCTGTATTCGGAAGAGGCCGTCACCGAACTGGTGGAGCTGTCCAATTCGATGGCCGAGCTGGGACTGGCCAGCTATCGCACCATCCATGACAAGCATTTCACGGCGGTGCGCAATGAGCTCGCCCGTGGCCTCAGGATGGATCAGGCCAAGTAAGACGCGCAGCAGCCTGCGCCGCCGTCATGCCCGGCAACCACGGCAGGCGGCCCAGCAGCGGCGCCCGCAGGCGCTGCATGAGCGACGCCACCATGGCCTCACCCTGTTTTTCTCCCGCATCGATATGGTTGGCGACCCAGCCGGCCAGGCGCAAGCCCCGGGCACGGATGGCCTGCGCGCTGAGCAAGGCGTGATTGATGCAGCCCAGGCGGATGCCCACCACCAGCACCACCGGCAAGCCCAGTCGCACTGCCAGGTCATCGCTGTTGTGCTCGGCATTGAGCGGCACCATGAAGCCTCCCGCACCTTCCACCACCAGGACATCGCAGGACGATTGCAACTGCGCATGGCATTGCAGCAGGTGTTCCAGCGTGACCTGCACGCCTTCTCGCGCCGCCGCGATATGCGGCGCCGTGGCCTGACGCAGCAGGTAGGGGTTGACCAGCTGCGCCGGCAAGGCGGCATTGGAGGCGGCCTGCAAGGCTTGCACATCCTCGTTGCACCACACGCCCTCATGCAGGAAAGCCCCCGAGGCCACCGGCTTCATGCCGCCGGCCCGCAAGCCGCTTGCCGCATGCAGGTGGATCAGTGCGCAGGCCACCAGCGTCTTGCCCACGCCGGTATCGGTGCCGGTGACGAAACAGCTGCGGCCGTTCATGCCTTCTCCTTCCCGTTGAGTGCCGCATCGAAAGCGGCATGCAGCCGTTCACCCAGCCACTGCGCCTGCTGCGCGTCGATGATGTAAGGCGGCATCACATAGAGCGCGGTACCGATCGGGCGTACCAGCAGTTCGCGCTGCGCAGCTTCCCGGGCAAGCCGGCGTGGGAACGCCGCTGCTGTTGCCGCATCGTCGATGCGCGCATCACAGGCCCAGATCATGCCGCGCTGGCGCACGTGCTGCACGCGGGCATCCTGTGCCAGCGGCTGCAGGGCTTGCGCCAGCAGCGCGGCGATGCGGCCGTTGCGTTCGATCACCTGGTCCTGCTCGAAGATGTCCAGCGTGGCCAGGGCAGCGCGGCAGGCCAGGGCATTGCCGGTGTAGGAGTGCGAATGCAGGAAGCCGCGCCGCACGTCATCGTCATAGAAGGCCGCATAGATGGCGTCGCTGGCCATCACCAGCGACAGCGGCAGGTAGCCGCCGCTGATGCCCTTGGACAGGCACAGCAGGTCCGGCCAGATTGCGGCCTGTTCGCAGGCGAAGAAGCTGCCGGTGCGTCCGCAGCCGACCGCGATCTCGTCGGCGATCAGGTGCGCCCCATGCGCATCGCACAGGGCACGCAGGCCGCGTACGTAGTCCGGATCATGCATGGCCATGCCGGCCGCACACTGCACCAGCGGCTCGACGATGATGGCGGCGATACGCCCGCTGCGTTCCTGCAGCAGCCTTTGCACATCGGCCAGGGCGCGGCGGCTGACATCGGCGGCGTTTTCGCCGGGGCCGGCCAGGCGCGCATCGGGCGAGGCGGCGATATGGGCCGGGCGCAGCAAGGCCTCATAGGCGCTGCGGAACAAGGGAGTGTCGGTCACGCCCAGCGCGCCCACGGTCTCGCCGTGATAGCCGCCGGCGATGCAGATGAATTCGTTCTTGTCTGCACGCCCGGCATTGCGCCATGCATGCACGCTCATCTTCAGTGCGATCTCCACCGCCGAGGCACCATCGGAGGCAAAGAAGCAATGCCCCAGCGCATGGTCGGTGCGTGCTGCCAGCCGCTCGGAGAGCTGCACCACCGGCTCATGGGTGAAACCGGCCAGCATGGCATGCTCCAGCCGTCCCAGCTGCTCGACCAGGGCGGCATTGATGCGCGCGTTGGTATGGCCGAACAGGTTGACCCACCATGAACTGATGGCGTCGAAGTAGCGCCGCCCGTCGGTATCGACGAGCCAGGGGCCATGTGCGCTGGCCAGTGCAATGGGCGGCGTGCGTTCATGCTGGCGCATCTGGGTGCAGGGATGCCAGACGCTGCGCAGGCTGCGTGCCGCCAGGGAGTTGGTGATGTCCATGGGCATGTCTCCTCAGGCCAATGCGGTCAACGCGGCCACCAGGCGCGCCACGTCAGCCGAAGTGTGCAGGGCCGACAGGCTGATGCGCAGCCGCGCGGTCCCCTTGGGTACCGTGGGCGGACAGATCGCCGGCACCCAGATGCCTTGTGCGCGCAGGGCGGCCGAGAGCGCGCGGGCGGCGGCGTTCTCGCCCACGATCAGCGGCTGGATCGCGGTGGCCGAAGGCAGCAGCGACCAGGGCAGGCCGGCCAGGCCCGCGCGCAATTGCGCGGCCAGTGCCTGCAGCCGTTCGCGCCGCCAGTCTTCGCGCGCGATCAGCGCGAGGCTGGCCGAGGTGGCGGCCGCCAATGCGGGCGGATGGGCCGTGCTGAACATGTAGGTACGCGCCCGCTGCAGGATCCATGCAAGCACGCCAGCATCGCCCGCGACGAAGGCCCCGGCTACCCCGGCTGCCTTGCCCAGCGTCCCCATGGTCAGCACATGCGCTGCGCGCACCCCGGCCAGGGCCAGGCTGCCGCGTCCTTGCGGGCCGAGCACCCCCAGGCCGTGGGCATCATCCACCAGCAGCCAGGCATCGTGCCGGCCGCAGACTGCCACCAGTTCGACCAGCGGTGCCAGGTCGCCATCCATGCTGAAGACGGCATCGGTGAGCACCAGCTTGCGCCCGGTGGTGCAGCGGGCCAGCACCTGCTCCAGGCGTACTGCATCGTTGTGCGGGAACACCTTCAGGCTGGCCCCGGACAAGCGCGCTCCATCGATCAACGATGCATGGGCGAGGCGATCCACGATGACGGTATCTCCTTTGCCCACCAGCGCTGCCGTGACCCCGAGGTTGGCCATGTAGCCACTGCCGAACACCAGGGCCGAAGGCATGCCGACAAAGGCGGCCAGTTCGCTTTCCAGCGATTCATGGGCGCGGCTGTGGCCGCTGATCAGGGGCGAGGCGCCGGCGCCCATGCCGTAGCGTTGCAGGGCGTCGGTGGCAGCGGCAATGAGGGCGGGATGGTTGGCCAGGCCCAGGTAATCGTTGCTGCAGAAGGACAGCTCCTGGGTGCCATCGACCTGCAGCAGCGGACCTTGCGGCCCCTCGACCACGCGCCGTGTGCGCAGCAGGCTCTGGCTGGCCAGGGCCTCCAGCCCGGTGGTGAAATCTTGCATGGAAGTGCTTTCAGAAAAATACAGACAAGCGGTCCAGTGCCCGGTAGGCGGCATTGTCTTGCCAGATCGGTGGCGTGTCGGCGAGTGTGAGCGCAGGCAGGCGCTGTATCAGGGCGCTGAAGGCGATCTCGGCTTCCAGCTGCGTCAGCGCCGCACCCAGGCAGACGTGAGGCCCTTGGCCAAAAGACAGGTGCATGCCCTCGTCGCGCCGGATATCAAAGCGATGGGGCTCGCTGAAGCGCCGCGCGTCATGATTGGCCTGGCCGATATGCAGGATGGCCAGTTGCCCGCGCCGCAAGGTCTGTCCGCCCATTGCCACATCCTGCAGCAGGCGCCGACCCGTGTATTGCACCGGACTGTCATGGCGCAGCATCTCGCGCACGGCCAGGCGCAACGCCGCCGTATCGTCTTGCTGTGCCTTCAGGGCTGCCCATTGGTCCGGATGCTGCAGCAAGGCCAGCAGTCCGTTGCCCAGCAAATTGCGTGTGGTTTCGTAGCCGGCAAAGAGCAGGGTGCAGCACTGTGCCAGCAATTCGGTGCGGTTCAGCTGGCGGTCCTGGTGGGCTTGCAGCAGCGTGCTCACGAGGCAGCCAGGGGCCAGGTCGGCAGGGCGTTCCAGCACCTGCGTGAAGAACTGGCACAGCTCCGCCAGGGCGTCTTGCGCGGCGCGCGTTTGTGCTGCATCCGGTGTCGGGCTGCCGATGAAGGCGGCGAGATCGGCGGCCCAATCGATGAACTGCGCAGGCACGCGATCCGGCAATCCCAGCAATTGCGCAATCACCAGCGCGGGCAGTGGCCGTGCAAAACGCCCGATGAAGTCGAATCCGTTTGCTGACTTCGGATCAGCGACGATGTCATCGATCAAGCGATGCGCCAGTGCGGTAATGCCCGCGCGCTGCGCTTGCAGCTCAGCCGGCTTGAAGCCCGGATTGAGCACACCGCGCAGGCGGCGATGGGCGCGTCCGTCAAGGAACAGCAGCGAACGCGAAAAGAGCCGCTTGAAGCGCTGCTGCGCCTGCTGGTCGCAGTCATCGTCGCTGCGCTCGCCGAGAGCGCTGTTGATCCAGCGCGCCGCCCGTCGCACGGTGAAGCGGGGATCACGCAGCGCGCTGGCCACTTCCTCGTAGCCGCTGATGACCCAGGCCCCGCCGCAATACGCGGTGCTCCAGTGCAGGTGCATCAGGCAGCCGCAGGCGCCGCCTGCAGGCCCAGGCGCTGCAACAGGTCGCGGTCGGCGGAGACCGGTGCATTGGCCGTGGTCAGCAGCTTGGCACCCAGGAAGATGGAGTTGGCTCCCGCTGCAAAGCACAGTGCCTGGGTCGCGTCGCCCATGCTTTCGCGTCCGGCCGAGAGGCGAATGACCGCATGCGGCAAGGCGATGCGGGCCACGGCGACCGTGCGCACGAATTCGAATTCGTCCAGCGGCGCCACATCCTGCAGGGGCGTGCCGGCAATGGGCACCAGGTGATTGATGGGCACTGACTGCGGCGGCACCGGCAGGCTGGCCATCTGGGCGATCAGCCCGGCGCGCTGGGCGCGTGTCTCGCCCATGCCGATGATGCCGCCGCAGCACACGTTCAGGCCGGCGTCCTGCACCCGTTGCAGGGTCTGCAGCCGGTCCTGGTAGGTGCGGGTGGAGATCACCTGGCCATAGAAATCGGGGGCGGTATCGAGGTTGTGGTTGTAGTAGTCCAGCCCGGCCTGCTTGAGCGCCTCGGCCTGGGCCTGCTCCAGCATGCCCAGCGTCATGCAGGTTTCCAGCCCCAGCGCGCGCACCTGGCTGACCATCTCGGTGAGGGCGGCCATGTCCCGCTCCTTGGGGTTGCGCCAGGCGGCACCCATGCAGAAACGGGTGGCGCCCTGGTCGCGCGCGGCTTGCGCCGCCTGCACCACCTGGTCCACGCCCATGAGCTTGCCGGCCGGGACCTTGGCCTCCTTGTGATGCGCCGATTGCGAGCAGTAGCCGCAGTCTTCGGCGCAGCCCCCGGTCTTGATCGACAACAGGCTGGAGAGCTGGACTTCGTTGGGCCGATGGTGTTGCCGATGCACCGTCTGGGCGCGGTACAGCAGGTCGAGGAAGGGCAGCTCGAAAAGCTGCGCGACGGCGCTGCCATCAATGGCCGCAGCTGGGCGGTGGAAATGCAGCGGCGCGCTGGCCTGGTGGCCGTTGGCAGCGGAAGGGGCGGGGCACTGGCTCATCGATAAAATCCGGTCCGTGAGTGAAAAGGCTTAGAATTCAACGTCGGCGGATTCTAACTTCGCTCAATTTCGTAGAACAATTTCTTTTTTCATAGATTATCTATAAATATATGGCGCACCAAACCGAGCATCCCAGCACCGTTGAACGCATTGCCGAGGTGCTGCGCACGCGCATCATTCGCGGCGATATCGCAGGTGGGGCGGCGCTGCGGCAGGATCACGTGGCCCAGGAATTCCAGTCCAGCCACGTACCCGTGCGGGAAGCATTTCGCCAGCTGGAGGCACAGGGATTGGTACTCACTTTGCCCCGTCGCGGGGTAAGGGTGACGCAGGTAGACCGGGCCGCGGTCAAGGAAAATGCGGAGATGCGCGGCGCGCTGGAAATCCTGGCCCTGCGCCACAGCGTGCGCAAGTTCGGGCCGCAGCACATCGCCCGCCTGGAAGAGGCCCAGGACGCCTGCGCCCAGGCTGCCTCGCTCATCGAATGGGATGCCGCCAACAACCTGTTCCACGACATCCTCTCCAGCGAATGCGGCATGCCGCGCCTGCTGGCGGTGTTGAAGCAGCTGCAGCTGACCAATTCACGCTATCTGTTTTCGACCGGCTTCAAGCGCGGCTGGCAGCCGCGCTCGGATCACGACCACCGCCTCATCATCGAGGCCCTGCGCGACAAGAAGACCGACCGTGCCGTGCAGCTGCTGAGCATGCATATCGGCACCATGGAGCGAGTGGGATTCGTTGCCGCCTAGCTGCTGCCCTGGCGGGCGAATACCGAAGGCGGCACGCCCACATGGCGGCTGAAGGCCACACTGAAGGTGGACGCCGAGCTGTAGCCGACCTGTTGCGCGACTTCCGCCATGGAGCCGTCATCGCGCAGCAACAGTCGCTTGGCCAGTGCCATGCGCCAGGCCAGCAGGTATTCCATGGGCGCCAGCCCGACTTCGCGGCGGAAGCGTTCGAAGAAGGACGACCGTGACAAGGCGGCTGCGCGCGCCAGTCGCGCCACGCTCCAATCCTCGGCGGGATGTGCATGTATGGATCGCAGGGCCGAGGCGAGCCGTACATCGCCCAGGCCGCGCAGCAGGCCGGGGGAGGCAGCAGCGCCGGCATCGGCGCTGGAGCGCAGGGCTTCGATCAGCAGCACCTCCAGCAGGCGCGCCAGCACCACATCACGGGCCGGGCGTTCGGCGCGGTATTCGTCGCCCACCAGTTGCACCAGCGTTGCCAGCCGCGCGTGTGCCCGCGCCACCACCAGGCTGGGCAGCAGCGACAGCAGCAGCGGCGTGTCGGGCGACTCGAAGACGCAATGGCCCACCACCAGCTGTACCTCCGGCGGCAGGCCCAGAGTGCCCAGGTGATAGCGGCCATCGGGCAGGCGCGGCGGGGGATTGTCTTCGTCGAGGACGGCGTCCTCGCACTCCGCCATGCTGGCCAGGGTAAATCCTTGCATGGCAGGTGCCAGGAAAAAATCCCCTGCATGCAGCACGATGCCTTCATCCCCGGGACCCACACCCGGCCATGCGCGCAGAATGCGGCAACTGCCTTCCAGCACGGCGCAATAGAAGGCCAGCTCCGGCCGCGAGCGCTGTACGCGCCAGCCGCCGGCGCCTTGCACATACTTGGTGTAGCGGGCGGCGGGCCGCAGCAGGCCGACCACTTCGGCCAGGGGATCGGACAATGCGGTGTCGGACATGGCTGGACGATTGCAAATGAATGATGGACTCCTGATTGTAGCAAGTCCGGTGATCAGCGCCTATGCTTTGCCTTGTCCTCTCCCACACCACAAGGAAACGTTCATGAAAACCGTCCTCATCACTGGCTGTTCGTCCGGCTTCGGCCTGGAAATCGCAAGCTACTTCCTGCAACGTGACTGGCAGGTCATCGCCACCATGCGCACACCGCGCAGCGACCTGCTGCCGGCCTCGCCAAACCTGCGCATCCTGCCGCTGGACGTGACCAGCGCCGCCAGCATCGCCGCAGCCCTCAGCCAGGCCGGGCCCGTCGACGTACTGGTCAACAATGCCGGTATCGGCGCGCTGGCCGCCGTCGAAGCCCAGCCCATGGAGCAGGTGCGCGAGATCTTCGAGACCAACACCCTGGGCAGCATCGCCATGACCCAGGCCGTGATCCCGCAGATGCGCCAGCGCGCTGCGGGGGTGATCGTCAATGTTACGTCCTCGGTGACCCTGCGCTCGCTGCCGCTGCTGGCGGTCTACACGGCCAGCAAGGCGGCCGTGAATGCCTTCACCGAATCGGTCGCGCTGGAGCTGGCCAGCGTGGGCGTACAGGCCCGCCTGGTCTTGCCGGGCCGGGCACCGCATACGCGCTTCGCCGACAATGCCCGCCCGCGCATGGAGGGCGCCATCCCGGATGCCTATGGCCCGCTGGCTGCCCAGGTGTTCAGCAATTTCCAGGACCATGGCCAGATCACCCACGCCAGCGACGTGGCCCAGGCCGTCTGGGAGGCCGCCACCGATCCGGCCGCACCGATGCGCATCGCGGCCGGGGAAGATGCCAGGGAATGGATGCGTACGGCCACGGCATGAGCCAGGTCGCCCGCAAAGCCTTGGTACAAAGGGAAGTTGCGATGTATGGATTTTTGTTGGTCATGCATCCATACTAGACGGCCGGCCCGCAGCCAGCCCTGCGGGCAACTTCACCCAGGATGCTCATGGCCAGACCGGAACCCCCGCACGCAACAGATCCCTCCCTGCACTGGATTGCCCGCTTTTCCGCCCATGGCGGCCCGCGCTACCTGCAAATCGTCGGCTTCATGGAGCAGGCCATTGCCGATGAGCGGCTCAAACCGGGTGACCGCCTGCCGCCGCAGCGGATGCTGGCCGAGCGCCTGCAGGTCGATCTCACCACGGTCACGCGCGCCTATGGCGAGGCGCGCCGCCGCCAGCTGCTCGAAGGGCGCGGCGCGGCCGGTACCTTCGTGGCCGCCCCCAAGGTGGATTTGAGCCAGGTGATCGACCTGTCGATGAACATACCGCCGCCGCCCACCGGGATCGACCTGGACGACCTGCTGCGGCAGGGCGTGTCACAGGTACTGATGCACAGCGACGTCGACCTGCTGATGACCTACCACCTGGGCGGCGGCAGCAGCACCGACCGCGCCGCCGGCGCCATGTGGCTGCAGGACATGCTGGGCCCGGTCGATGACAGCCGGGTGCTGGCTTGCCCGGGCGCACAGTCGGCCCTGGCCGCCTTGCTGCTGTCGCAGACCCGGCCGGGCGACACCATCCTGGCCGAGCCGCTGGCCTATCCCGGCTTGCTGGCGGCAGCGGCGCAATTGGGACGGCGCGTGGTGGCGGTGGGCGTCGATCACGAAGGCATGCGTCCCGACCTGCTCACGACCATGGTGCGCAAGCACGGCGCGCGCCTGGTCTATCTCAATCCCACCCTGCAGAACCCGACCACCCACACCATGCCGGCCACACGCCGTGCCGAGATCGCAGCGGTGGCCACGCGGCTGGATTTGCGCATCATCGAGGATGATCCCTACTGGCGCTTCGCCGTGCATGCGCCCAGGCCGCTGGCACACTATGCGCCGCGGCACGTGTTCTACGTGTCCACGCTGGCCAAGTGCCTGCTGCCGGGATTGCGGACCGCCTACGTGCTCACCCCGGAAGGACAGGCGCAGGATGAGGTGCTGGCCGCATTGCGTTCCTTCGTGCTGATGTCCACGCCACTGACCACGGCGCTATCGACCCAGTGGATACACGATGGCACCGCCGCCACGCTGGCCACCGGTATCCGGCAGGAAGCCTGGGCGCGGCAGGAGTTGGCCCTGCGTACGCTAGGTGACGAGAGCCTGGCCGACAGCGGCGGCATCCATCTCTGGAAGGCGCTGCCGGCTCATTGGAAGGGGCAGGATTTCGTGGGCCGGGCCCGGGAGGCCGGTTTGAACGTGGTATCGCAGGCCAGTTTCGTGGCCGGCGAGCCCGAGGCACAGCGCGGCATGGCGCCGCACATCCGCATTTCGCTGGGGCGTTCGCGCAGCCGCTTCGAGCTCGTCCACGCCTTGCGGCGGCTGATGGAGCTGGCCCATCGCCGCAGCTTGCGGGAAGTCGTGGTGTAGCAGGAGGAGGGGGGGGCTAGGCGGCCATTGCGCTGCGGGTCTGGCGCCGCGCTGCTGCCAGGATCTCGCCGACGGCGTCGTCTTCCGAGTGCGCCGCCAGGGGCAGCGAGCCCCGGGTGATCTCTGCACGATCCTTCAGGATCGCGTAAGAGCCTTTCCAGCGGCCTTCGCTATCATCGGCCTGGTAGACCAGCAGGTAACCGTCGAATTCGATTTTCTTCATAGGAGCTTCTCGCCAGGGCAAGGGGAGCATGCGCACCATGCTCGATGTTGCGCAGTATGCCCGTGGCGCATGCTCCCGCCTGTCATCCGCCTTCGCAATCACGTGTAGGACAAGCGCGCAAACTCAAGCTTGGCCCTAGCGCGACTGCACCGGGGCCAGCAAGCCATTGAGCGCATCGGCCACGATCAGCGAGGGCAGCGAGGCGCGGTCGTTGCTGACGATCACCGTGTCCTTTTCCACGTCGCCGGGCAGCGCCAGCCGGGCAATGTAGCGGCAATCGGCGCTGCAGGTGTAGCGCAGCACGGTCTGGCCGCGCACGGCTTCGAGGATGTGCTGGCCGTTCTCCATGCCGTAGTAGCGCACCGCTACCAGCGGCTGCGTCTCGCCTGCGTCGGGGTCACGATAGAAGTACTGGCCGTGCTCGGCGCGCGCGTAATGCGGCCAGGGCGTGCTGCCGGCCGGTGCCAGGTGATCGATCTGGCGCGCGTCCAGGCCCAGCCGCAAGGCCGGCGTCGCCGGCAGCGCGACTGGTTGCGCCTGAGGCGGCGCCAGCGCAGCCAGGGCAGGTGCCGGCGCGCCCGCTGCTGCGGTTGGCTTGTCATTGCCTGCCGGCGCTGCCAAGGCCTCCAGTTCGCCCTGGCGGCGTTGGTACCAGGCCAGCAGGCAGTCGCGGTCGTGGCAATTGTCCTCCCGCCAGCGCCATTGCGCGTCGCTGGCGCTGCGGAAAGCACGCACGTCCGTCGCTGCCTGCCGCGCCCGGCGATAGGCGCGGCCCAGTTGATCGTCCAGCGCCGAGAGCTCGGCATCACGGCAGATGGCCTTTTCATTGGCCGACCCGGCGCGGCTGCAATCGAAGCTGGCGGCGTGGGCTGTCGGCAGCTGCAGGACGCCCAGCACGCTGGTGCTGCTGAGCAGGAGGATGAGGGGCAGGACTTTCATGGCGAGACTCTCCGTATTGCGGGGACGTGATGGGCGCCAGCATCGCACCGCCACCGGGGGCGCAAAACGCGGAGAAGACAGGGAATTTTTTTAAAATCTTTGCAGCTGAAAAAGCATGTTGGGCCTTCTTCACAATTGCCCTCGCGCGCTCCCGCCCTCGCGCACGTGCGCGCACATCCAAGTAGAATCCCGACTCCATCCGCACACCCCACGACTGACGGTGACCGACCAAGCCCTTGCTCTTCCTGCTGCTTCCCTGCGCCCCGGCGAGCGCGCGGGCTTCCTGCTGTCCCGGCACTGGCGCGATACGCCGGCCGGGGTGGAGATCGAGCTGTGGGTGGCCACCGACGACGGTCCGCAATGCCTGCGCCTGCCGCCGCAGACGGCCGTGGCCTTCGTGCCGCAGGCACAGGCCGAACGCGTGCAGGCCTTGATCGCCAACGAGCCCGGCATGGAGCTGCGCGCCCTGGAACACTTGAAGGATGTGAGCCAGCGCCCGGTGCTGGGCTTGTATGCGCGCCAGTATCGCAAGCTGCTGAAGATGGAAAAGACCCTGGTCGCCGCCGGCATCAGCGTCTACGAAGCCGACATCCGCCCGCCCGAGCGCTACCTGATGGAACGCTTCATCAATGCGCCCGTGGCCTTCCAGGGCGTGGACGATGGCCATGGGGTGCTGGTTGATGCACGCATCCGTGCCTTGCCAGGCTATCGTCCACCCCTGAAGCTGGCGTCGCTGGATATCGAAACCAGCTGGCAGGGCGAGCTCTACAGCATCGCCATCGAAGGTTGCGGCCAGCGCAGCGTCTATGCGCTGGGGCCGCCCAGCGGTGCGGTCGATGCAGTGGATTTCGAACTGCAGTTCTGCCACAGCCGCAAGGAACTGATCGACTGCCTCAATGCCTGGGTTGCGCGGCATGACCCGGATGCGCTCATCGGCTGGAACCTCATCCAGTTCGACCTGAACGTGCTGCAGAAGCAGGCCCAGAAATACCAGGCCACCCTGCGCCTGGGCCGTGGCGGACGAGCGCTGGAATGGCGCGAGCACGGCATGCGCGCCAACCACCTGCTGGTCAATGCAGCCGGCCGCCTGGTGATCGACGGGATCGAAAGCCTGCGCGGGGCATTCTGGAATTTTCCGTCCTTCAGCCTCGAGAACGTGGCGCAATCGCTGCTGGGGGAAGGCAAGGCCATCGCCACTCCTTACCAGCGCATGGATGAGATCGACCGCATGTTCAACGAGGACAAGGCGGCCCTGGCCACTTACAACCTCAAGGATTGCGAACTGGTCACGCGCATCTTCGGGAAGACCGACATCCTTTCCTTCCTGCTGGAACGCGCCAGCGTGACCGGGCTGCAGGCCGACCGCAGCGGCGGCTCGGTGGCCGCCTTCACGCACCTGTACCTGCCGCACATGCATCGCAAGGGCTACGTCGCGCCCAACCTGGGCGATGCCGAGGCGCTGGCCAGTCCGGGCGGGTTCGTGATGGATTCGCGCGCGGGCCTGTATGACTCGGTGATCGTGCTGGACTACAAGAGCCTGTATCCCAGCATCATCCGCAGCTTCCTGATCGATCCGGTGGGACTGGTCGATGGCACCTTGAATGAACCCGAGGGCCACACCGTGCCGGGCTACAACGGTGCGCGCTTCTCGCGCCGCAGCCACAGCCTGCCGGCCATCATCGAACAGATCTGGCAGGGCCGCGAAGCCGCCAAGGCGCAAGGCAACAAGCCGCTGCAGCAAGCGCTGAAGATCATCATGAATTCCTTCTACGGCGTGCTGGGCTCGACCGGCTGCCGGTTCTTCGATTCGCGGCTGGCGTCCTCCATCACCCGGCGCGGGCACGACATCATGCATCGCACGCGCGAGCTGATCGAGGAAGCGGGTTACGAAGTCATCTATGGCGACACCGATTCCACCTTCGTCTGGCTGCGCCGGCCCCATGGCGATGAGGAGGCACGCCGGATCGGACTGCAGCTGACCGCGCGCATCAATGACTGGTGGCGCGTCCACCTGGCCAGCCAGTATCAACTGGAAAGCGCGCTGGAATTGCAGTTCGAGGTGCATTACCAGCGCTTCCTGATGCCGCATGTGCGCGGCGCCGATACCGGCAGCAAAAAGCGCTACGCAGGGTACGTGCGCACGCCGGAGGGCCAGGACAAGGTGACCTACAAGGGCCTGGAAGCAGTGCGCACCGACTGGTCACCCCTGGCGCAGCGCTTCCAGCAGGAGCTGTACCTACGCATTTTCCGGGGCGAGCCCTATCGCGATTTCATCACCGGCTATGTGGCTGAGCTGCTGGCGGGAAAGCTGGATGAACTGCTGGTGTATCGCAAGCGCCTGCGCCGCCAGCTCGACCATTACGAAAAGAACGTGCCTCCGCATGTACGCGCAGCCCGCATGGCTGACCAGGTCAACGAGGAGGGCGGACGTCCGCTGCAGTACCAGCAAGGTGGCTGGATCAACTACGTCATGACGACCGCCGGTCCCGAGCCGCTGGAAAAGCGCCGCGCCGCCATCGATTACGGCCACTACCTGGAGCGCCAGCTGGCGCCGGTGGCCGATGCCATCCTGGTCTTCGTGGGAGACAGCTTTGCGGCGGTGACTTCGCCGCAGCAGGAGTTGTTTTGAGGTGCTCAAGCGCCCCTTCCGATGAGGCTATAAGAGCATCTTTGCTTCTTGCGACTCGCCCGGCTGCGGGTTGGATGCAGATCAGCGGCGCAGCGCTGCCGGAAGCGGCTTCGCCATGGGCTTCTTGATGCCCAAGGGGAGTGCCTGGGCAGCGGCCGGGGAATTTGTCCGCACTTCTTCAAGCAACTCGGGATGATTGCGCAGCAGGCGCAGCAGCTGCACCAGCGAAAGGGGCGGTCGCGTGGCGCCAGCCTCGTATCGGTTGAAGGCATTGATGCCGCCGCCGAACAGCACGCTTGCATCGCGCTGGCTGAGCTTGAGCGCCACGCGCGTTTCGGCAATTTCTGCCGGTTCAATGCGGGTGGCGTTCACCTCCCTGTTGAAGGCCAGCATGTCCGCAGAGACGCGGGACGACTCGTCGAAGTCGGTGATGGACTCGCCGCAGGCCGGGCAGAAATCACCGGTTACAGCTGAGATGGTCGTGGTTTCACCCTTGTAGGTATAGGGCAGGTCACGGGTATCGTGCACCATTTCAGCGGCACCGCAGGTGGGGCATTTCATCTCATTTCTCCTTGAAGGAAACAATCAGCAGGGAATTCACCACGGTCAGCTTGACGTAGAGCTGGCCTACGTGGGTCATCGGCTTGTAGACATCCTGCCAAACCTTGTCATCCGCGTGGGTTGTCATGGCTTTGTGAAAGTCGCCTTCGGTCAGCGCCATCACCACCTCCAGCATCTCGATGAAGCCCAGGCCAAGAGCCGCCGCACCTGCTTTTGCCGTATGGGTCGCAGCAACGCGCTGCTGCCTGATCAAGTCGCGCACGGTCGAAAGCGGGCAATGAGGCGAATTCTTTTCCATGAACGGAGTATAACCTAGTAAGTGTATTACACCAATTAGGTTATCATGCACCGTATCTTGCCTGCAATCGCTCGGACAGTCTTCGTCTTGCACGGATACCGCAAAGACAAAGGGCTGGATTCAATGAATCCAGCCCCAGGCTGACCTGCAATCCAACAGTGATTGTCTACGTTTGGCGCACGACAGCGTTCACGTTTCAGCGGTAATACGAATCACGCTCACGGCTTTCAATGCGCTCGTGATGGACACGCACGCGCACCGGCACCGGCTGGCGCTGCGCCTTGCCGTAGACCTTCTGCCACAGCACGGCCCCGAACGCCAGGCTGCCCGCCAGCAGGTACAGGGCATAGAAGGCGGCGAGATAGCTGGCGTAGTGCAACAGGGTCTGGATGAGGGCCATGGGGTTCTCCGGGCAATGAATCAGTGTCGATGACTGCATCGTATGCCCATGGCCGTTGCGCCGGTATCAGGGTTTTTCTGATGGTCGGATTGGCAACGCCCCGGGGACCGCCGGCACCTGCAGGTGCTGCAGCAGTTTGCCCACCATGGCAATGACGGTCAGCCCGACGATGCAGAAGAACACTGCCAGCGGCGTGAGGCTATGGATGGAGACAAAACCGGCCAATCCCATCATCCCAGAGGACACCAGCAGCAGCGCAAAGCCCAGGATGGCGCTGGTCAGTCCGGCAATGTGCGGGAAGATCGAATTGCCCTTGGCCATGAGCGTGGGATACATGGCGCCGGCACAGAAGGCCATCACCAGCACCGGCGTGATGAGCGTCCACACCGTCAGCCCGACCAGCAGGGCCAGCGCCAGCATGGCGAAGGCCGCCACCGTCATGACGCGCGCGCCGATGCGCAGCCGCTGTTCGGCCGAGGGCAGGCGGCGATGGTGGATGCGGTTGGAGATGCCGCCCAGGAAATACATCATGCCGATGGCCAGGGCCAGGTAGCCGAAGAAGGTGGGCGGCTGGTGCAAGGTGTTCTGCACCATGAAGGGGCCGACGATGTTGAACACCAGCAGGATGCTGTAGCACAGTCCCTGCGCCAGGAAGCAGCTCTGGAACACCGGGCTGGCCAGCACCATGCGCGCATTCTTGAGCAAGGTGGCCGGATGCAGGTGCACCGGCCGGGCCAGTGTCTCCCGATACTTCCACAGGATGGCCCACATGGCGAACGAATACACCAGCAGGAACACCAGGCAGGAGCGCCAGCCGAAGGCCTCCTGCAGGTGGGCGCCGATCACCGGCGCGATGATCGGTGCCAGCCCCCAGGCGATGGCCATGTAGGTGTAGGCATGGACCAGGGTTTGGCCGGTGAAGGAGTCGGTGATGATGGCCTTGGCCAGCAGGTTGGTGGCCGCAATGCCGAAGCCCTGCAGCACCCGCGCCGCGACGAAGGTTTCCAGGTTGGGGGCGGCCAGCGAGAGCACGCAGCCCAGCGTGAACAGACTGAGCCCCAGGACCAGGATGCGCTTGCGTCCGTAGGCATCGGCCAGCGGACCGAAGACCAACTGCCCGAAGGCATAGGCAATCAGGTAGCCGGTCACGCTGGTCTGGATCGCCTGGGCCGAGGTGGCGTAATCGACCGCCATCTCCGGCAGGGCCGGCACGTAGAGGTCGATGGCCAGCTGGCCGGCCGAGGCAAAGGCACAGATCAGGAACAACAGGAAACGAGGATGATTGGCAGCACGCGGTGCAACAGGGTTCATGGGCAGCAGTCTGCAGGGCAAAGTCCGCTATTGTGAACCGGGTTCGCTTTTCTTGCTGGCGCTCACACGATGGTGAACTAGATGTCGGTGATGGACTGAAAAGGCTCTGATATTTTTGTTACGGATCAGGATAGTTTTAGAGAGAAATTCAAATTTATTCGATAAAAAAAGCGAACTAATTCTAGATTCATCAAGCATCTTCCTGCGTTTCGCCCCTAAGCCAAGCCCTCCACGTATCGTCCGCCTGCCGGTCGGCGAGGCACTGCCCAAGAGGCTTTGCGCGGCCCGGTCGGATTTTTCAGACGAACAGGGAGGGGAAGATGTCCATCTATAAACGTTTCTCGATCAGGCAAATTCTGCTGACGATCACTTTCATCATTTCCGTGCTGATGGTGACGCTGGTGGTGGTGGCCATGGCCGAATCGCAGGCCGAGCGCGGGCTCAACCAGGCGCATCAGCGGCGATACGTGTCGCAGCAGCTGGCCGAGGAGTTGCGGCAGAGCTCGGATGATCTCACGCGCCTGGCGCGCACTTATGTGATCTCCGGCAACCCGGAGTATGCACGGCAGTATCAAGCGATCCTGGACATTCGCGACGGCAAGCGCGCACGTCCGGAACAATACCAGCGCATCTACTGGGACCTGGTCGCCGCCGACGGCCAGCCGCCCCGTCCGGACAGCAGCGTGACCGCCTCGCTGGGCGAGTTGATGCAACAAGCCGGCTTCACCCAGGCGGAGATGGACAAGCTGCTCGAAGCCAAGCGCAACTCCGACACGCTGGTGGCCACCGAGACCCAGGCCATGAACATCGTGCAAGGCCGCTACCAGGGCCGCCAGGGTGCTGACCTGCTGCTGGCCGAGCCTGACCTGGAATTGGCCCGGCGCATCCTGCATGACCATGCCTATCACGTGGAGAAGGCACGCATCATGCGTCCGGTGGATGAATTCCTGGCGATGCTGGAGGCGCGCACGGAGCGCGAGATCGTCCAGGCAAGCCAGCGCGCGGAGTCACTCAATGCCGCGACCACCCTGTTGGCAGGCGTGGTGCTGCTGGTCATGGCGGTGAGCCTGACCAGCCTGTACACCCTGATCACCGGGCCGCTCAGCCAGGCCGCTCATCTGGCCACACAGGTGGCCAAGGGCGACTTGTGCGGCCAGATCGAAGTCGAGGTCAAGGGCGAGACCGGCAAGCTGCTGGCTTCCCTGCAGGACATGCAGCAGGGGCTGCGCCACATCGTGTGCCAGGTACGCCATGGGGCCAAGGTCATCCGTGGTTCCGCCGGCAACATCGCTGATGGCGCACTGGACCTGGCCGCACGCTCGCAACAGCAGGCCTGCTCGCTGGAGGAAACCG
This sequence comes from Herbaspirillum sp. CAH-3, assembly GCF_009668275.1. Classification (NCBI taxonomy): domain Bacteria; kingdom Pseudomonadati; phylum Pseudomonadota; class Betaproteobacteria; order Burkholderiales; family Oxalobacteraceae; genus Herbaspirillum; species Herbaspirillum sp. CAH-3. The sequence continues at coordinate 127,138 of NZ_VSWE01000005.1, read as the reverse complement.
CCGCTGCCATGGAACAGCTGAGCGCCACCGCGCAGCAGAGCGCCACCTGTGCCCAGCGGGCCAGCACCCTGGCGGACTCGGCCGCGCAAGTCGCCGCCGAGGGTGGTGCGGCAGTCGACCAGGTGGTCATCAAGATGGCGGCGATCCAGGCCGCTGCCGGACGCATCGTCGAGATCATCACGGTGATCGACGAGATTGCCTTCCAGACCAACTTGCTGGCGCTCAATGCGGCCGTGGAGGCCGCCCATGCAGGCGCGCACGGGCGCGGCTTCGGGGTGGTCGCCAGCGAGGTGCGGGTATTGGCACAACGTTCGGCGGCCGCCGCCCAGGAGATCAAGACCCTGATCGAAGCGTCGGCGCAGCAGATCGAAGAGGGCAGCCAGCGTGCCCAGGCGGCCGGCCTGACCATGCAGGAGGTGGTGGTGCAGGTGGGCAGCGTAAGCCGGGTCATTGCCGAGATCGCCAGCGTGAGCACGCAGCAGTCAGCCGGCGTGGTTCAGGTGGCCGAGTCCGTCAGCGCCATGGAGCAGATCACGCAGCACAATGTGGCACTGGTGCAGCAGTCTTCGGCGGCCGCCGAGGCGATGCGCCTGGCGACCGAACGGATGGCCGACCTGGTGGGCGCGTTCCGGGTGGACCAGGGGGAATTCCATGACGATGACGGCATGGTCATCGACATGGCGGCCTAGGGCCTGTCAGGCCTGCAGGCGCGCGTGCAGCTGGTCGAAGCGGGCAGTCCACTGGCTGCGCCATTGCTGGCGCAGCGACGGCGCCATCCACGCCGCATCCAGGCCATTGAGCATGAAGGCCTTGAAGTCACTGACCTGCGCGCCCAGTTGCAGCATCATCAGCCAGGCACCGCTGGGCGTGACCAGGTGCAGCGTCGGATCGTCGGTGTTGGGGTGCAAACGCAGCCCGGCCGCCAGCATCTGGCGGATCGGATGATCCTGCGCCCAGCGCTGCGGCGCCAGCGTGCGCAAGTAGTAAGAGTTGGTCGGCACCACCGTGAAGACCAGCCCGCGTTCGACGCAACGTTGCATCAGTTCGGGGTTGTCGACGATGGTGTAGCCATGGTCGATGCGGTCCACCTGCAGCAGGTCGATGGCGGTGGCCACGTTGTGCCAGGGCATGCCGAATTCACCGGCATGCGCCGTGCTCTTCAGGCCCGCTTCGCGCGCCAGGCGGTAAGCCGCTTCGAACAGTTCGGGCGGACGATCATTCTCGCGGTAATCCATGCCGATGCCTACCACTTGCGGTGCGCGCCTGGCCAGCATCCACTGCACCATGGCCACGGCTTCTTCGGGGCTGGCTTCGCGGTCGATGCTGGGGATCAGGCGTCCGATGATGCCGATCTCGCGTTCTGCATCGACGATGGCACGCACGATGGCGTCCTGCGCGTCGGCGTAGGCAATGCCCGAGACGCGCACCGTGCCGGTCGGGTTCCAGAAGAACTCGCTCCAGGCCACGCCGTGGGCGTGGGCATCCTGCAGGTATTCGTAGGTGATGCGGTAGAGGTCGTCGGGCTGGCGGATCAGCTCGGCATCCAGGGCGCGCAGCACGCGCAGCACGCCGACCGGTTTTTCACCGCGGGTATAGAAGGCGTCGATCTCTTCCGGCGAGACCGGATGACCGGCGCGGGCGGAGAGATCGCTGAAGGTCTCGCGGCGCACCGCGCCGAACAGGTGGCAATGCAGTTCGACCTTGGGCAGCGCCCGCACGAATTGTTCGAGCGTGAGCGGGCCGGTGTCTTGTTGGTGGTGGTTGTCGAGGGTCATGAAACGCAAATCAGTGGAGAGGGCCGGGGCCATTGAGCTTGGAGGTCGGCGTCTTCAGGAGAGCCTGCCCAGCAATTCCTGCATCATGCATTGCATGGCACGCGGGCCGTCGACCGTCATGGCGACCTCGGTATTGGCCGGGGCGCGGCGCGGTACGCGGAATTCGCAGACCGTCATGCCGCGCGTGAGGCGGCCCTGCAATTCGATGTCCACCCGCGCCGGCTGGAAGCTGAACAATTCCGGCCGCTTGAGCCAGATCGCCACCGCCGGGTCATACATCGGCATGGGTACCGAGCCGTCCGGACTGCGGATGCGCAGGTAGGCATCGAAGTAGCCTGCCAGCCATTTGGCGCGCGGGGTACCCAAGGCCCGTACCTGCTGGACTTCTGCGGCGGTCACCAGCAGCTGGCGGCACAGGTTCAGGCCGAACATGCGCAGCGGGATGCCGGAGCGGAACACCACATCCGCCGCTTCCGGATCGGCAAAGATATTGAATTCTGCAGCTGCCGTGTGATTGCCCTGGTCGGCCGAGCCGCCCATGAGGATGATTTCCTTGACCATGCCCGCGATCTCGGGCGCGCGCTGCAAGGCCACGGCCACATTGGTCAGCGGGGCGATGCACATGAGCGTGATCTCGCCCGCATGCAGGCGGATCGCCTCGATCATGGCATCGACTGCATTCGGCAGCGGATCGCGTTGCAGTTGCCGGGACTGGCGCGCTTCGAGCTCGGCGATGTCGACCTGGGGCAGGGCATCGCCCGTGGTGGCCATGCCGGATTCACCGAGGATGCCTTGTGCAGTTTCCACGGCGCCGGCCAGCGGCCGCTCGCAGCCCGCATAGACGGGCACGTCGAGCTGGTAATGCTGCTTGATGCGCAGCGCATTGTCGTAGGTGGTGACCAGCGGGGCATTGCCTGCCACGACTGAAACGCCCAGCCAGTTCACCTCAAGGTTGGCCGACAGCATCAGCATGGCCAGCCAGTCGTCAAAGCCGGGGTCGGTATCGAGCCAGATCTTGTGCATGTTTGTCTTCTTCTTCAAAGGTCGAGGGGAGCTCAGGCAGCCAATGCCAGTGCCTCATGCGCGGGCAGGTCGAAGTGCACGGTGTCGCCTTCACGGGCCGAAGCGAGGGCGGCGGGCGCTATGCCGCGCACCTCGCCCAGCGCGGTCTGCAACAGGTATTCGACATGCTCGCCGAGGAAACCGCGCGAGAGCACGCGGCCCGCGTAGGGACCGCTGCCGACCTGCACCTGCTGCACCCGCCATCCGGCGCAGGCGGTGCCTGCGGGCAGGCCGGCCAGCGGCAGTTGGCCCGCCGCACCGTGCAGCTGGCCGTCGCGATAATCGAACAGGTTCTCGAAGCCCATGAAGTTGGCCACGAAGCGCGTGCGCGGCGCATTGAAGAGCTGCTCGGGCGTATCGAGCTGCTCGATCTTGCCGCTGTTCATGACCACGATACGGTCCGACATGGCCAGCGCTTCATCCTGGTCGTGGGTCACGTAGAGCATGGTGATGCCGAGCTCGCGCTGGATGCGGCGCAGCTCGGCACGCATCTGCACACGCAGCTTGGCATCGAGGTTGGACAGCGGTTCATCCAGCAACAGCAGCTTGGGTTCGATCACGATGGCACGCGCCAGCGCCACGCGCTGTTGCTGGCCGCCCGACATCTGCGCAGGCAGGCGCGCTTCGAAACCGGCCAGGCCGACGGCGGCGATGACCTTCTCGACGCGCTGGCGCAATTCGGCGGCCGGCACCTTGCGCAGGCGCAGGCCGAAGGCCACGTTGTCGAATACGTTCAGGTGCGGGAACAGCGCATAGGACTGGAATACCAGGCCGATGTCGCGCTTGTTGGGCGGCAGGCGGCTGATGTCGCGGCCATCGAGCGTGATGCGGCCGGCGCGCAGGTCGATCAGGCCGGCGATGGCGCGCATGGTGGTGGTCTTGCCGCAGCCGCTGGGGCCCAGCAGCGAAATCAGTTCGCCGCGTTCCACGGCCAGGTCCAGGCCTTCCACGGCGGTCCTGGCGTTGCCGTAGCCGAGCGCCACTTGCTGCAGATTCAGGTAACTCATCAGGTTCTCACATCACATGTATTTGGAAATGCCCAGCACCTTTTCGGTGACCAGCACGAAGGCCATGGTGAACAGCACCAGCAGCGTGGACAGCGCGGCAATGGAAGGATCGAAACTGTTTTCCATGTGGCCCAGCATTTCGATGGGCAGGGTGCTGATGCCCGGGCCGGTGAGGAACAGCGACACCGGCACCTGGTTGAAGGAGGTCACGAAGGCCAGGAAGAAGGCCGCGATCACCGCGCCCCGGATATTGGGCAGCACCACCAGCCGGAAGGTCTGCATGCGCGTGGCCCCCAAGGTGATGGCGGCTTCCTCGATATCGACCCGCAGGTTGGCCAGGCTGGAATAGACCACCCGCACGGCATAGGGCGTGAGCAGCCCGACGTGGCCGATCAGCAGGCCCAGGAAGACGGGGGCATCGACCAGCAGCACGAAGTGGCGCAACAGGCCCAGGCCCACCAGCATGGCCGGGATGATCAGCGGCGACGTCAGCACCTGCTTGATCACCGCCATGCCCGGCGGCGGCATGCGCGACATCGCATAAGCCACGGGTACGCCCAGCAGCAGCGCGATCACGGTCGCCAGCAAGCCGATCTGCAGGCTGGTGCCGAAGGCCTGGCGGAATTCCTCGGCCTGCAGCACCGAAACGATCCAGCGCAGCGAATAGGAGGGTGGCGGGAAGGCCAGCGTCTCGCCGCCGCTGAACCCGGCCAGGAAGACGATGATGAAGGGCCCAAGCAGGAACAGCATCACGGCCCACAGCACCACGCGCGGGAAAAGTCCTTGTTTCATGTCGTCCTCCGGGGTGCGGCAATACGTTTCAAGCCGGCGTTGACGGCCAGCGTCATCGCCACCAGGATCACCGCGATCACGTTGGCGGTGCCGAAATCACTTTCCACGCTGACCTTCTGGTAGAGCAGCGTTTCCAGCATCAAGACCTTCGGTCCACCCAGCAGGGCCGGGGTGACGTAGGCGGTGACGCTGCCGGTAAAGACCAGGGTGCCGCCCACGATCAGGCCTTCCTGCGTCAGCGGCAGCGTCACGCGGGTAAATACCTGCCAGGCATTGGCGCCCAGCGTCGAGGCGGCCAGTGCGAGGTCGGCCGAAATGTTTTCCATCGCACTGACGAGCGACATCAGCATCAGGGGCAGCAGCAATTGCAGCAGGCCCACGAAGACCGCCATTTCGGTAAAGAGCAGGCGTTGCGGTTCATCGGCCAGCCCCAGCTGCAGCAGCACCGCGTTGACCGCACCATTGCGTCCGAACAGCACGATCCAGGCATAGGTACGCGCAATGGGCGAGACCATCAGCGGCAGGATCATCATGCCCAGCACCAGCCCGCGCCAGCGCGCAGGCACCCGCACGATGGCCTGGGCGGCGGGATAGCAGAGCAGGGCCGAGCAGAGCGTCACCAGGGCCGCAATGCGCAGGGTGCGCCAGAGAACCTGCAGGTGCAGGGGCTCGGCAAAGAAATCGGCGAAGCGGGCCAGGCTCCATTGCAGCGGGCCGCCGTCGAGGCTGTCGGGGCCGCCGATGCGGAAGGCATCCAGCAGCAGGGCCGCCACCGGCAGCAGGAAACAGACCAATGTGAAGATCAGCGCAGGCGTGACCAGCATCAGTCCGAGGCGTGATTTGGAAGAGGCGAGCATGGGGCGCAAACGAGGTCCGGAAAGAAAAGGGCGGCGCACTGCCAGCGGCAGGCGTCGCCACGGCGTGAAAGGTTACGCTTACTTGCTGATGCCCTTGTTCCACTGTTCCAGCCAGCCCGAGCGGTACTTCAGCAGGTCTTCCGGCTTGACGAACTTGAGCGAGGCGATGTGCTCACCGCCATAGGTATTGAATTCGGCCTTGTCCTTGGGCAGCACGACTTGCGTATTGACCGGCGAATCCACCAGTTCCATGGCCAGCGCCGTCTGCACTTCCTTGGAGAGCCAGAAGTCCATCAGCTGGTAAGCCAGGTCGGCATTCTTCGATTTGGCGACGATGCCCATCACGTTCATGCCGGCGGCCTGGCCTTCGGCGGGGATGGCCCATTTCAGCGGCATGCCGGTCTTCATCAGTTGCGACCAGGTGAAGCGCGCCACCGGTGCCACCCAGATCTCGTCCTGGGCAAACAGCGACGACAACTGCGCGCTGTTCTTGGTGAAGGTCACCACGTTGTTCTTGATCGAGAGGATCTTCTGCATGCCGGTGCCATAGTTGCCGCCCTTGCCGCCCCAGGCCAGGTCGGCCATCTGCAGGGCCAGCGGGCCTTGCGTGGTGCTCACATCAGGCAGCGCCAGGCGGCCCTTCAGTTCGGGACTCCACAGGTCCTTCCAGGATTGCGGGGCGCGCGTCTTGTCGCTGCGGTAGACCAGGCCGACCGAATAGATGGTGTAGCCGACTGCGTAATTGCCGCCGATGGGATTGCGGGCGAAGGGATAGATCTGACTGTAATTCTTCAGCTTGGCATAGTCCAGCGGCTGTACCAGGCCCTTGCGGGCGGCTTCGAGCATGCCGAAGTCCGACAGCAGCACCAGGTCCACCACCGGATTGTTGCGGCGGGCGTCGAGCTTGGCGATGCGATCGGCATTGTTGCCGGTTTCCACCACGATCTCGCAGCCGCATTTTTCCTTGAAGGGCGCATAGACCAGCTTGTTGAACAGCGGCTGGGAAATCGGATACGCCGACAGCACCAGCGTGCGCTTTTCCGCGTGGGCCGGGGTCGCCAGCAGGGACAGGCCGAGGCCGGTCATGGCCAGGGCGGCGAGGGGACGGAAGAAACGTGCGGGCTTGAACATGGCGGATCCTTGATACCGGTAAAAAGACTGCATATTGTAGGCCCGGCCAGCGCGGGAGCCACTGGCCAGGCCTGGGGAGAACAAGTAATGCTTAGAACACGTGGCGAACGCCCAGCATCAGCACGGCCTGCTTCTTGTCGCTGGACGAGGGGAAGCCGAAGATGGTGGCCTTGGTCGCATCACCCGCGGCCAGCTGGTAGCTGTAGGTGATGGCCACGTCGGTGCGCTTGGAGAGGAAGTAGTCCGCCTGCAGGTTGATCTGGTGCCACTTCGGGTTCTTGTTGATGGTGTCGTACTTGCCGGTGGTGTAGAAGTAGGACGCGCCCAGGTTCAGCGCCGGCGTGTAGTGGTGCACCAGGTTGATGTCGAAGTTCTGCAGCGTCAGCTTGGTGTTGTCCAGGTATTCGTACTTGACGTTGCTGTACATGGCACCGAAGTCGGTCTTGCCAACGGTATAGAAACCGCCGGTCCCGGCAATGCGCTGGCGGCGTACGCCGGCCGAGCTGTTGAGTGCGCTCTTGTTGAAGATCAGCAGCGAGCTGGCATAGTCGTTGCCCATGGCGCCGTCGGGACTCTTGCTGCTGTTGGGCTGGTCCATCTGGGTGTAGGCCACGGCCCAGCGGAAGTTGCCGCCCTTGTAGCCGGAGCCGATGCTCATGACGCGGTTGACTGCTGCATCACCGGCGGCTTCGCCAAATCCATACAAGGCGGTAACGTTGAAATCGTTGAACATCGGGCTGACATACTTGACCGAGTTCTGGACCCGCAGGTTGTTGTAGCCGTTGTCGTTGTCGCCGATGTGCACGCCGTTGGAGGCGATGACCACCGGGCCCAGGTAGTCCTTGACCGCTTCATACTGGCGGCCCAGGGTCAAGGTACCCATGCTGTTGGAGGCCAGGCCGACCCAGGACTGGCGGCCGAACAGGCGGCCGTTTTGCGAGGCCGCGCCGGTCATCATGTTGAAGCCGTTTTCCAGCGTGAAGATGGCACGGGTGCCGCCGCCCAGGTCTTCCTGGCCACGGAAGCCGATGCGCGGATTCTGGTTGGTGCCCGAGAGCGCCTCGAAGTTGTGCGGACCGCCCTGGTTGGTGAGATAACCCACGCCCCCCGAGATGAGACCGTAGATCTCGACCTTGCTTTGCGCCTGTGCCTGTGCGCCTGCCAGCGCTGCCGGAATGGCCAGCGCGCCTATCATCCAGTGTTTTTTCATGCCTGCCCCTGTGGTATTGAGATGGTCTTGCGACCGTTCAGTGTTGGATTTTGTTGAGAACGGTGTGGAGGATAGGACAAGACGTTAAATAATATAATTTGTTTATATTTATAATTTCATAAATTCGATTTATAACCAGGCGGCGTTTCCCATCCCGTGATTGCCTGCTTGCCGACTTCTTTTGAGCGCTTGCCATGATCAAACTGAATCAGAAAGTCACCCTGCGGCACCTGCAGGCCCTGGTCACCCTGGCCGACACCAACAGTTTCAGCCGCGCCGCCGATGCCCTGGCGGTGACCCAGCCGGCCTTGTCGGCGTCCATCAAGCAGCTCGAAAACCAGCTCGGGACGCGGCTTTTCGACCGCACCACGCACCAGATCAGCCTGACCGCGCAGGGCAGCGTGGTGCTGGAATACGCGCGCCACCTGCTCAATACGGCCAGCAACATCTTCGACGATATCGAGCACGCCATCGGTACCGGACGCCACCGTATCCGGGTCGGGGCGATTCCTTCGGCGGTCACGCTGACGGCGGCGGTGATTGCGCGCTACAACCAGGCGCATGACGAACATGTGGAAATCCTGCTACAGGATATGCCCAACGATGCCCTGCTCGATGCGCTGCATTCGGGCAAGCTGGATTTCTGCGTGGGCATCAAGCCGCCGGATTCGCTGTCTTCGCAGACGCTGGAGACGGTGACCCTGTTCGAGGATGAACTGGTCTTGATCGTCTCACGCCGCCATCCCTTGTCGGCGGCCAAGGAAGTGCAGTGGCGGCAGATGGCGGGCGAGGAGATCGTGCTCTTCACCCAGGGCAGCGTATGGGAATTCGCGTCGGCGGCACTGATGCAACACGGGCTGGCGTCATCGCGACGCTACCAGGTGGTGCACAGTGAATCGCTTTACGGCGTGGTGCGCTCGGGCATCGCCATCGGCATCATGCCCAGCCTCTACACCACCTACCTGCGCGATGACAGCCTGCACGTGGCCCCGCTGCGGCAGCCGACCTTGAAACGCAAGATCGTCCTCATGCGCCGCAACGAGGTCAGCCGCAGCCACTGGACCGATCATTGTTTCCGCGAGCTGCGCAGCGACCTGAAGCAGGCCAACCAGTGGTTCTGACGGCGCACCGCAACGCTCACCGCGCTTCAGTAGCGTGCATCGGCCGGCTTCTTGTCCCGTGGCCAGTCCTTGGACTTGAGGGCGAAATCCGGGCGCGGCTGGTGCGTGAAGAACTCGGCCACGTCCACCGCATCCTGGTCCGATAGTCCGCCCTGGCCCAGCGGGAAGCGGTCATGCAGGGCGATGGGCATGTTGCGTTTGACGAAGGCCGCCGCAGTATAGGTGCGCGCCATGCCGGCGCCGATGTTGAAGGACTCCTCGCCCCATAGCGCAGGGTAGATCCACTGGCCGTCGCGACTGCGGATACCTTCGCCCTGCGGACCATGACAGGCGGCGCACTGCGCGCGGTAGATGCGTTCACCGTTGACCGGATCCGGCTTCAGATTGTGGTCGATCTTGCCGATGCCACGTCCCGGCACCTTGCCGCCGGGTTGCGCATCACGGCGCATCCACTCGATATAGGCCAGCATGGCTTGCATGTCTTGCGATCCCGGCGGCAAGGGCTTGCCGTTCATGGAGCGGGGGAAGCAGCCATTGATGCGATCTTCCAGCGTGATGACGCGCCCGGCGCGTGCCGCGTAGGACGGGAAGGCGGCCGACACGCCCACATAGGGCGAACCGCCGCCGACGGTGCCGGCATTGAGATGGCAGCTGGCGCAGTTCAGTCCGTTGCCCACGTGCTGGGGCAGCAGGCGGCCGGTCTCGATATTGAGACGGGCGCCACGGATGAGCTGAGGAGAATTTTTTTCTTTCAGCATGTCGGCCAGGCGCGGCGCTTCGAAGCGAGGGCCTTCGGGTCTCTGCTGCGGCGTCCCCAGTTCGGAACGCAGCCGGGCGACTTGGTGCGCGCTGATATTGCCCTGTTGACGTCCACCCCAGCTGGCCCGTGCGAAGTTGAGGATCTCGGCAATCTCGCCATCGCTCAACGCGGAAAACGCCGGCATGCTCATCGCCTTGGGCTGGGCATGAGTGCGTGCCGCACGCCATCCGGTGAGCATGATGTGGATCAGCGAGGAGGGCTCATCGCTTTGCAGGGTCGGATTGCCCGCCAGGGGCGGGAACAAGTCTTGCACCCCGTTGCCGTCGCTGCGATGACAGGTGGCGCAGAACTGCAGATACCCCAGCCCGCCGCGCGTGCTGTAGAGCTCGGCCGGGACGGTGCTGGTGACAGTTGCGGCAACCGCCGGGGATGGTCGTTGCGGGGACGCCGGCGACAAGCTGGCCAGATAAGTGCCGACGGCCAGCAGGTCCTCGTTGCTCAGGTATTGCGTGCTGTGCTGGACCACGTCGACCATGTTGCCCGCCACCGTACCGAAGCGGTTGCTGCCGGTGCGCAGCAGTCCGGCCACATCCTCGGGCCGCCAGCGGCCGCGCAGATCGAGCGCGCGCCAATGTTCCACCGTCTCGCCGGAGAGGAACAGCGGACCATTGCTGCCGGATTCACTCATGGTCTTTTCCTGCATGCCGATGCCGCGCGGGGTATGACAGGCCCCGCAATGCCCCGGTCCCTAGACGATGTAGGCACCGCGATTCCACTGCGCCGAGCGCGCCGGATCGGGCTCGAATGCACTGCGCTGCAGGAAGGCCATGTTCCACAGCGCCATGCCCCAGCGCTGGTTGAAGGGGAAGGACATTTCCAGTGGGCGGTTCGGCAGCGTCACCGGCTTGACCGCCTGCATCAGGTAGACGTAGAGGGCACGCATATCCTCTTCGCTCATCTTGGCGTAGGACGGGTAGGGCATCGCCGGATAAAGATGGCGGCCGTCTGCCGTTACCCCTTCGCGCATGACGCGATCGAATTGGGCGAAGCTGTACTGACCGATTCCGGTCTGTCGATCTGGCGTGATGTTGGTGGAATAAAGTTTGCCGAAGGGGGTCTCCAACGCCAGGCCACCGGCCATGGGCTTGCCCTTGTCGTGTGTGTGACAGGCCACGCAATCGCCCAGCCGCGCGACGTAGCGGCCGCGCAAGACCTGCTCACGGGTGGTTGCATCGAGCGCGTCGCTGAAGTCGGACGGGAGATCGTCGGACAAGCTGGCCACGCTCGCGGGCATGGTATTGGGCGGTGCGGCGGCGGCCAGCGGCGAGCAAAATGCAGCGCACAGCGTCAGCGAGGAAAGCAGGGAGACAGTCAAGGGAAGAAGGGGAAGAAGGGGGCGGCGAAGACTTGTCATGATGGTTCCGGGTGGTTATTCCGAGGGGGAAACACCCACCATTTAAGCCTTGCTGCGCAGCCACCTCGAGCGCCTCATCGGGATTGGCTTGATCTTCCGCAAAGCCCGTCGACGCGGCCTGTGTCAGGTTTTTGATGGCTTTCACAAACCTTTCCCTGGCAACAAAAAACGCCATCCGAAAAGCCCGGATGGCGTTGTCAACGAAGGCGGCGCAGCATTCGCTGCGCGGATCGCCAGATCTCAGCGGCGCGGCGAGCGCAAGGACATGCGCTGCAGGATGGGCATGCGATCAAAGAGCTGGTGCCACAGCGCGCCCAGCACATGCAGGCCGACCAGGAAATACACCGCGTTGCCCATGAACTCGTGCACCTCCTTGATGGGGCCGCGTACGGCCATGTCCTTGGCCAGGATCACCGGGAGCGTCATGCCGAAGAACACCACATCGCGCCCACCGGCCTGGGTGAAGAGGATGCCGGTGATGGGCAGGCCGATCATCACGGCATACAGCAGCAGGTGCACGGCGCTCGCACCGAGCTGCTGCAGGCGCGGCAGCGGCAGCTCGGGCGGCACGCCCGTCAGCTTGCGGGCGACCAGGCGCACCACGACGAAGATCAGCACCAGCTGGCCGGCATGCATGTGTACGGTGCGCAGCAGGTCGCGCAGGGGATCGCCCTTGGGGATGTCTTCGCGGTATTCGATGGTGGCCAGCGCCACCACGAACAAGAGGAACATCAGCCAGTGCAGCGCGGCGTAGAGGGGGTGGTAACGGGTGCCTTGCCCGAAGGCATCATTGGACTTGTTCATTTGGGTTCCCATGGAAAAAAAGCTGCCCCATGGTAAGCCACGAAACTTAGTCCGGCATTAGCCTGGCGCAATAAATTGCTGACCAGGCCTGACCGTTGCCGTTGCCGCCCCTGGCGCGGGAATATCGAGGATCACGCGCAAGCCAGCCTGTGATTGCTCATCGCTTGCCGCCAGGCGCACCACGATATCCAGCCGCGCGGCCACCGACTGCACGATCGCCAGGCCCAGGCCCGAACCCGGCGCCGCTGCCGGGTCGAGCCGCAGGAACGGCTGGAAGACACGCTCGCGCTCGCTGGCCGGGATGCCGGGACCATTGTCGGCAATCTCCAGGCGGACATGGCCCGGCGGCGTTTGTGCCGGCGCCGCCAGGGTCAGGCTGATACAGCCGCCTGGCGGGGTGTAGCGGATCGCGTTGTCGACCAGGTTGCCCAGCAGCAAGCCCAGCTCCACGGCATTGGTGTCGACCTCGGCGTCAAGGGAACCGTCCACGCCGAGGTCGATGTTCTTCTGCTGGGCCAGCGGCAACAGGTCTTCCAGCACCGGACGCACGGCTTCGCGCAGGACCAGGCGCTGGCGCGGTGCTTCACCAGCCTGGTCCTGCGCCTGCACGCGCGCCAGGGCCAGCAACTGGGTCACCAGCGTACGCGCCCGTGCCAGCCCTTGTTCCAGGCGTTGCAGACGTTCGCGGGCGGAGTCGGACAATTCGCTTTGGTGCAGGCGTTCGGCCTGCAGCGAGAGTGCGGCCAGGGGCGTACGCAATTCATGCGCGGCATCGGCCACAAAGCGCCGCTGCGCCGTCATCGCGCCTTGCACGCGCGCCAGCAGGCGATTGATGGCGTCCACGAAGGGACTGATTTCGGTGGGCAGGCCTGTCGTCGGCAGGGGGGCAAGCTGATCGTCGCGGCGCCGGTCGATCTCGCCGCGCAGGCTGGCCAGGGGTGCAAAGAGCCGTCCCATGATGCGCTGGAGTGCCAGCAGCAGTACCGGTACCAGGATCAGGACCGGTATCAATGCACGCCAGGCGGCGCGCGCAGCGATGCGGTCGCGCACGTCGGTTTCCTGCGCCAGGGCGATGCGCCGGCCCGAGGGCAGGGGCTGGACGTAGACGCGAAAGTTTTCATGAAACATGAAGACGGTCTGGAAGCCATCGTGCAATCCCTCCGGCAGCGGCAGTGCGGCACCTGTGGCGCCGGCCTGGCCCGGTTGGGGCAGCCACTGCACGCTGATGCGGGATTCATGATCGGCACCGGGATAGCTGCCCACGGCGCCATCATCGGGCAGGCTGCCGCCCAGGCGGACGATGAGCGCGCCCACCTGCAACAGCAGGTCGTCCTGGAGACGGATGGAATCGCGATAGGCGCTGATGAAACCGAAGGCACCGGCGCCCACGGCCACCAGCAGGATGGCCAGCGTCAGCGCCACCGACAGGCGGGCTTGCAGGGAGCGTTGCAGGTGCTTCATGGCGTGGCCGTTCCCCGCGCTACCATCCAGCCCATGCCGCGGACGTTCTTGATGGCCTCGCGGTCCAGTTTCTTGCGCAATCCGTGGATCAGGAATTCGACCGCATTGCTCTCCACTTCCTCGCCCCAGCCATAGATGCGTTCTTCCAGTTCACCGCGCGAGAGGATGGCACCGGGACGATGCATGAGTGCCTGCAGCAAGGAAAATTCACGCGCCGACAGCGTCACCGGCGGCTGGCCTTGCCAGCGTGCGGTCTTCTCGGCCAAATCCAGGCATAGCTGGCCGTTGTCCAGCACCACCGTGGCCGCGCCGGACTTGCGCCGCATCACGGCGCGCAGGCGCGCCAGCAACTCGCCCATGGCAAAGGGCTTGAGGATGTAGTCATCGGCGCCGCTGTCGAGCCCGTCGATGCGGTCCTGCACGCCATCGCGGGCGGTGAGGATCAGCACCGGCGTGGCAGCGTGCCTGCGCAATTGGCGTAGTACCGACAAGCCATCGGTACCGGGCAGGCCCAGGTCCAGCAGGGCGGCGTCGTACTGCTGTCGCGCCAGCGCGGCCAGGGCCAGCGCACCGTCCTGCACCCAGTCTGCTGCGTAGCCAGCGTCCTTCAGGGCGGCACGGACTTCTTCGCCGATCATCGCGTCATCTTCCACCAGCAGTATTCGCATCGCTCGCCATGCCTTCCTCAACGTACTCAAGGTACCGATCGACCTGACCGGATGGCGCTAGAGTCTAAGTCAAAATGTGCGGCGGCAGTGCATCGGCGAGCAGCGCGAAGCGGCTCAAAGCCGCCGGGCCGCGATACGCTGCGCCGCGAAGGCGCGGGCGGCCTCGATGGCCTGGTCGCGGCTGCGCGCCGGTGCCCCGATCTGCACCTGCTGGCGCTGGACGACGCACAGGCTGCGGCGCGAGGTGGAACGCCCGCGATAGATCGTCACGAAGGGTTGCCAGCCGGTATTGGCGAGGTTGGCGTACGCTTCCAGGACAATCTCGTATTGCCCCATCACTTCGATGTGCATGATGTGCTCCCTGCTGCATGGTGTCGATGGCGCGAGCATAAGCAAGCAGCAACGTGGATGCCATGCTTGCACACGCTGTACCGGCCTGCAGAATACGTCTTCTGTGCTGCCTGCAGCAAGCCATGCCACCCATGCACGCGCTACCTGGCCACATTGCGATGGTCGATCAGGCAGGCTGTTGCTGCCTATCAATGCCGGTGGCAACTGTGTTCCACAAGCCTCCGGCGCTGTGTATGTACCGGGCTCATCGCACCCCTCCTAGACTTCCTTCCCATGCACAGCAAGCCGTCGCCGACGGCGCAAGCAAGGAAGGCATCATGCGATCCCCCAGCATTGGCACCATGGCCGGCATTGGCCGCTCCGATATCGCCCGCAGCAGTGAACCAGTTCACGGCTACAGCCGCACCATGATCGAATGGGGTGCGCTGGCGGCCACGCTGGGTTTTACGGCGCTGCTCATTGCCAACTTCGTCTGGTCCGAGCAGCGCCTGGTGGTGGCCGATGAAACCGAGCGCATGCAGAGCCAGGCGCGCATCATCGAGGAAAACCTGGCGCACCAGTTCCAGGGCGTACGCCATGCGCTGGAAAGCGCGCGCAGCGCCCTGGGCGAGGACTCCGGCTGCACCGCGTCCTGCCAGCGACTGCTGCTGCAATCGCTCAAGCGCGCCATGCCGGGGGTGCGGGCCATGGTGGTGCTCGATGCGCGCGGCCACATCCTGCGCTCGGCCGATGATCTCGATGACCGGCGCCTGGATGACAGCGATTTCCTTTCGCAGATCCCGCGCATGTCCTCGGGGCAAATGATGTACGTCTCGCAGCCCTATGAGAACACGCCCGGTGTCTTCAACATCAAGCTCACGCTGCCGGTGACCACACCGGAAGGGCGGATCGAGGGCGCGGTCAGTGCCATCCTCAATCCCGAGTATTTCGATGCCGTGATGCGCTCGGCCCTGTATGCCGAGGACATGAACATCGCCATCACCGGCGAGGACGGGCGGCGCCTGCTGTTCGTGCCGGCCAACGCTGCGCAGATGCGCATGGGCAGCCAGCCCGGCAGTGGGCCGGAGGAAGTCCTGCAGAAGCACCTGCGTGGAGGCGACGTCACCAGCGTCATGCACTTCGCCGACTCACGGGGACAATCCCGGCTCATCGTCCAGCGCACCGTGACCAGCCGCGAACTGGGGTTGGACAAGACCCTGGTCATCAGCCTCTCGCGCAGCCAGGCGCAGGTCAATGCAGGCTGGCATGAGCCGGTGCATTCCTTCCTGCTGCTCTGGCTGCTTTTCGGTGTGGCCGCCGCCTTGGTGCTGGCGTGGCTGCAGCGGCGCCGGCGCGCAGCGCAGGCCCTGGCCACGCAATGCGAATTGCAGCATGCCGAGATGACCGAGCGCATGGAACTGGCCCTCTCGGGGGCCAACCTCGGTTTGTGGGACTGGCACATCCAGCAGGATATCCGTACCGTCGACGCGCGCGCCAATGCCATGCTGGGCTATGCGCCAGAGCGCCAGTTCCATGCGCCCGGCGAGTGGCGCACGCTGGTGCATCCGGAGCACATGCCGGCACTGGACCACGCCCTGCGCCTGCACCTGGCCGACAGCCGGCACAACTTCGAAGCCGAATACCAGATGCGTCACCAGGACGGCCACTGGGTCTGGGTCCAGTGCCGCGGCAAGCTGGTCGAGCGCGATGGACAGGGCCGCCCGCTGCGCATGGTCGGCACCCGCATGGACATCAGCGCACGCAAGGCCGCCGAGGAGGAGATCGCTCGCCTGGCGTATTACGACGGCCTGACCGAACTGCCCAACCGCCGCCTGCTGCTGGACCGCCTGGGACAGGCAGTGGCCCGCTATGCGCGGGGAGGGCAGGTGGGCGCGGTGATCTTCGTGGACCTCGACAATTTCAAGGGCCTCAACGATACGCTGGGCCATGATACCGGCGACCGCCTGCTGGAGCTGGTCGCGCTGCGCCTGCGCCAGGTCACGCGCGAGGTCGATACCGTAGCGCGACTGGGTGGCGATGAATTCGTGATCCTGCTGGAGAACCTGGGCAGCCTGGTCGAAGAAGCCGAGCACAATGCCGAGTGCGTCTGCCGCAAGATCCTGGTGGCGCTCAATGCCGGCTATGAACTGCAGGGCCATGAGGTACGCAGCACACCCAGCCTTGGCGTGGTGCTCTTCGGCAATGGTCGGCATACCGTCAATGACCTGCTGCGCCAGGCTGACATGGCCATGTACGAAGCCAAGGCGGCAGGCCGCAATACTTACCGTTTCTTCTGCCCCTCGATGCAGGAAGTGCTGGACCAGATGGCCATGCTGGAAAATGATTTGCGCCACGCCCTGGTACGCCATGAGCTGCGCCTGCACTACCAGCCCATCGTGCGTGCAGACGGCAGCCTCTCCGGGGTGGAGGCCCTGATGCGCTGGCAGCATCCCCAGCGCGGCATGGTGTATCCGGCGGAGTTCATCGGCCAGGCCGAGAAGGCCGGCCTGATCGTGGAATTCGGCCAGTGGGCGCTGACCACCGCCTGCGAGCAGCTGGCGGCTTGGGCGCACGACCCGCAGACGGCGCACCTGAGCATCTCGGTCAATGTCAGTGCCCGGCAGTTCCGCCAGCCCGACTTCGCCCAATGCGTGCTGGAGATCCTGGAACGGACCGGTGCCGATGCGCACCGGCTCAAGCTGGAACTCACCGAGAGCATGCTGCTCACCGACCTCGATGCCCTCATTGCGCGCATGGCCATGCTCAAGGAAACCGGACTGGGCTTCTCGCTGGATGATTTCGGTACCGGCTATTCCTCGCTGAGCTATCTCAAGAAGCTGCCGCTGGACCAGCTCAAGATTGACCGGTCCTTCGTGCAGGACATGTTGCAGACGCCGCATGCCGGGGCCATCGTGCAGACCATCGTCAGCCTGGCGCGTGGGCTGGGCCTGGATGTGGTGGCCGAAGGCGTGGAGACCAGCGAGCAATGGGCCGCCTTGCGGCAGCTCGGCTGCACCGGCCTGCAGGGCTACCTGTTCGGCAAGCCGGCGCCGGTGGAGCAATTGCGTTGGGGCAGCTTGATGGGAGCGCACAACAGCGTGGCAGAGCAGGCCGAGCCGGCCGCTCCGCCGCGCACGGCTCACCTGGCGTTGATCAGCCCGCCCGCCGGGGCCTGAGCCGCCAGCGGGCGCGCCGCCTGGTAGTGCGGTTGCGCTGCCTGTGCGCTACCGGCCAAGAGGCCGTGGCACAGTTCGCCCAGGGTGCGCACGGCCGCTTCGATGCCGTCTTCCCACGGGAAGCTGTAGTTGAGCCGGATGCAATGCCGGAAGGCCCCGTCGGTACTGAACATGTCGCCCGGCGCCACGCTGATGCCGGCGGCCTGCGCCAGCGCGTGCAGCTCCAGTGCCAGGATGCCGTCCGGCAGCGTGACCCACAGCAGGTAACCGCCCTGTGGCTCGGAACAGCGCGTGCCGGCCGGGAAGAACCGCAGGACGGCAGCACGCATGATGCGCTGGCGCTGCATGAGGAGCTTGCGCAGTCGGCGCAGGTGAAAATCGTAGCCCTCGCTTTGCAGGTATTCGGCCACCGCGCGCTGCGGATGCGCCGGCATGGACACCGTATTGAGGAATTTGAGCCGCTCCACCGCCTGCCGGTAACGTCCCGGCAGGGTCCAGCCGATATGGTGTTCCGGCGTGAGGCTCTTGGAGAAGGACGAGCAGTACAGTACCCGTCCATCCTGGTCATAGCTCTTGGCCGTGCGCGGGCGCTGCTCGCCAAAGTGCAGTTCGCCATAGACATCATTTTCTACCAGCGGCAGATCGTGCTTGGCCAGCAGGCGCACCAGCGCCTGCTTTCTGGCGTCCGGCATGACGTAGCCGAGCGGGTTCTGGAAATTGGTCATCACCGCTACACCGGCTACGTCGCCGCTGGCCAGCGCCCGGTCCAGCGAGGGCAGGTCCATGCCCTGGTCCGCGTCGGTGGCGATGGGCAAGGCGCGCATGCCGGCCCGTTCGATGGCATGCAGCAGGGCGTAGTAAGTCGGCGACTCCACCGCAATGGCGGCACCCGGCCGGGCGATGGCGTGCAGGCAGAGCTGCAGCGCCTCGGTGGCACCCTGGGTGATGATGATCTCGCCGGCTTGCACCGGCAGCCCGGTCTGCAAATGACGCCGCGCGATCTGGCGGATCAGCTCGGCATTGCCTGGCGGGAGCACCCCGATGAGCTGCGCATGCTCGCGCCGCTTGTAGAAGCCTTGCGCCAGCTGGCTGATGCGCATCGACGGGAACAAGGCCGGATTGGGATAGGGGGAGCCCAGCGGAATGCGCGCATTGCAGTTGATCGAGCGCAGGTTGTGCAGCACCAGTTCGACTGGCGTATTGGCGGCGGGCAGCCGGCTGGGTGGCAAAGCCTGGGGGGCTGTCGCGATAGTCGGTGCCGCTGGCGCGTTCTGCGGCGTGCGAACGAAATACCCCGATTGCGGGCGGCTCTCGATGTAGCCCTGGCTCTCCAGCAGCAGGAAGGCACGGATCACGGTGGAGATGCTGAGCTGGTATTGCTGGCTGGCGCGGCGCACTGAGGGAATCTTTTCTCCCGGCAGCATCACGCCGTTGAGTATCTGGCGACGGATGGTCTCGGCAAGCGTTTCATAAAGTTTCATGGCGGTCCACGGCTGGGCTATTGGATGAGCCGATGCTAGGACTGCCGTGCCAGGCCGCCAATAACACCAAGGTATGCGGATCAGACCGCCATGGCAGCCATTCCCCGGCGCATGAGAAGCCGCCCGCGACGGCAGTGCATCAGCGCCGGATTGCCCCCTTATACTTTGGTGTAATACATGCACTACTGCATGCGCACTGGCCTTATACTCGCGTCCAAAACGGGACCGGCTATCCGCCGCAATCCCCACCGATGAAAAGTTTCACCAAACTTGGATGACAGAGGCGATGCAGCAGGGGGGATCCTACATGTACCGAACCATTCGTTCACCGGCTGTGCCGGCCGCTGCGGCCGCACTGACGGTGGCGATCTTTTCCGTTGATGCGCTGACCTCGCTGGATGTGGCCATTGCGGTGCTGTACGTGGCCGTGGTGCTGATGTCGGTCTGGATCTGGCCGCGCCGGGGTGTCATCGGGGTGATGCTGTTCTGCATGGCGCTGACCCTGCTCGCCTTCGTGCTGTCGCACGATGTGCTGCGTGACGATGCCGCCCTGGCGCGCTGCCTGGTCAGCCTGGCCGCCATTGCCATCACGGGCTTCCTGGCCGTGAAGGGACAGGACGCCACGCAGGCGCTCCTGCAGCGCGAAGAGGCGCTCAACCAGGCCCGCAACCAGCTGGCCCACGCCAGCCGCGTGAGCACGCTGGGCGAGATGACCGCCACCATTGCCCACGAAGTCAACCAGCCGCTGGCGGCCATCCTCACGCACGGCCAGGCCGGACTGCGCTGGCTCGATCGCGACCAACCCGAACTTGGCGAAGTGCGCCGCGCCGTCGACGCCATGCAGCAGAACGCCCGCCGCGCCAGTGAAGTGATCCAGCGCATCCGTGGCATGGCACGGCAGTCGGCGCCCAGCATGGTGCCGCTGGCACCGGCTGCACTGGTGCAGGAGAGCTGCGACCTGCTGCGCCGCGAGCTGCACCGGCTGCGCGTGAAGCTCAAGCTGGAACTGGCAGCGGACCTGCCGCTGGTGATGGCCGACAAGGTGCAGCTGCAGCAGGTCGTCATCAACCTGGTCATGAATGCGGCCCAGGCCATGTCCGAGGCCATGACCGTGGCGCCCACCATCGAGGTGCGCTGCACCCTGGTCCCGGCCGGGGAGGCCCAGGAGGGCGCAGCGATGATCCAGGTCGAAGTGGCCGACAATGGCCCGGGCCTGAGCCAGGAGCACATGGAACGCATCTTTTCCGCCTTCTTCACCACCAAGAAAGAAGGCATGGGCATGGGCCTGGCGATCTGCCGCTCCATCCTGGAAGCCCATCATGGCAGCATTCGCGCCGGCAATCGCGTCCCGCAGGGCGCCGTGATGCGGGTCTTGCTGCCGCCAGTGACGGGAGGGGCCTCGTGAGCCAGCCGATCCGTCCCGCGCCGAACCAGTCGGCCAGCACTTCGCCAGCCAAGCCGGTGGTGTACATCGTGGATGATGATCCGGCCTTGCGCGAAGCCCTCGACAGCCTGTTGCGCTCGGTCGGCCTGCAGGTGGTCGGCTATGCCAGCGCGGTGGAGTTCCAGCAGCGTGCGGCCCTGGCCGCACCGGCCTGCCTGTTGCTGGACGTACGCCTGCAAGGCATGAGCGGGCTGGATGTACAGGCCGAGCTGGTGCGCAGCGGGGTGGACATGCCCGTGATCCTGATGACCGGGCATGGCGACATCCCCATGAGCGTACGCGCCATGAAAGCCGGTGCCGTTGATTTCCTCACCAAGCCATTCCGCGACCAGGACCTGCTCGATGCAGTGGCGGCCGCCCATGAGAAGGATCGCCACCAGCTGGCCCAACGCCAGGCCCGCAGCGGCCTGCAGGCGCGCTACGCGAGCCTGACCCCGCGCGAATCGGAAGTGATGTGGCTGGCCGTCAGCGGCTTGCTCAACAAGCAGATTGCCGGTGAGCTTGGCACCAGCGAAGTCACGGTCAAGATCCATCGCGGCCATGCGATGAAGAAGATGCAGGCGCGTTCCTTCGCCGACCTGGTCCGCATGAGCCAGGCACTGGAACAGGACGGACTCAAGCCGCAGCCCTGAAAGCCGCTTGCAGCCTGGCGCTGCGGCGCTCATACCAATGTATGATTCCCGCCCCGGCGCGGGATTGCTAACCTGCGATCAAGAATGCATCTCATCCATCGGGATGCACAGGACAAGCCGCCCCCGGCATCACGCGAGGCGCGGCATCGCCAAGGGAATGCAGTGAATCACACAAGCAAGATCGCCGTCATCGATGACGACGCCTCCATGCGCGAAGCGCTTTCGGCGCTGATGCGCTCCATGGGTTGGCAAGTGCAATGCCACGCCAGCGCCAGCGATTTCCTCGCCGCGCTGGGCTATGACGGGACCGACTGCATCGTCACCGATGTCCAGATGCCCGGAATGAGCGGCGTGGAATTGCTGGAATGGCTGCGCGGCCAGCAACTGGCCACGCCAGTGGTGGTCATCACCTCCTATCCCACGCGCGTGCAAGAAGAGCGTGTGCAGGCAGCAGGGCAGGCGGCCTTCCTGGGCAAGCCCTTTGATGGTGACGAGATGTTGCATACGGTTGAACGCCTGTTGACGAAATGACCCCGGGGGACATGATGGAACATCTGATGCTGCAATCGCGGCCGGTGCCGCGCCGCTGGAAAGACAGCCTGCTGGCGCTGCTGCCGCCGCCTGCTGCGGGACATGAGCGCAGCATGCGCCAGCGCCTGGCGCGTCACACGCGCTGGCCGATCTATCTGCTGCTGACTCTGGTGGTGGCCTGCGGGGCCGGCCTCTCCATGGTGATGCAGCACACCGTCGAGAACATCCGCAATGCCGCCGATCCGCTGGTGCATTGGACCCTTCATGGTCTGGGCATGCACGACGTGACCGAGCTGCTGCGCCAGGATGGCCTGGTCGATGTCAACCTGCAGCGCATTGCCCGCCTGGTGCACTGGTTCAACCTGCTGGCGCTGGCCACGGCGCTGTTCATGATGTATCACATTCGTGCGCGCTTTCGCTCCGAAGATGCGCTGGCGCACCAGGCCGCACACGACCCGCTGACCGGACTGGCGCATCGCCGCTCGCTGGAGCGACGTATGCATCAGTTGCAGGGACATCCCCATACATTGGTACTGGGCAGCGTGGATCGCTTCGAACGCGTCATCGGTGCCTACGGGCATGAATTCGCCGACGCCATGATCATCGACATCGCCACCCGCCTGCGTACCATCGCCGGCGCCTACCAGGGCGAGGTGTTCCGGCTCGATGGCGCCAATTTCGTCATCCTGTACCGCCAGCAGGCCCAGTCCGAGGACGTTGGGCGCGCCCTGGTGGCCTTGCAGGCGGGCATGCAGCGCCCCTTCAGCTGCCGCACGCACGAAGTGTTTTCACACTTGAGCCTGGGCGCTGTCGAGTATCCGCGCCACGGCGGCGATGCGGTGCAGCTGCTGCGCAACGCCGACGCCGCGCTGCAGTCGGCGCGCCAGCAGGGCGGCAGCCTGCTGGTGACGTATTCAGAGGCGCTCAATGCCGAGGCGCAGCGGCGCGTGGACCTGGAGGCGCAGCTGGTGCATGCACTCGAACGCGACGAACTGGAGCTGCACCTGCAGCCCCAGCAATCGCTGGCCGATGGCAGCCTGGTTGGTTTCGAGGCGCTGGTGCGCTGGCGTCGCCAAGGGCAGCTGGTGCCGCCGGGCGACTTCATCCCGGTAGCCGAGGAGTCGGGCCTGGTCATTGCCATCGGCGAGTGGGTGCTGGAGCGGGCCTGCGCGCAGATCCATGCATTGCGCAACCTGACCGGGCGTGACGTGGTGGTGGCGGTCAATATCTCGGCCAGGCATTTCGGGCATCCCGATTTCCTGGCGCGCATGGAGGCGCTGCTGGCCCGCACCGGCATCCCGCCGGCCAGCCTGGAGCTGGAGATTACCGAGGGCGCAGTCATGGAGCACACCGAAGCGGCGATCGAACTGCTGCATGCCCTGCGCGCGCTGGGGCTGAAGCTGTCCATCGATGATTTCGGTACCGGCTATTCCAGCCTGGCTTACCTGAAGCGTTTTCCGATCGACAAGCTCAAGGTCGACCGCTCCTTCGTCAGCCAGCTGCGGCCGCATTCGCAGGATGCCGCCATCGTCCAGGCCGTCATCGGGCTGGGCCACACGCTGGGCATCAAGGTCATCGCCGAAGGGGTGGAAACGGTCCAGCAGCGCGAATGGCTCAAGCGCCTGAGCTGCGACGAGATCCAGGGCTATTTCTACAGCCGGCCGCTGGCCGAGCCGCAACTGCTGGGTTTCGTGATCGGGCAAATGCGCAACGATGCGGCGGCGGCCTGAATGGTGTGCGGGAAGCAGCGCTGCGGAAGGCGGTCGGGAAGTTTTGCAGGGACCCAATGAGGCAAGCGCTGCATACATGCGTGGGGAAAAGGACACTTGTCCTTTGTCATCCTCGAACCGGTACGCCCGATCTGACTTGATGTATGGGCCGGATTGCGGTGAGATGCATGCATCTTTCCTATCCGCTGCGGGGCAGGGTGGCCAGTAAGATGGCCGCTTTTCCGTGATGCGCGCTGGAGCCTGGTGCAAGGCTGAAGGCAGGAAAGCAGATGAGTCCCCCCCGAGCTGCCGGCGCCGCGCTATGCGGTCCGATCTTTTTCCCCCCTCCAGGGTGACTCATCCACAGGCGGCATTCTAGCGGGGCTTGCAGGGAAAGAAACTAGTCCAATTGGACTGGTTGGCTACGATGCGACAGTGCACAGCGACGTGCTGACGCTACCAAGGATTACCGGCCAGGATCAATGCAGCTCTCCAGCAGGTGCAGGTCGGTCCGGCTCACACCGCATTGGGCAAAGAGGCTACGCCAGCCTGCAACCGTTGCGCGCACCTCCTCGATGATCTTCTGCGCTTCCGGCGGTTTGAGCAGGAAACGATGACATTGCGAGAGGGCGTTGGCAGTCGTGCTGGCAGCCCCATGGGCGCCTACGCCGATGGATTGGGGCAGGTAGGCCGCATCGAGGTGCGGCAGCAGGTCGAACGCCGGAGAGAGGCGATAGCGACCACTTGCATCGCGCAGCAGTGCGTGATTGCGCATGTGATCGTCCACATTCCCGATGAAAATGTTGAAGACCATGCGCCGAAACAGCTCCGGGGCATCTTGGGCGGCGTGATCATCGAGCGGACGCAGGGCCTCGGCGATGCCTGCATAGGAATAGCGGGTCCGATAGTGCTCTGCGCCGACTTCATCGATGTCGATGAGGCTGTTGGCGCTGAGATAGTGAAGGCGTCGTCCATCGTCGGTGCGGTCAAAGCGGGCCAGCAAAAGCAGCGAGCGGCTGCCCAGCATCACCAGCTCGAAGTCCGGCACGTCAATGCCTGCAAGGTGCGCCAGGCGCAGCGTGGCGTATTCCACCGTGGGCACGTCGAAGCGGTCGTCCAGCCGGCTGAACTTGGCTATGGTCTCCCTTCCTTCGTGCAGCACGACCGTCTTCGGCCTGACCCCACCCAGGCTGGCGCCCGGGAAAAAGAGACGCAGGGCTTCTTCGTCCAGTTCGCTGTCAGCGTCTGCAGTGAGTGCCTCGATCGCTTGTGCCTGCCGCTCGTCCAGCCTGGACAAGGGTTCAGGCGGGTTGCCCGGTATCGGCAAAACAGAATGGTGTTCGGAGAATCCCAGGCAACCCGACCCGAATTGCCAACAATGGACGAACCAGTCGACCGGCGTCTCGGGCTGCGGGCGGCCATACTGGCGATTGATGCTGCTGGTCAGCCGCACTCCCCAGGCATTCGGCCCGGCATCGGAGAGCACCCCGAACGAGCCGTCACGACGTCGGCGCACCGCGTGCAAATCGGTCTGGAGAGGCAAGTGGACCGGATCGAGTGCGAATGCGTCAGGGCGTGTCACGTAATGCTTGCCGTAGCCCAGCTTGCCGTCCCCATTGGTGTCAAGTGCAAAACCGGCGACCGGGCGGGGCGCGTCCGGATTGGAACAATCGAAGACAGTGCAGGCCGTTTGTCGCATGTCAGAAATCCTGATCGACTACAGGTGATGGCGCAGCGCGCAAGTGCCGCGGCACTTCCGGGCGACTGACCAGCAATTCGATATCCGACAGCTCTTGCAAGGCCTCCAGTACGGCCAGCAAGCCACCGATGGAAACACCAGGGTCACCCAGCTCCAGCCTGCCCAAGGTCGAGCGGTGGATGCGGGTAATTTGTTCCAATTGCGACAACGACAACTTGCGCGCTTTGCGAGCGCGGCGGATGCGCTGTCCCAACTGGTCCAGCGTGTTGCGTACTGCCTCGGTAAGGAAGTCGTGTCCTTGGCGCATATATGCATCATATGTTTGATAATGATGTATTTATACATCATTAATTGGACTGCTACAAACTAGCTTGCTTTTCAGACCGTTGTCAAACTTCACCTGCAACATTAAAATGAGAATTATTATTATCTAGAAGCCTCACTAACCCCCATGCCCGTCCCGCATCCTGCCGACGCCCAGCGCATCGACTCGCTCTACCGCGAGCATCATGGCTGGCTGCAGCAGTGGCTGCGACGCAGGCTGGGCAGCAGCTGCGATGCCGCCGACCTGGCCCACGATACCTTCCTGCGGGTGCTGGGCAAGCCGCAAGTGCTGGCCGACCTGCGCGAACCGCGCGCCTGGCTGACCCGGATCGCGCAGGGCCTGGTGGTGGACAAGGTTCGGCGCGACGAAGTCGAACGCGCCTGCATGGAGGCCATCTCCCACCTGCCGATGCCCGAAGTAATCTCGCCCGAGGCCAGGATGCTGCTGGTGGAAGCACTGGCCACCATCGACGCCATGCTCGAAGGCCTGGGGGCCAAGCCGCGCGAGGCTTTCCTGATGTCCCGCCTGGATGACCTGGGCTACGCCGAGATCGCCCAACGCATGGGAGTATCGCTGAGCAGCGTCGAAAAATACATGGCGGCGGCCATCCGCCATTGCTACCTGATGCGACAAGCCTGGCAGTCGCGCTGAAGCGCCCCCGCTCTCGCTGCTGCCCGCCGATATGCCCGCTCATCGCATGCCTTCCGTCCCGCCTGATCCCGTACTGGAACAAGCCATCGCCTGGCTGGTACAGCTGCGCGCGCAGCCTTCCGGAGTCGCACCGGATCCCGCCTTGCAAGTCCGTATCGATGCCTGGCGCGCAGCAGATGGCCGTCACGAAACGGTGTGGTCCGAGCTGATGGCGGCGGAAGCCCAGTTCCAGCGGCTGGTGGCGCTGCCGGTCGCGCCCGCGCAATGGCAGCAACCGCTGGCGGCGCTCAATGGCTCACGCAGCCGCCGCCAGGCGCGCCGTCGCTGGCTGGGCGGGGTGGCGCTGGGCCTGGGCAGCGTAGCCCTGGCCGGCTTTGCCGCGCGCCAGGCCGGTCTGTTCGACCGTGTCGCCGGCCAGCGCTACGCCACCGGGACCGGCGAGCAACGCCGGGTGGTGCTGGGCGACGGCACGCAACTGGCCCTCAACACCGCGACCGATGTGCGCCTGCAGTTCGATGCGCAGCAGCGCCTGATCGCGCTGGAGCAAGGCGAGATCTTCATCGAGACCGGCCGCGATGCACTTTCGCCCCTGCATCGTCCGTTGCTGGTGCAGACCGCCCAGGCTCGCCTGCAGGCGCTGGGCACGCGCTTTGCGGTGCGCCAGCAAGAGGGCGTGACCCGCCTGAGCGTGCTGGAAGGAAGGGTAGCCGTCGACCCGGGGCAGGGCGCGCGCACCGTGATCGTCCCCGGTGAAACGGTGGACATCGATGCGCATGGCCAGCTGCGGCGCCAGGCCATTCCCGCTGCCAACATGGACCCAACGGCCTGGCTCGGGGGCACGCTGGTGGCGCGCGACATGCGGCTGGGCGACGTGGTAGCCGAGATGGCGCGGTATCGCCACGGTTGGCTCCAATGCGAGGACAGCGTGGCTTCCTTGAAGGTGTCGGGCGTGTTCCAGCTGCGCGATGGCGATGCGGCGCTGGAGTCACTGGCGCAAGCGCTGCCGGTGCGTATCGAGCAGCGCACCCGCTTCTGGGTCCGGGTGGCGGCGCAACACAGCCAATAAGAATTTTCTGGCGGGGATTACGGGTTTTGCGGGCCTGCTTCGGCATACCTCATGAGACCAGTGAATTTTCTTGCCAACCGCCATGCCCGCCCTCATCCCGCCGCGACTGCACGCCGACCGCCTGCGCCGCCCCCGCCTTGTGCTCGGGCTGCTGCTGGCGCTTGCCGTGCCGGGCTGCGCCGGATTCGCCTGGGCGCAGGAGGCGCGGCCAGCGCATCGCCACTACCAGCTCAGCGCCGGGCCCCTGGACGAGGCCCTGAACCGGTTCGCCCGGCTGGCTGGCATCACGCTCTCCTATGCGCCGGACATGGTGCAGGGACGAACCGCCCCCGCGCTCGACGCCGACCTGGCCGTGGAAGAGGCCCTGGCGCAGCTGCTGGCCGGATCCGGCCTGCGGGCGGTGCGCACGCCGGGCGGCGGCTATGGCCTGCAATGGCAGGGGCCTGCGCGTTCCGGCAATGACGGCATCCCCGAGCAAGAGCAGCGCCTGAAGCAGGTCGTCATCGTCGGCCGTCCCGACGGTCAGGCATTGCACGAGGGGCCGCCGGACCATGCCGCCACCCACGCCCGGACCGGGACCCGCACCGATACGCCGCTGCTGGACATCCCGCAATCGCTCTCGGTAGTCACCCGCGAGGAGATGGACGCACGCGGTGCCGCCAGCGTCATGGACGCGCTGCGCTACCTGCCGGGGGCCAACACCCAGACCCATGGCGTGGATCCACGTGGCTACGACTACTTCAACCTGCGCGGCTTCATCAATGCCCAGAACACCAGCAACTATCTCAACGGCCTGCGGCAGCTGGTGGCGGGGTTCGGCATGTTTCGCACCGAATCCTACGCACTGGAGCGGGTCGAGGTGCTGCGCGGCGCGGCCTCGGCCACCGTCGGCCAGGCTGATCCGGGCGGGGTGGTCAATCGCATCAGCAAGCTGGCCGGGGAAGGGTCGCCCAATGAACTGGCGCTCTCGGCGGGTACCTTCAACATGCGCCAGCTGGCCGCTGACCTCAGCGGCACGATCGATGAAGACGGCCAGGCGCAGGCGCGCCTGGTGGCCCTGGTGCGCGACAGCGATACCCAGTTCCGCTATGGCAATGGCCGCGCCGTGCAGAACGACCGCCTCTATCTGGCGCCCTCGCTCAAGCTGCGCCTGGGCCGCGACACCAGCCTCATCTTGCTGGCCGACTACCTCAAGGACCGCAACGGCAGCAGCCGCTGGACCGCCGTCGCTGCCGACGGCCGCCTCACCCACATGCTGGTGGGCGACCCCGGCATCGACCGCCAGCGCGGCGAGCAATGGTCGCTGGGGTGGCAGCTGGCGCATCGCCTGGATGACCGCTGGCAGCTGCTGCAGGATTTCCGCCAGGCCGGTTTGCGTTCGCAGTATTCGGTGCTCAATCCGGTCAGCCTGAGCGGCCGCGTGCTTACGCGCATGGCGGCGCGTTATGACACGCAGATGGAGAGCAGCCAGCTCGATACGCGCCTGCAAGGCCAGCTGCAGCAGGGTGCGGCTGAACATACCGTGGTACTGGGACTGGACCTGACCCGCATGCACCAGGCCGAGCAACGTTATCGGGGCGACGCGCCCAGCCTGGACCTGGACGCACCGGTCTATGGCCTGCCCGTCGCGATGGCCTCGCAAGCGGTGGCGCGCTTGGAGGAGGACCTGCATCAGACCGGCCTGTACCTGCAGGACCAGATCCGTCACGGCGCGCTGGTCTGGACGCTGGGCAGCCGCTACGACCGCGTCACCGACACCAACCGCAACCTGGGCACCGCAGTGCGCACCGACACGCGTGCCCATGCATTGAGCCATCGCGCCGGATTGTCGTGGAAGCTGTTGCCGTCGCTGGTGCCGTACCTGAGCGTGAGCACCTCATTCCTGCCGCAGCCGGGGCAGGATGTGGCCGGCCGGCCGTTCTCCCCCAGCCGCAGCCGCCAGATCGAGGCCGGCATCAAGTTCCAGCCCGAGCCGCAGCGGGCGCTCTACAGCGCCGCGCTGTTCCAGATCACCAAGGATCATGTCCTCACCAGCGATCCGCAGAACACCAATTTCTCGGTTGACCAGGGCCAGGTGCGTTCGCGCGGCCTGGAGCTGGAGGCGCGCGGTGCGCTGTGGCCCGGACTGAACCTGCTGGCTGCCTATACCTGGACGCAGGCCATCAACACCGCCCATGCCGATGCGTCGCTGCTGGGCAAGATGCCGATGCTGGTGCCGCGCCATGCCGCCAGCCTGTGGCTGGACTACACGCCCGGCGACAGCTTGCCCGGCTTGGGCATGGGCGCGGGTGCACGCTATACGGGTGCCAGTTACGCCAATGCCGACAACAGCGTGCGCAACGCTGCCACGGTGCTGTTGGACGCGATGCTGCGCCTGGACCGGGGCCATTGGCGCTATGCCTTCAACGTCAGCAACCTGGCCAACCGCCGCACCACGTCCTGCCTGGCCGAGCCGACGCTGACCTGTTTCTGGGCCGAGGAGCGCACCGCCGTGCTCAGTGCCCGCTATCGCTGGTAGTACTTCACGAGGAGACCCGGACGCATGCATCACGGCACCGCCCCCACCGGCCTGCAACAGCACTTCATCGGCCAGCGCCAGCGCCTGCGGGATGCCGCCCAGCGCATCCTGGGATGTCCGCATCGCGCCGACGACGTGGTGCAGGACGCCTACCTCAAGATCGGCGAGGTGCAGCAACAGGAAAGCGGCGCCATCCGCCAGCCGCAAGCCTACTTGATGCGCATCGTGCGCAACCTGGCCATTGATCGTCATCGCCGCTGCCGCTTTGAAAGCGATGTCTTTGCCGACGAAGAAGCCGGTGAAGACATCCATGAAGAAGCCCACGGCCCCGAGGCCATCGCCATCAGCCGCCAGACCCTGGCACTGGTGAGCCGGGCGCTGGACGGCTTGCCCGCCCGGACCCGGCGCGCCTTCGAACTGTATCGCCTGGCCGGGCTGAGCCAGCGCGAGATCGCAGCCGAACTGGGCATCTCGGTCACGCTGGTCAACTTCCTCATCCGCGATGCCCTGGCAAGCTGCCGCCAGTGCCTCGCGCTGGCATCGCCGCGCTGACCGGACGGACGGCGCGCGCTGCCCGTTTCTTCCACCAGATGATGATGCCGGTCACGGTCAGCACGCTCACCAGCACGCCCAGCACGGCCAGGAAGATGCGCCAGGGCAGGCCGAACACCTGGCCCATGTGCAGGGCGCCGATCCAGTTGCTGAAGGTATTGCCGCTGCGGTCGCCCTGCGGCAGCCAGTGGCCGCGGATGTCACCGGTGGCGGGATCGATCAGCAGGCCGGTGTTGCCGGTATCGCTGCGGATGTCTGCATTGCTGTGGACCATGTATGCATACAAGCCCCGGCGGCGATCCATACTAAGTTTTTCTTCGAAGTCGACGGTCAGGCCACGTTCCTGCGCGAAGCGGGCCATGGCCGCACGTGCCATGGCATGGGCCTGGGGCCAATCCAGCGGCGGCCGCGCCAGCGGTTTGGGCAGCGGTGCGGTGCCGCGCCAGCTGGTATCGAACGGCAGGATCTGCGACATCACCGGCAGATAGATCTGGTCACGCAGGTTGAACATCACGCTGGACCAGGCAATGAGCAGCAGCATCACCCACAGCCACAGTCCGCAGGCACGATGCAGGTCGAGATTGATGCGATAAAAACCGGCATGCCACTTGATGAGCCAGGCCGGTTTCCATTTCACCAGGAAGGGCCGCGCGCGCGGCCAGGTGAGGATCATGCCGACGAAACAATCCAGGCTCCACAGCAGTGCCACGATGCCCATGAGCAGTGCACCCGGCACGCGCGGCAGGGCCATCGAGTGATGCACCTTGAACAGGAAGGGCATCAGCTGCGCGGGCCGCAGGCTGATCGCGTTGCGGTCCCGCACACCCTGTATCGTGCCATCGTAGGGGTTGGCGAAGACCTCGTCATAGCTGAGCCGGTAGGGCTTGCCGCTGGCCGGATCCAGCGCCGGTTCCGCGAGGAAGCGTACGGTTCGCCCCGGCTGCGCACGCAAGATCAGCTGGTTGACCTGCGCCTGCGGTCCCAGCGCCTGTTCGACCCTTGCGCGCAACTGGTAGGGATCGAGCGTCGTCGTGGCCGGCTGGCCTGGCAGCGGCTGCGCCAGGTGCAGCTCGGGGGCCAGCCAGGTATCGAGCTCCTCCTCGAAACTGAGCAGGCTGCCGGTCAGGCAGGCCACCACCAGGAAGAAGGCGATGGCCAGCCCGGTCCAGCGATGCAGCAGGACCAGGTGCGGACGGCGTGGCGCAAAGCGGCACACCCAGGCGCACAGCGTGCTTACCATCGCGTGGTCAGCTGCACGAGGCCGGTGCGGCGTGCGCCGTACTCGCAGAGTTCCGAGCAGAAGGCGTAGACGCGATCGGTCACGTTGTTGAGCTTGAAGGCCAGTTCGACGTTGCGCCAGTCCGCATTGATGCGTCCCAGGTCCAGGCGTGCGCCGAAGTCCAGCAGCGTGACCGAAGGCACCTCAAAGGTGTTGAGCGCATTGCCATAGGCGCGGCCGATGTAGCGTACGCCCGCCGACACATGGGTGCCGGCCAGCGTGCCGCGCTGGAAGGCATAGTCCGCCAGCACGCCGGCATTGTGCCTGGCCGCACCGGGCAAGGCCTTGCCCTGGGTGTCGGTGCTGCTGCTGGTGGCGTTGTTGCTGGTGACCTTGGCGTTGGTATAGCTGTAGCTGGAGGTCAGGCTGAGGCCCTCGCTGAGGGACACCTTGCCTTCCAACTCCACGCCCTTGGAGCGGGCCGCACCGGTCTGAACCGAGTAGCCCGCATGGGCCAGGTCGGTGGTGGCCACGTTCTGGCGGCGCAGGTCGAAGACCGCCAGCGTGAAGAGCGCATTGGTATTGACGGGTGCGTATTTCACGCCGGCTTCGTATTGCTTGGCGCGCTCGGGCTTGAGCATGGCGCCGCCGAAACTGGTGCCGGTGGTGGGGGTAAAGGATTCGGTATAGCTCAGGTAGGGCGAGACGCCATTGGCCAACTCATGCACCAGCCCCAGGTTGCGCGTGTTGGCGCGGTCGCTGCGGTCGGTCTGGGTGCGTGCGATGGCGTTGCTGACGGTCTGTTGCGAGCGGTCGTGGCGCACGCCCGCCGAGACGAACCAGCGTTCGGCGATCTTCAGCTGGTCCTGCAGGTAGAAGCCGAGCTGGTCATCCACCGTGCGCAGATTGTAGTTCTCGGGCACGGCCGGGAGCGTGCCATAGCTGGTGGTGTAAATGTTGGAGAGCACATAGCCGGCCAGCGTGTTGGGGCTGACGTAGCCACGCACGGTACCAGCGGTGTGATGGAAGTCCACACCGATCAACACCTTGTGCTTCACGGCACCGGTGCTGAAGTCGGCCTGCAGCTGGTTGTCGGCGGTGAAGGTGTCGGACTCGGTACCCAGGCGCCAGCGCTGCAGGGCGGCGGTCGCCGACTGCGTCGCCGGGTAGAAGGCGGCGAAGCGCATGCTGTTGCGGGTGCCGTTGTAATCCGTATAGCGCAGGTTCTGGCGCATGCTCCACACCTCGTTGAACTGATGCGAGAACTGCGAGCTGAGCGACCAGTTTTCGTAGCGCTCGCCATTGTCGGCGCTGCGACCCACTGCCGTGCTGGTCGGGATCTGCCCGTTGCGATTGGCCGTGACCGTGCCGCTGGCGGGGAAGACGTTGTTGGACAAGCCCTCGCTGCGCTGGTATTCGAAGCGGCCGGTCCATTCGGTGCGGTCGGACGGGCGCCACGTGATGGACGGTGCCAGGAACAGGCGACGATCCACCGTGCCATCGACCTGGGTACCGGCATCGCGAGCCAGCCCGGTGATGCGATAGGACCAGACGCCAGCTTCATCGAGTGCGCCGCCGAAGTCGCCGGCCACCTGCTTGCGATCAAAACTGCCGACCTGCACCTGCAATTCACGCAGGGTGGTGGTGGTCGGCTTCTTGGAGACCACGTTGATCAGCCCGCCCGGCGCGTTCTGCCCGAACATCACCGAGGCCGGTCCATGCAGCAGCTCGATGCGTTCCAGTCCGTAGGGTTCCGGCGCATAGCGGCTATAGCTGGCGTTGGAGGCCGTGAGCGTGCCGTCGCGGTAGAGCGAGCCGCCATTGTTGATGGGGAAGCCGCGCAGCAGCGAGGCCGTTTCGGAAATGGCGAAGGCGCCATTGGAGACCTGGATGCCGCTGCTGTAGCCGAGCGCCTCCGAGACCGACCGCGCCTGCTGGGTGGCGATCTGGTCGGCCGTGACCACCGAGATGGATTGCGGTGTTTCGGTGATGGGGGTATCGGTCTTGGTCGCCGTGGCACTGCGCTTGGCCACGAAGCCGTGGACCGGGCCGGTAGCCTGTTCTTCCTGCCCGGCCGTGATGGTGACCTGGGGCAGCGCGGTGTCGGTGGTGGTCTGCGCCCAGGCGGGGGCAGCAGCGGGCAGGCCCAGCAAGGCCAGGCGCAGCGCCTGCACCATCAGCCGGGGACGTGCAACAGGAGAGGGAAGCACAGCGCAGGCGTGCGGGGAAGTGCGGCAGGTTTTTCTTGTCGTCATGGTCGGAAGCGTGGTCGCAATGAGGGATTGCCAGCGGCGCTGGCACGAGCCGGAGGGCCCGCTTCCTGGATGACGAATGAGACGTGTTCTTGTTTAAAACAAGCGATGCTGCGATGGGAAAATCACGGCGCGCCGATTGCGCGAGGCCCGCTTTTCATCGCCCGGGAATGCCCGCTGCTTGTCGGTGTTGAAATCAGGAAACGCCTGATGGCGAGGTCGCCAGCACCGTCCTATCTTGGTCTGCATGACAAGGAGGCAGACATGTGTACCAATGCCATGAGCATCGCGCGGCGTCACCTGGGCATCATCGTGCGACTGTGTGAGATGTCCGAACAGGACCAGCCCACCGGCGAGCTGGTGCGCGCCACGGTCCGCAATTGCCTGCTGGCCATGCAGGCGGCCGGGACCGAACCGATGGAGGCGGCCGAGATCATCGAACAATTGCTGCAGCATGAACTGGCGGCCTTGCCTGCAGAGCGCGCCAAGTGCCGCGAGTTGCTCGAGGCGGCGCACCTGCATGCAGAATACCTGACCGTGGCGGAGCGTCGCGCTACCCATTGATGGAAGCGGGGCGCGAATACCTGCTTTTTACGCGCCTCTTTTTTGTACCTCTTTTTGCGCCTTCTTTCACGCCTCAATCCAGGCCTTCAAACTGCTCCGCCGGCACCGGCCTTCCAAACAGATACCCCTGGTAGCGCGTGCAACCCAGCGCCGCCAGGAACTGCTGTTGCTCGCGGGTTTCCACACCCTCGGCAATGACCTCCAGCCCCAGTGCATCGCCCAGCGTGATGACGCTCTTGGCGATGGCGACGTCACTGGGCGCAAACAGGAGTTCGCGCACGAAGGACTGGTCGATCTTGAGCTGGTCGATGGGCAGCTTCTTGAGCAGGGACAGCGACGAATAGCCGGTCCCGAAATCATCCAGCGACAAGGCCAGGCCGTGATGCTTCAGTTCCAGCATCTTGTCGATGGTGGCCTGCACGTCATCGACCATGGCCGACTCGGTCAGCTCCAGCTTGAGGTGGCAGGGATCGGCACCGGTCGCCTTGAGCGTGTCCAGGATGCATGGCACGAAGTCCGGCTGGCGTACCTGCACGGCGCTGACGTTGACGGCGATGACTACCGGTTGCCGTCGTCCCGGACGATTCCAGCGCACCGCCTGACGGCAGGCCTGCTCGAAGACCCAGTGACCCAGTGGCAGGATCAGCCCCGAGGCCTCGGCCACCGGGATGAAGATGCCCGGCG
Source organism: Herbaspirillum sp. CAH-3 (assembly GCF_009668275.1). Taxonomy (NCBI): domain Bacteria; kingdom Pseudomonadati; phylum Pseudomonadota; class Betaproteobacteria; order Burkholderiales; family Oxalobacteraceae; genus Herbaspirillum; species Herbaspirillum sp. CAH-3. The sequence goes on along the minus strand of NZ_VSWE01000005.1, from coordinate 92,243 downwards.
AGACGCTGCCACGGAAAGGACTGTTCCAGCGCGCCAGGGCTTCCACCCCGATCAGCCGTCCGGCCTGGTCGCGCTGGGGCTGGTAGTGCAACTGGAATTGGCTGCTGCCGATGGCGCGCCGCAGGTCGCTTTCCAGCCCGGTGCGGAAATGCAGTGCCTGTTCCATCTGCTGGTCGAACACGCAGCAGGTATTGCGGCCTTTCTGCTTGGCGGCATACATGGCCAGGTCGCCCCGGCGCAGCAGGTCTTCCACGCTGGCACCATCCCCTTGCATGAGGGTGACACCGACCGAGCAGGTGGCAAAGTGACTCAGGCCGTTCAGGTCAAAACGCTGCTCCATGGCCGCGACGATGCGCTGGCCGAACTGCAGCGCGGCGTCTTGCACCACCTCGCTGCCAGCCTGCGGCTGCTCGCACAGCACCACGAACTCGTCGCCGCCCAGGCGCGCCACCAGGCCCTCCCCAGCCAGTTCCTTCAAACGCGCGGCGATCAGGCAGAGCAGGCGGTCGCCGATGGAATGGCCCAGGGCATCGTTGAGATCCTTGAAGTTGTCCATGTCGATGAAGAACAGCGCGGCCGCATGCCCCTGGCTGCTGGCAGCGCCGATCTTGTCGAGCAGCAGGCGGCGGTTGGGCAAGCCGGTCAGCGGATCGTAGAAGGCCAGCTGCCGGGTTTCCTCCTGCAAGCGCTTCTGGCTGCTGATATCGACCTGGGTACCCACATAGTGGCTGATACGGCCGTTCGGATCGGCTACGGCCGTGAGGGTCACCACGGCGCAGAAGGTGGCACCGTCCTTGCGCCATACCCGCAGTTCTCCTTGCCATTTGCCATCGCGCTGTACCAGCGCCCATAGCCTGGTGCGGAAATCCTCGCTTTCCTCGTCGCGCTGGCAGGGCGGCAAGCCGCCTTCAGGCAGCTCGTGCAGCCGATACCCCGTCAGTTCGGTGAAGGCTGCGTTGGCGTCCAGTACCTTGCGCCGGGCATCCATGACCCAGATGGCTTCGGAGGAATGGAAGGCGGCCGCCGCGATGCGCAGCGAGATTTCGCTCTCCTGCAGCCGGGCGGTACGGCGTGCCACTTCACGTTTGAGGTAGGCGGCAATGAGCAGGGCGCAGGCCAGCAGGAACAGGGCAGCTCCCAGCAGCCACCAGACATAGGCCGGGATGCTGCTGTTGCCGCGCCCCCATTTGCGCAGGATGTCGAAGTAGATGGATCCCGGATCGGCCTGCCATTGGGACAGCGTGCGATCGATGGCGGCCAGGATCTCGGGGGGCTGCTGCCGTCCGCTGACGAAGAACAGCTTGACCGGCTGGAACACGATGCTGGTGTCGGCCAGCTTGTAGCGGTCTGCCAGCATGTCGCCAGCTTGCTGGCTGGCAATGATGCCATCAATCTCGCCTGCCGAGGCCATCCGGAACCCGGCCTCGATATTGTGCAGCGGCACCAGCTGGACCTTGATGCCGGAGTTCTCGACCAGGTTGCGGAAGTAATTGGCCTGGACCGAGTTCTCCAGCAGGCCGATCTTCTTGTCCTTGAGATCGAAGACCGAATTGATGGCCACCGAGCGGTTGCGATAGAGGATGGACCAGCTGTAGAGCGCCGGCACCGCCGGGAATTGCAGCACCTTGGCACGCTGCTCATTCCAGGCCACGTCGGGCAACAAGTCGAGCTGGCCGCTTTCCACCTGTTGCAGGCAGGCCTGCCATTCGCAGGGGACGAAGCGCAGCTGCCAGTGTTCGCGTTCGGCGATCAGGCGGATCAGGTCGATGTGCAGGCCGGTGGCCGTGCCTTCGCCGTCGAAAAAGATCTTGGGGGGATTCTGGTAGACCCCGACCGTGAGGAGCTTTGCAGGGGGAGAGGCGGAGTTGGGAGTCGCTGTCTGTGCGCAGGCCGCCATCGAGCTGCAACAGATGAGCAGCCATAGCAGCGCTCGTGAGAGCCTGGTGCGCAAGCGCCTCGAACGGCGCGCCGATGCCGTCCTGTCCCCTGTCGCAGCCAGAATGGGTACTGGAATCTTCATGTTGCCTGCGCCTGTCCCTGATTGGTTTTTTGTCTACTTTATAGGACATCCAACCAAATGGAAACCTTTATCGGCGCAGGCCACCCCTGCGAGGTGCGATCAGAAGAAGCCCTGGGTCGGCAGCCTCACCTGGTTCACGCTCAGGTTGCCCAGGGCGTAGGCCTTGTGCGAGGTGGGGTTGTGGGTGGAGATGGTGCGGATGTTGCGCCAGTGGCGATCCAGGTTGAACTGGGTCAGCGTGGCCGAGGCCCCGGCGATATCGAACAGCGCCGTGGCTGCGTGATGGGCGATGCGGTCCACCGTGATCTTGGCGCGGGCGGCAGCGGCGGCCGCATCTTGGAGGCGATCATCGGCGTCGGCCGCATTGGCCTTCAGGGCGGCGTAGGCGCGGTCGGCTTCGGCGGCGGCGGCCAGTACCACGGCGCGGGTGGCGAAGGCGTCGGCATCGCGCTCGCCGAGGGCAGTCAGGAGGATCGGATCCTGTGCGGCCGAGGGCGTGGGGGCGTAGTAGTAGTTGCGCTTGCGCTTGCCCAGCAGGGCAGCGCCGTCACGGGCCACGGCGCTGACCACGCCGGCGATCACCGAGGTCAGGAAGAGCTGGGCGATGGTCGAACCGAAGACGGCCTGGCGTACCGGCACCTGGTCCGGCAGGACCACTTCATCGGCGGCCACCACCACGTTTTCGAAGACGGTCGTGCCACTGCCCGTCAGGCGCTGGCCCATGCCGAACCAGTCGTCGACGGTCTGCACGCCTTCGCGTTGGCGCGGCAGCAGGACCACCGCGCGGCGGCCATCTTCCACCGACACGGTCACATGCAGCCAGTCGGCGAAGAGCGAGCCGGTGGAGTAGAACTTCTGGCCGTTGAGGACGTAGTGATCGCCCTGGCGCACCAGGCGCGTGGCCAGCGGTGCATTGCCACCGATCTGGGGCTGGCCCAGCTCGGTGTGGGAGGCCCCGACCAGATCACCGGCGCGCACGCGTTCGCGCAGGCGCTGCACGCCGGCGTGCTGCAGGGGCGCATTGAGCAGGCGTTCGAGGGCGACGTGGTGATTGCGCCAGATGTGGGCCACGTTGGGATCAGCCGCACCCAGCTGGATGGCCGTGGCTAGCGTTTCGACGAAGGTGGCGCCGCCACCGCCGTAGTCGGCGTCCAGGCGGCCGGCACCGAAACCGGTGGCCTTGATCTCGGCGATCACGTCAAAGGGTTGTTCGCGCTGGGCATCGCGCTGGGCAGCGCCATCGGCGATACGTTGCAGGAGGTCGGGAGGGATTTTGCTCATGAGGTCATGTCCGGTGTCGGCCTTGCGGCGGATGGCAAGGATGCGGACATCATAGGGTCACGAGGCGCAGGACCAAACTGCGAATTTCTTCTTAGCTTGCGCGGGTGGCGCATACTGCCGCCCGCGCTGCCTTCAGCGGCTGCACAAGCCGGCAATGAGCGCCAGCCCGAGGGCGGCCGCCCCGATCAGGAAAGTGCTGAGGTGATGGCCGTTGCTGACCGCATAGAGTGCAGAGTAAGCATAGCCTCCCAGCGCCTGGGCCAGTGCAAAGGCGACCGTGAGCCGGCTCCAGATGGCCTCGCGCGCATGGGCGTCGTCGCTCAGGCCGTGCAGCCGTGCCAGCGCCAACGGCACCACCCCGGCGGGGAAGGAACCGATGATCACGGCCAGTACCATGAGCGCCGCCAGCTGACTGACCAGCCCCAGTGCCAGCACCGCCAGCAGTTGTACGCCGAACGCCGCCAGCATTGAAGAACGTGCGCCCCAGCGGTCCGCTGCCCAGCCGTAGAGCAGTGGACCGACCGAGGCACCGATCCCATAGGCCACCCAGGTCGCTGCGCCCAATGCAGTCCCATGGTTCAGCTCGCGGGCGATGTAATCGACCAGGAACAGCATTTCCGGCACCAGCCCCAGCGCGGCCAGGGCGTACTGCACGAAGAGCAGGCGCAATGCCGGGGATAGGGGTGCCTTTTTCATGGAGGTCATGCTGCGCACTGCCGTGTGATCGTGTGCCGGCCAGGCAAACCAGCTGGCCGCCGTCAACAGCAGGGCCAGGCCGCCCAATGCCAGCCAGGTCGCCTGCAGACTCAACGCCAGCATCAGCGGCACCACCGTTCCGGAGAGGATCACGCCGATACCGATCCCGAAGAAGATCGCACCGCTGGCCAATCCACGCTTGCTGTGCGGTACCCGGTGTAGCACGACCCCCGAGACCAGCACCATGATGGCGCCACCGGCGATCCCCGAAAGCAGCCGCCAGCAGAAGAACCAGACCTGCGACAAGGGAAACGCACAGCCGATGAAGGACACGGAGGCCAGCAGCGTCATCAGCCGCAGCACGGCCACCGGACTCTGATAGCGCGCCATGGCGCGGCCCGAAAATGCACCAACCAGGTAGCCGGCCAGGTTGGCCGCGCCCAGGTAGGCCGCCTGGGAGGCATCAAACCATTGCGCGTGGATCATCACCGGCAACAGCGGCGTATAGCCGAAGCGCGCCAGTCCGATACCGACCAGGCTGGCCACCAGACCGGCAAAAATGGCCGGCACGTAGCCCGTGGCTGCAGCGCCCGAAGGCGCGGGGGAGGAAGCCATGCCTGCGCCGCTCAGCGCACCAGCGCGTAGTTGATCGGCACCCAGCGATAGCCGCTGCCGTCCTTGACGATATGGCCGATGCCGGGGAAGGACAGGTGGGCGGCCGCGATCAGTTCCTTGGCGTCGGCGACGGCATCGAAGGCCTTGCGGCGATCCTGCTGGGCTTCCTTCTCATCGGTATCGAAGCCGATGGTGATGTCGGGCTGCGGGAACTGCACCGCGGCCACGTGGATCATGTCGCCCACGATCAGGAGTCGTTGGCCCTTGCTGCTGACCAGGTAGGCGTTGTGCCCGGGCGTATGGCCATAGTTGGCCACGCTGGAAATGCCGGGTTGCAGTTGCGTGTCACCCTCGAACGGACGGAACTTGCCGGCGGCGATATAGGGCTTGAGCGACTTTTCGGCGACCTCGAAGAATTCCTGGTTGATGGGGCTGGCCTGGGCCTTGTTGGCGGGATTGAGCCAGTACTCGGCGTCTTTCTTGTCGGCCCGCACCACAGCCTTGGGGAAGACGCGCTTGCCCTTGTGGGTCAGGCCGGCTTCATGGTCCGGATGCAGGTGGGTCAGGTAGACCTCGTCGACCTGCTCGGGGCGGTAGCCGGCGGCCTTCAGGCTGGTGAGCAGGTGGCCGCTGTCGGCATCAAGCACGCCGCCGGCGCCGGTATCGATGAGGATCAGCTTCTTGCCGGTATTGACCAGGAAGGCGTTGACCGATGTCTCGACCGGATCGCTGACGAAGGCAGCCTGCAGGCGTTGCTCCAGGTCTTCCTTGCTGATGCCGCGCAGCATTTTGCCGGCTGGCAGGCGGTTGGTCCCATCGGAGAGCGCGGTGACTTCGATGTCGCCGATCATGGTGCGATAGAAGCCCGGCTGGTTCTTGTGCAGCGGCGCTTCGGCGTAAGCAGCATGCACCACGGCCAGGGCGATGAGGGCAGCAGAGGCCGCCGCCAGCGGACGCAGCAGCGCGGAACGAGAGCGGGAGGGGGTGGACGAAGACGCGCGTAATGAACGATGCATGGCAAGACTCCTCGGAGAGCGGCAACGCGGCACAGGCCGCCACGCCAGACTTGCGCAGGCAGTGAAGGCGGTAGCAAGACCGGCGAAGCAGGGAATGGGCCGCCGTACTGGCGGGGGACGGGGAGGAGTGTGCGCAGCAGCGGCTGCGGTGTCTAGCTATACGAAAGGATAGGTGGACGGCCCTGTTGGCCCGCGAATGACCGGCGCTGTCGCTTTCTGCTCACGCCCATCATCCGCCGCTGGTGGAAAGCAGGCTGGTCCGATGGCCTCAGCTCTTGCCCTTCCAGGGAACCAGCGCGCGTTCCAGCAGGCGCATGCCATAGCTGAAGGCGAAGGCGCAGGTGGCAATCAAGGCGATGCCGACGAAGACTGCATCGGTTGCCAGGAAGTGGGAGGCCGACATGATCATGTAGCCGATGCCGCGATTGGCTGCAATCAGCTCGGCCGCCACCAGGGTGCTCCAGCCCACGCCCAGCGCAATGCGGATGCCGGTCAGGATTTCCGGCAGGGCCGAGGGCAGGACGATCTCGACCAGCAGTTGCCAGCGCGTCGCGCCCAGTGAGAGCGCCGCATTGACCCGTTCCAGCGGCAGCGAGCGCACCCCCGCCTGCGCCGACAGCACCACGGGTGCAAACATGGCCAGGGTCAGCAGGGTGATCTTGGAGGCTTCGCCGATGCCCAGCCAGATGATCATCAAGGGCAGGTAAGCCAGCGGCGGCAGGGGCCAATAAAATTCAATCGGGGTATCGAGCACGCCCTTGACCCAGCGATTGAGCCCCATCAGCAGACCCACCGGAATGCCCAGCGAAACCGCAATGACGCCGGCGGTGAGGATGCGCAGCAGGCTTGCACCCACGTGCTCGGTCAGGGTGGCATTGGCGTAGCCGTCTTCCCAGATGCCCTGGGCCACATGGATGACCTCGGAAGGGGTAGGCAGGAACAGGTGCGGCACCCAGCCGGTCTGCGCGATGAGCCACCACAGCGCCAGGATGGCGATGCCGGCGGCCACGCTGATGCGCACCGTGGAGCCTTCGCCGATGCCGAAGCTGCGCATCTTGACCAGGCGCGGTGGCGCGCTGGCCGCGGGTGGAGCCGATGTCCCTGCGCACAGGGAATCCAGCAGGGGGAGGGGTTGGACTTGGTCGCTCATGATGAGACGAGGTCTTCGGACTGGTGGACGATGGCGCGAATTTCTTCACGCAATTGTGCAAAGGCAGGTTCGGTCTTGATGGCCCGGGCATCGCCCTCGGCTACAAAACGGCGCACGAAATCGGTCTGGAAACGCGCTACGATGCGGCCCGGGCGCGGTGACATCACGATTACCTCGGTGCCCAGGAAAAGCGCTTCCTCGATGGAGTGCGTGATGAAGAAGACCTGCTTGCCCGTGCGTGCCCAGACCGATACCAGCAGCTCCTGCATCTGTTCGCGGGTCATGCTGTCGAGTGCACCGAAGGGTTCGTCCATCAGCAGGATCTTGGGGGCCGGGGCCAAAGCGCGGGCCAGGCCCACGCGCTGGCGCATGCCGCCCGAGAGTTCGTAGGGGGCAGCCTTGGCGAAGTCCTGCAGTCCTACCAGGCGCAACAACTCCTGCGCACGGTCGCGGCTTTCATTGCGCGGCACGCCTGCAAACTTCAGGCCCAGGGCGACATTGTCCAGCACCGATTTCCAGGGCAGCAGGCTGTCCTTCTGGAACACTACGCCACGCTCGGCACCGGGTCCGGAGACCGGTTTGCCGTCGAGGGTGATGCTGCCTTCGGAGAGCGGCAGGAATCCGGCCATGGCATTGAGCAAGGTCGACTTGCCGCAGCCCGAGGTGCCCAGCGCGACCACGAAGCCGCGTTCAGGAATATCCAGCGAGACCCGGTCAAGCGCATGGACCACCTGTTTGTCCCGGCCGGCAAAGAAGACGCTGGCGTTTTCTACTTTCAACATGGTGTGTTCTTTCCAAACCGTACAAGCGCAAGCGCCGTGCGACAGGGTGGCTATCGGCACGACGGGCTTGCAGACGGTATCGACGGGGAGGCTTACTTCAGGCCAGTCACCGCCGTTGGGGTGACGAAGGCGGCATAGCTGGGCAGCACGTCCGAGATCTTCTTCTGTTCCTTCAGGAACACGGCGGTTTCCTTGAGGATCTTGGCCAGACCCGAGTTTTCACCGCCACCCAGCCAGGCCGGCGACGCTTGGGCGCTGACCGGTACCAGGTTCAGGTTCTGCAGGCCCGAAGCCTGGTCGGCCGGGGTGCCGCCGAGCAGCTTGGCCAGCAGGCGTGCGTTCTCGCTATCCTTGTTCCAGGCGGCCTTGTCGTTCTGGAAGGACAGGCTGGCCTTGTCGATCACGGCGCTGAAGGTCTTCAGGAATTCAGGATGTTCCTTGGCAAAGGAGCCAGTGGCGATCCAGGCCGAGAAGGTCGGCGCGCCCTTGTCGGCCACATCCTTGGAGGTCACCAGGACTTTGCCGTTTTTCTTCAGTTCGGTCAGAGCCGGGTCCCAGACGAACCCGCCGTCGATGTCGCCACGATTGTAGGCGGCCACGATTTCAGGCTGCGGAATGGCAAAAACCTTCACATCCTTCTCTGTCCACCCCTGGCTCTTGATCAGCGCCAGCAACTGGTAATGGTCGGTGGAGACGGGGGCGGCGGCCAGCTTCTTGCCCTTCAGGTCGGCAACGCTGTTGATGCCCGAACCATTGCGCACCACCAAGGCCTCATCGGTGCCGGAGATGGAAGCCAGGTAGAAGGCCTTGACGTCAAGACCGCGCGAAGCCGCTGCGGCCAGCGGGCTCGAACCCACGTAGCCCACCTGCACATCGCCACCGGCGATGGCCGCGATCACGTCGGCACCTGAGTTGAACTTGCGGAAGTCGATCTTCTTGCCGGTGGCCTTTTCGAATTCACCGTTGGCGATGGCCAGCGACGAGGGCAGGGCATCGCTCTGGTAGCCGACGACGACGGGCTTGTCGGCAGCACCTGCGGCTGTGGCTCCGGTCAGCAGCAGGGCGGCGATGGCGGTGTTGAATGCTCTTCTTGTGATGTGCATGGTCTGTTCCTGTTCTTGGTTTAATGGGCGCGCAGGCTTGCGTCGTTGAGGAGTATGCAAAGCGCGCATGGCTTGCACAACGACCGTTTTCGCGGTTCCTTATGAGGATTTCGCGGATGACCCTTTGCGAGCCCTGCAGTTCGCGCAGCAGGCGCCGGGTGTCAAGTGTCAGCGGCGGCAGCCGCATCATCGAGGGGATGCCGGCGAAACACGGTTTAAAAAAGCCGGTGATTGTGGGGGGAAGAAGTCGTTCATGAAAAAAACCAGCAAGGAGGGCGCGATGAGTAAGGGCACTCATGGCCACAGCCGGCAGTCTGGTCATCGGCGCATCCGCTTTCAACCAAGAAAAATGCCATTGCCAATGCGGAGAACAACTTGAACAGCTAAACTGCGACACCTGAAAGCTCAGCCGTCAGCCAAGCAGAAGATCGCTGTCCTTGGGACTTCGATGGTTTCTAGTGGCGACTCCTCATCTTTCTATCGACACGACGCACCCCGATGACAATCCCGCTGAGAGAAAGCCCCAGTCCGCCAAGACTGAGCAGGATCAGAACAGCCTCCCTCCAGCCGACTGCAGCCAGCATGAAATGCAGGTCCCAACTATGCAGGAAGCTGAACAGCCAGCGCCCCAGCCGTTGCGCGCGGTCGGCGCTGAGAACGACCTGTCCGGTGGCCGGATCGATATAGACCAGGGTGCTGCCTGCATCAGCAAAACGCAACCTGAGCACCGGCAGGCGACGCTCGGCGCCGCCCATCATGGCTTCCGGCGCACGGCCGTAGTAATAGGCATCACCGCCATCGAGCAGTTCTGCCTGCGTGATTTTGGCGGGCAGCAGCATTGCAGCGGCCTCTTGCAGCACGGCCTGTGGCCATTGCCGCTGTACCAGCAGACCCTGTGCATCCGCGGTGACGATGCGCGTGCCATCTGCGGCATCCCGGGCAAGCACGAAGCCATGGCCACCAAGATTTTTCCACTCCAGCTCGACGGCCCGGAAACCATCCCGCTGAAGCGCCTGCAGGATGTCCGTTGGCGTGCGATCCATGTACTGCCGGGAGACAATGGCCCCTTCGTAGCGCGCCAGGTCCGGCGATTGCGTCGGCGAAAAAATACCCAGTGGATTCATCGACATCAGACCACTGAAGATCCATGTCAGCGTAATGGCAGCAAAGCCCAAACCGAGCAGATGGTGCCAGCGCATCCATCCCGGCGCGAACGGCGAGCGGGAACCAGATTTGTAAGGTCGTGCAAAGCGCCAGCGCCATAGCCCCACGACGATGCCACTGCAGGCAACCAGCACGCAGCCCGCCGAGAGCGCAATAACGGTCCAGCTCCAGACCGGATCGCGCGACTGGTTCTTCAAGGGATAAAGCCAGTGCAGCCAAGCGCCAACGTAATTCCACATGCGCTGGGACCGGCTGGCCTGCATCACGACCTCACCGGTCCGGGAGGAAACGTAGAGCAAGGTCTGCGCAACATCGCCGACCTGCACCATATGCAGGGGGCGATGGGCGTTGAGGCTGCCGGAATGGGTCCAACGGTCTTCATCGATGCTGCCCAGGTATTGAACATCGGCACCGCCTGAGAACACCCTGGCGCTATGCAGTGCCGCAGCGCTGCTGTAGCCGTCTGCTGGCACACCATTGGACGCATCTACGCTGGTCAGGCTGCCATCAGCACGCTGCACGATATAGCGTGCTTGCCCGGAGGCAGCGTTGAGGACCAGCCGGCTGACCGGCCCATCTCCCATGACCTGCGACGGTAATTGTGGTGCGGCACCCAACGCTGGCAATGCTGCCAATCGGTCCCAAGGGGTGAGCTTGGGATAACCGATGAACAGCATCACCATGCCGCTGACAAACCACAATGCCATCAGCAGGCAGCCGGCGAAACCGCACCAGCGGTGCGTGAGATAGGTCCAGCGCCGCAGGCTGCCAGTTACACTCTTCATCAAGCTCAGAAGCGATGATTCAGCGTCAGCTGAACTTCACGTTCGGGACCGTACAGCCATTGCGTGGTGGTGTAATACGCCGTGGTGAAATAACGCTTGTCGAAGACATTGTTGGCACGCAGCGTGACCGTGGTGGCCTGCGTGGCCTTCCATTGCAGCGCCAGGTCAGTGGTGGTGTAGGAGGGTAGCCTGAGCGTATTGGCATTGTCGGCATAGCGCTGGCCGACATACTGCAGGCCGCCGCTGGCGGTCCATGCCGGCAGGAAGTTCCAGCTCAGCCAGACATTGGCCAGACGCTCGGGCACATCGGTGGGTACCTTGCCGGCACGCGAGACAGCTGCGCCGCTGACCGATTCGGTGAAGTCATCGAAACGTGCGCGCAACATGCTGGCATTGGCGTTCAGTTTCCATTGCTCGGCAAAGGCCAGCGACAGGCTGGCTTCGATACCTCGCGAGGACTGCTGTCCGACCTGCACGCTCACACTGGGATTGGACGGATCGCGGGTGAGCAGATCGTTCTTGCGGATATCGTAGAGCGCCAGCGTCCACTCACCGCGCTTGTCCCAGAACACCTGCTTGATGCCAGCCTCGATCTGTCGTCCGGTCGACAACTTGAATTTGCTGTTGGCCTTGCTCATGAAGAGCATGCTGCTCACGGGCGCCGCAGCCTTCGAGTATTGGCCGTAAACACTCAGGTCAGGGGTAATGGCATAGACCGTTCCCAGGCGCCAGCCGAGGTTGGAGAAGCCCTGATCGAAACCACCCGTACCACCGGCAAGATCGGTGCGGGAGACATCAGCGTGATCGAAGCGCAGGCCGGCCAGCAAACTCAGTTTTTCGCTCAGGTCCAGCTTGTCTTCGGAGAAGACTGAATACTGCGAGGCGCGCGCGCGGAAGCGCGGCAGGAAAGCCGGAATCCCTACACCGCTGGCATAGTTTCCCGGATCGAAGCTATACGGGTTGACCGAGCTGAAGCTGCCATTGTAGGTGTTGTTGGTATGCGTAAAAGACGTCGAGTTGATGTCAAAACCGACCGAGACCTGATTCTTCAGGCCTGCCAGATGGCCCTTGAAGGTCGCATCAGTGGTTACCCCGGTCTGGGACTGGTCATGCCGGATTTCGGTGGCATCGCCACGATCGACCAGTCCGGTGGTCTTGTTGTAGACATAGCTTTCGGCATTGCGCCAGTAGCGGTTGCTGTTGATCTGGTAAAGCCGGGTGCGCAGCGTGGTATCGGCATCAGGTGTCCACTGGGCTTCCAGTTGCGCCCAGCGGTCCTTGTAGTCGATGGTGCCGTCAGCCACGTTATAGTTGCGTTCGCGCAGGGCGTCCACTTGTTGACCATTGGTCAGGGGCGTACCGAAATAGGCCATCGGACGCTGATGCCCCTGGGCATAACTCAGCTGTACGAACAGATCGCGATTGACATCCAGGCGCAACGCACCGGAGAGGCTCAGATTATTGGTGTTGCCGCGATCGACCCAGCCATCCGACCGATCTCCGGCGATGTCGACACGATAGGAAAGCATCTCGTTGATGGCACCGCCGCTACCCAGTCCGAGGCGCCGGGTGTTATGGGTGCCGACGCTCGCTTCAATTTCGTTTTCGATCTTCCCGCGGGTGGGCTTTTTGGGGATCACATTGACCACACCGCCGATGGCACCATCACCATAGATGACCGAGGCAGGGCCGCTTAGGACTTCGATACGGTCAATGTTCCAGGTGTCGAACGGAAAGCTCACGCCCACGCCACCATATTGGCGCAGGCCATCATAGAGACGCATCACGGAGGTGGCATCGGTGAAGCCGCGCGCCGACAGTGCGCTGCCGCTGTTGCCCGGGTGGCCCATGGCGCTGTAGCCGGGCGCGCGGGTGATGGCATCGGTGATGCTGGCGTCGCCGCGCTCTTCCAGTTGTTGGCGGTTGATGACGGCGACGCTGGCTGGCGTCTGCAAGGGTGTCAGATCCAGATTGGAACCGACCGACACCTGATTTTGCAGCGGCAATGGACTCTGGGCATTGATCGTGATGGCCGGCAGCGCATTGGCGGAGTCCTCAGCCTGGACCGGAGTGGTAAGGCAGAGCAGGGGCAGTGCATAGGGAGCATAGGCAATCGTGCGGCGCAACTGGGTTGGCAGCGAACGCGCTGGATACAAGAGGGTGCGTGGTTCAGATTTTTTTATCATGTCGGTGTCTCGGGGAAGGTGTCGTGGGGTGACTGAGGAAGGACCAGTCACGCGCGCAACGCAGCATGCGCGGCGCCGCTTGTCAGGGGCGAAGCGGGAATGCCGTCAGCTGTGGCAGCGTGGGATAGATCAGCAGCGTGTACCCGGTGGCCCCCGGGGAGCTGCACTCACCCAGGCTGTGTGCGCCCGCCGTCGCTCCTGAACAGGCGCTGGGGCCAACGATTTCCGTAACAACGGCTGTGGCAGATCCAGCCGTGCCGGCAACACATGAGCAAGATCCTGCTTCGCGCAGAACATGCAGTGCCCTGCATGGGCCGCATGCTCGGTTTTGCCCGTGCTTCGACCTGAAGTCGCAGCGGGGTCATCGGCCACTGAACATAGCTCATTCCAGGGTAAAGCCAGCCTGGTCGCGATGCGCGCTTGCACCACTGCCGACCACATCATTGCCAGCAGGGCAGCAATGGTGAGCCACGCGATCATGCGTAGGCGGGGAAGGCGAGTTTTCATGGGCGCAGATTCTAACGTCCAAGAAGCCAGTCCGGCCGCTCGCGCAAACCAGGCCTTTTTATGGGAAAAAGACAGGAAGTCCTTGCCTGTAAAGGATTTGTAAGATTTTCGTCAAGTGCACGTTCGGCTTGTCTGCGACAATATGTCGCATGTGCTGCGCCTTGGTCGTGGCAAACTTGTCGCCCGCGAAGATGTGCGCCCGGATGCGGGCTCAGTCAGCTTCCATGAATCAGATCACCGGACCGATCAGGGTAAGTACATCCCCTCAGTCGATCCCATAGTGGAATTGAAGATAATGAAAAATGTTAAGCGCCTCCTCTCGTTAGTGATCCTCTCCAGCCTCTTAATGGCGCAATTCGTCTGGGCGCACGCCCACCTGAAGACGGCCTTTCCCGGCGATCAGGCGGTAGTCGCTTCACCAGCAGAGCTCACCCTTACTTTCTCAGAGGGATTGAATCTGAAATTCAGCGGCGTCAAGTTGTCAGGCCCCGATCAGAAGGAAGTCAAATTGGGTGAGGCCATGCTCATGGACGAGGGAAAGACATTCATGGTGGGGGTCCCCACACGACTGGCACCGGGCACCTACACGGTGCAATGGCATGCCTTGTCCGTAGATGGCCACAAGACCGAGGGTAGCTACAGCTTTTCCGTAACACCTTGATTTCTCCCACGCTTCTCTTGGGCCTTTGCCGGCTTTCACTCGATGGTGCGGCACTGTTTCTGTGGGGCGCGGGCCTGACTTTGCTTGTGCTGGTCGCAGAGCCACTCAGGAGCGAGCTATGGCAACGCCTGGCCGGATGGCGACGTCTTTTGTTCGGACTTCTGTACACTGCCGTGCTTGCCAGCTTGCCCCTGCAAGCCAGTATTCTTGGCGATGGCTGGGCTGATGCCTGGCACCTTGACATGCTCGCTGCGGTAGCCAACGGCACCTCAATCGGTACGGCATGGTGGACCCAGTTGATCGCCGTTTGCCTGCTCTTGTTCAGCGAGACGCAATCGGAGCGCATGCGCTTGCTTGCATGCATCGCTGGTAGCGGCATCATGCTGACGAGCCTGGCGCTGACCGGACATGCCGTCATGCATGAAGGATGGACGGGACTGTTGCATCAGGCAAACGACGTTCTCCATGTGTGGAGCGTCGGGGCTTGGATAGGCGCATTGCCGATCGTCTTGATGGTCCTGTCAGACCGATATCGCCGCGTGTATCCAGATATGGTCAATACCATATTGCGGCGCTTTTCAAATATCGGCCATGCAGTGGTGGCATTGGTTTTCCTGACAGGCTTGCTCAATACCCTCCTCATCCTTGGACGACTGCCGTTGGATTTCGATTTTCGCTACCAGGCGCTGTTGACCATGAAAATCCTGGTGGCTGGCGCAATGATGGCCATTGCCGTGTTCAACAGGTATGTGCTGGTGCCATCGATGCGTCATCATCGCCATGCCCTGCGACAGCTATACCGTCTGACCCTGGCGGAAATTTTGCTTTCCTGGGTTGCGTTGATGTTGCTGGCATGGCTGGGAATGTTGCAGCCGAATTGAACATGCCGCCACTGCGGCAAATCGCCGCAGCGTGACGTCTTGAGCACATGCTCATGCGCCGGAAGATATGCGGGTTCGCCAGCCTAACTTACCTGCGCCTGGATCCATGCAAACAGCGCATCCAGGTCGTAATCGCCACTATGAGGGCGATTCCAGGCGAACTCCAGATTGACCTGTGCGCCACGCTGACGTGCGGCTGCAGCCAGTAGCGTCGGCACGGCCAGCGAGGTCTCCCGATCCATCCCGTTTACGGCTCAGCCAGGCCAGCACCGGAGACCTGGCTGTGCTGCGCCGAGAATGCGGTGTTTGGAGCGGATGCGTTCGGGGTCGCCGGGGAAGCGCCTGCGTTGTAGCGTAACCCGCGCACCGCCGCCTTGAGATCGACGATGGCGGCAGCTGCCTTGCCGGTCCATCGGCCGTTGCTCGCCTGCAGAGTGCGTCAAGCAATGCTACGGAAGTCGCATTGCACATGCCCTGGCTGCGGCAAATTGACGCAGCCAGGGCCACGCCGCGTCATCACCTGCAAAGGCGGGCTTATCATAGGTCACGCCAGATCCTATTTTGTACATCGTTTCCAGACCTCCGAACATGAGTTTGAGCCGACGCTTTCATCAACTGCTCGCATGGCTTGCGCTAGGCGTGATGGTGTTTGGTGCTGCCGCTCCAACCATTTCTCGGACGCTGGCCTCCAATCCCCAGCTCACCTGGATGGAAGTCTGCAGTGCCAGTGGCACCAAGCGCGTTGCGGTGCCAGGAAACAGGACGGCAGGGCAGGAGAAAATGCCCGTCGACGTAGCACATTGCGGCTATTGTGTCCTTCAGCAGCACGCGCCGGCTCCACCCTCTGCTGCGCCCGCTATCACCTCGCTGATTGCGGTGCTGGCGCACCCTGTCTTCTTCATTGCTGACGTCACCGTGGTCCTGACTCTGGCTCCCACGGCACATCGCAGTCGAGCGCCTCCGGGACTCGTTTAACCGCCTTGTTCATGTGTGGTGCACAGGTCGCTTTCGCGCACTTGTGCAGGTTTTGCGCACCTGTCCGGCAAGGCGGAACACGAGCAAGCAGCATGCATCCCGAGCAGGGATGCATGCCATCGGCTCATCACATGGGAAAGCGAGCGCGGTCAGCGCGGCGTCTTTCTCACTTCTCTCTCGATCCATTCAGCGAACGCTCCGTTGAGGATGCAGCGACTTGCGCTTGTCCGATTACATGATCCCAATCGAGACGTCCACAACGAGGTTCGTTACTCCGGCCTGTCCGGACCCAGGAGGCTATATGCAAACGAATGATTATTTGGAGTTGGTAAAAACAAAGCTCGACCTGCAATCCGACCACGCATTGGCAAATGTGCTGGGTGTGACGCGCAGTGCGATCAGCCATATGAAAAGCGGGAAAAGCGGTATCGGCGATGCGACGGCAGTGAAGGTGGCTCAGCTAAGCGGCATTTCGGTTGCTCGCGTCCTGATCGATGTTCATCTTGAACGATCGAAGGCTCCAGAGGTGAAAGCAGCGTGGGCCTCGATGATGGAAAAATATCCCGCACCCTTTGATCCCCACATGCCATACCGCAGTCAGCATCTGAACTTCCTTTCGTCATCCCAAACTGGCACCTCACTTCACGATCGGTAAAGCCAACAGAATTGGCTGACATCTGAATGGCTCTGACGGAGAAGAAAACATGTTCAATGCAATCGCAGTGCAATCCCTGCCCGCTGGCAAGCATCTCACCATCCCCAAGCATCGTGGCTTGCGCTTGCGAGCCAACGAGCGGATGTACAACTGGATTTATCGCTACAAGAATCCGGAGGATGGCAGGATTCGCCAGGTCAAACTGGGCGAATGGCCCAACATGTCATTGAACTCGGCCGTTCGCCAGTGGCGGCAACTCAAGAGTCTGCGTGATCAGGGGATCGATCCATCAACGGTGCATCGGCAAGCGCAAGCCCCACGACGCAATTCCATATCAATGTCGCCTGAGTCCGCTGCGCAGCTGACGGTACAGCAAATCGGTTTGTATTATTACGAAGGACACGTCAAGCATCATTGGGGTGAGAGAGGGGCCAAGGAAGTGTGGCGTATTTTCGCGCGCACGCTGGGTGAATTCGCCAACCTTCCAGCCGAGGCGGTCGATGCAGTCATGGCTGCGGACTTTCTTCGTGGCTTCCTGGATCGGCCGACCCAAGGCACTATCACGCGACGCGAACTGGGTGCTGCCTGGGACCACGCCATTGCGCATGGATTGCTTCCTGCCAAGTGCGTCAATGTGTGGCGTAGCGTGATGCGTGGTGAGTTCAAGAGCAAAGGCGTTCGTATCAAGGGCGTGTATCGCGGCCCTGTGAAGCGTCTGCTGTCGATCAATGAACTCGCCGTCATCTTGCCGTGGCTCCAGCATTTCACCAGCGCCAACGAGGATATCCTGACGCTGCTTGCGTGGACATGCGCTCCCGGAAAGGAAATTTGCGCCATGCACGCCCGCGAGATCAGCCAGGAGCAAGATGGCTGGTGGTGGACGATCCCGGAGGAAAAGCTGCGTCCCCAACGACGCGGTGCCGCTAGTGATTTTCGTGTTCCCCTGGTGGGCCGGGCGCTGGAGATCGTACAGCGTCGCCTTCTGGCCAGCAGGACGGGCTATCTGTTCGAGGGACGCAAGGGCGGACGCTTTGACCCCAAGAATGTCGGCGTGGCCGTCTGGAATGCACGCGCGGACTGCGATTCCCGCCCTGAATATCAGCGACCGCGCCTGCCCATTTCGGACTGGACTCCCAATGACCTCCGACGTGCCGCTGTAGAGTTGCTCAAGACGATGGAATGTCCGCCGGAAATCCTTGCCGCAGTGCAGGGGCAGCTCGGCAATCATCTGCGCCTGTCTACTGACGGGCAAGCTCACGCTGCTATGAAACGGCTCTGGATGACACGGCTGGCACAAGTCCTGGACCAACTCATGCGCGGCAGGATCCCGGCGCCGTGGGAGACGGAAAAGCTGGCTGCCTGAACGAGACGGCGCCGTCTTCATCCTATTGACAGGCGCGGACATAGCGACAATATGTCGCACATGAAATTCGACAAAGGGAGTTCGATTGGTCGCACAATCATCAACTCCTGCAAGGCAGGCAGATGGTATCCGAATGAATCAATTCGCGACCAGTCGGCAGCTGAAGATTGGTTTGCATCCTGAGTCGGGCTTCGGGCTCGCTGTTTTCTTATGTTCTTGATGTCGGATCTGGAAGTGCTGGAGAGCGGCCGGCCCTGTACTGAGCGGGAAATCCTCGATGCGGAATGCATGCTTGGCTTTTCACTGCCGACCGAGTTGCGCAACGCCTATCTCAACGCCAACGGCTTTACCGGGCCGTCCGAAGCCCGGTTTCTTTACCCGCTGGCGCGAAGTGAGGCGTTCTCCTTTGTGACCATGCTAAGGCTGACGCAAGTTCTGCGCCGCTTGCCGACTGCGGCGTCATTGTGGAACGCAGCGGTGGCCTTCGGCGATTATGGCATCGGGTCTACCTGGGGCATGACCTCGGAGGGACGTGTATTCGAATGGTGGCCAGAAGACGGTGACGAACCGTTCTTTCTGGACGTGTCGCTCCAGCAGTTATGGTCAGAGCGCAGCAAACTTTTTGACTCCCTTTCGGCTTCTTGATCATTTGCAGAAGTGCCGAAGCACCACAATGTCCGCTCTATCTTTTTCGTCCCCGTGGCCTGCAGCGCGGCCACGGTAGTTCGCCAGCCTGCGCACATCATTCGTGCAGACGCCCCAGGAACTGCCGCGAGCGCTCGCTGCCCTGCGTGCCGAAGAACAGGGCAGGGGTGGTATCTTCCAGCACGTGTCCACCTTCCATGAAGATGATGCGGTCGGCGACATCCCGGGCGAAGCGCGTTTCGTGCGTCACGACCAGCATGGTCATGCCTTCGGCCGCCAGCGCGCGCATCACGTTCAAGACGTCGTCGCGCAGTTCCGGATCCAGGGCCGAGGTCGGCTCATCAAAGAGGATCACTTCCGGATCCATGGCCAGTGCGCGGGCAATGGCCACACGCTGCTTCTGGCCACCGGAGAGCTTGCCCGGATAAGCATCGGCTTTTTCCGCCAGCCCGACCTTGCCCAGCAGCGCCAGGCCGCGCTCGCGGGCCTCCGCCTTGGCGACACCCTTGACCGAAACCAGGCCTTCGATCACGTTCTGCAGCGCCGTCATATGCGGGAACAGGTTGAAGGACTGGAACACCATGGCAGTCTGCTGCCGGATCTGCAGCGTCTTGCGCCGCAGTTCGCGTGCGGGCAGCGTTGCCGGATCGTTCAGCGCCACACCGCAGATCTCGATGCTGCCGCGATCCGGCAATTCCAGCAGGTTCAGCGAGCGGATGAAGGTGGTCTTGCCGGACCCGGAGGGACCCATGATGACCACGACTTCGCCACGCGCGACTTCGAGGTTGATGTTGCGCAGTACCTGATTGGCGCCATAAGCCTTGGCCAAGGCGCTCACGCGCACAGTACAGGAGGATGACGGATTCATTGATAGCGCCTCGACAGTTTCTCTTCCAGCCAGGTTTGCAGGAGGGTGAGCAGTTGATTGATGACCCAGTAGATGGTACCGACGATGATGAACATGTCCATGTAGCGGAAGGTGGTCGCCCCCAGCTGATCGGCCACGCGCGTCAGTTCCACCACGGTCACGGTGGAGGCCAGCGAGGTATCCTTCATCAGAGCGATCAGGCGGCTGCCCACGGGAGGAATGGCGATGCGCAGGCCTTGCGGCAGGATCACGCGCCACAGCGTCTTCCAGTAACCCATGCCCATGGACCAGGCGGCTTCCCACTGGCCGCGATCGACCGCATTGATGCCGGAGCGAAAGTTCTCGCTCAGGTAGGCCGCCGAGAACAGGGTCAGCGCCAGCAAGGCGGCGGGGATGGGATCGATGGTGATGCCGTAGTTGGGTAGGCCGAAATAGATC
The DNA here is from genome assembly GCF_009668275.1 of Herbaspirillum sp. CAH-3. Lineage (NCBI taxonomy): Bacteria > Pseudomonadati > Pseudomonadota > Betaproteobacteria > Burkholderiales > Oxalobacteraceae > Herbaspirillum > Herbaspirillum sp. CAH-3. Next base: position 72,452 of record NZ_VSWE01000005.1, on the reverse strand, counting down.
AGCAGGATCTGGATCAGCAAGGGCGTGCCGCGAAACACCGACACATAGGCAAACGCCAGCCAGCGCAGCGGCCGCGCATCGGAAATGCGGGCCAGCGCAATGAGCATGCCCAGCGCCGAACCCAGCACGAATGAGCCGATACCCAGCCCGATGGTCACCACCACCGCTTTCTCCAGCAGCGGTAGCGCCCTGACAAACAGATCAATCATGGTTCTCCTCCCGGTTGCAGCGCCTGCATGCGGGCGCCGCTTCAGTGTTCATAGACGCGTGCATCACGCCTGTGCGGCAGCTTTTGCGTACTGGGCCAGTGCCTGGTCCAGATCGGCGATCAGCAGGGCAGGATCTTCCAGGCCGATGGACAGGCGCACCACTGGCTGGTCGGTCGCCGGGAAGGCGCGATTGGCCTGCAGGGCGGCCGGATAATAAGCCGCCAGGCTGTGCACGCCGCCCCAGCTGGCACCGATGGCGAAGTGCTGCAGGGCATCGAAGAAGCCGTGGAAAGCGCTTTCCGGTGCCGGTTGCAGGATCATCGAGAACAGGCAGCCATTGGTCTTGTAGTCGCGCTTCCACAGAGCATGGCCGGGGTCGCCTTCGAGCGGCGGGTACATCATGCGCGCAACCACAGGATGATCGGCCAGATGGCGCGCCACCTGCAGGGTCGAAGCACTTTGGGCCCGGACGCGCAATGGCAGGGTTTCCAGCCCGCGCAGCACGAGGAAGCAATCCTCGGGGCTGACCTGCTGGCCGAGGATGCTCTGGGTCTCGCGCAGGATCTCGTAGTGGCCGTGGTCATTCATGCTGATGCATCCCATGAGTACGTCGGAGTGACCGCCCATGAATTTGGTGGCGGCCTGGATACTGAAGTCCACGCCCATGTCCAGGCATGTCAGTCCCAGCGGACTGGCCCAGGTGTTGTCCAGCATGGTCAGCACACCGTGCTGCCGTGCCACGGCGGTGATGGCCGGGATGTCCTGCATTTCCATGGTGACCGTGCCGGGCGCCTCCATGCAGATCAGGCGGGTGGAGGGCTTGATCAGTTCGGCGATTTCCGCGCCGATGTCCGGCCGGTACAGCTCCACCTCCACGCCCATCTGCGCCAGCCATTTTTCGGCAAAGGTCTTGAGGGCACCATAGCAGGCGGCCGAGACCAGCAGATGGTCGCCACCGCGCACGAAGCCCATCACGGTAGTCATCAGGGCGGCCGCGCCGGAGGGCGCGATGACGCAGTGACGGGCGTTCTCCAGCGCGGCTACGCGCTGCTCCAGCAGGCGCGCCGTGGGGGTGCCGGTGACGCCATAGCTGAAGCCATCGGGCTGGCGCTGCTTGCGCTGGACAAAGTCCTCGAAGGTGTCGAACACCACGGTGGAGGCGCGCATCACCGGGGGCGAGAGGCTGGCGAACGCGGGTTGAGAGGAAACAGGGTGGCTCATGCGATTAATTTGTTAATCTAAAAAAGAGAAGCCCAGTATCCGAATTCGCGCCGCTGCCATCAACAGCTCGCCGGACTAACTTTATAAGTGGTACTTATACATGGACATGCGAGACATCCAGGTCTTCCGCGCCGTCATGCGCGCCGGGACCACCAGCAAGGCCGCCGCCCTGCTCAACGTATCCCAGCCCGCGATCAGCCAGTCGATCCGCAAGCTGGAAGCGTCTTCCGAGCTGCGGCTGTTCGAACGCACCCGTGGCCGGCTGGTGCCGACGCAGGAGGCGCTGGCCTTGATCGTGGAGGTGGATCGCTGCTTTGCCGGGTTCGAGATGATCGAGCACCGTATCCGCAGCTTGCGCTCGTTCGGACTGGGTCGCCTGGCCATTGCCTCCTTTCCCGCACTGGGCAATGGTTTCATGCCGCGCGCCATTGCCGCCTTCGGCCTGGGCGAGCGGCGTGTGCAGATGTCGTTCCAGATCATGAGCTCGCGCGAGGTTTACCAGCAGGTCAGCGCAGGACAGCTGGATTTCGGGCTGATGGCCGATGAACTGTCCGTCTCCGGGCTGGAGCATTCGCAATTCATGAGCGTGCCGGGTGTGATGGTGATGAATGACCGGCATCCCTTGGCCGGCAAGCCGGTCATCACGGCCGACGACCTGCTGGAACATCCCTTCATTGCGCTCAATCCGGAAGATGCCAGCCGCCGGCGTCTGGAGCAGGAGCTGATCCTGCAGGGAAAGGTTTTGCGCCCCATCCTGGAAACGCCTTATTCCAATTCGGTCTGCGAATTCGCCATGCGTGGTGTCGGCATGGGCATGGCGCATCCCATCCTGGCGCTGGATTACGTCACGCGGGGCCTGCGCCTGAAGCCGATGGAGGTGACGGCCAACTTCACGGCGCTGCTGGTGTTCCGGCCTGGTGTGCCGATGTCGGAGAATGCCAAGGAGCTGCTGCGGGTGATGCGCATCCAGATGGAGTCGGACATGAGTTCATTGCGCCAGGTGCTGTACCAGAAACCCGGCGCTTTCTGAATCTCGGTGCCATGCACCGGTTTGAGCGCTGCGCACAAGTCTGGGGCAAAGCGCGACCGCAAGAGATCTCACGATGAGCCGCCGGCCCCAAGGGAAGCACCGCAGGGAAGGGCGCAACGCTATTGGGTCGCTTCATTTTACGGTGCCGGATTGGTGCAAGATCTCTTATGGACGCATCAATTTCATCGTTGAAACTATAAGCTCCACTTATCACTCAAGAAACGTCCCCGGATTGCTGATCCTTTGGCCTGGGCACAGAATGGGCTTCCGTTTTCATTGATGACCGAGAGGGGACAGTACATGAAGTTGCATCATTTCATTCCGGCCTGCCTGGTGGCAGCGCTCCTGGGCAGTGCAGCGGCTGCCGTGTCAGCCCAGAACATTCCGGCCGATATCCTGGCCAGTGCCCGTGCCTCGGGCGTGATCCGCATCGCCAACACCCAGAGCAGTCCGCCCTGGAGCCTGATTGACGACAAGCTGCAACCGGCCGGCTATGACGTCGAGGTGGCCAAGGAAGTGGCGCGCCGCATCGGCGTGGCGAAAGTGGTTTTTGTGGCTGACAGTTTCAAGAATTTCGTGGAGGGGCTCAAGGCGGGCAAGTACGACATGGTGATGAACGACCTGACGCCCTCGCCGGAACGGGAGAAGCAGGTCGATTTCGCGGCACCCTATGGCGTGGAGGATTTCCGTATCTTCGTACTGGCCAGCAACGCCAGCATCAAGGACAAGCCCGATCTCAAGGGCAAGAAGGTGGGCGTCACCACCGGTACCACCAATGAAAGCTGGGCCCGGGCCAATCTGAAGGAATCGGACTTCCGCGCCTATGACAATGGCGGTTTCGTCTTCAATGACCTGGGCAATGGGCGCATTGATGCGGTCATCAGTTCGCACTTCGGCGGCATGAAATACGCCAATGTGAACAAGTTGCCGATCAAGGAAGTCGGACCGGTGCTGATCTACCAGCTGTCGGCACCCGCCATGCCAAAGGGCCAGCAGCCATTGAAGGACGCAGTCAGCAAGGCAATTGGCGACATGACGCGCGATGGCACCATTGATAAGCTGGCGCGCCGCTGGGTGGGTGCGGATTTCGATATGGTGGGGGATATCCAGCGGGCTTTGCAGCAACCGTGACTTGATTGCCGCCTCAGCGGTAACGGGTATTCACCGGCAGGCCAGGAGGCTTGCCGATTGTGCTTTGTTGCCCGATGGGTTCACTGCAAAACAGGATAAGTTTCGCAACCAATCAACGATCACCTCAAGGGTAGGGGAGTCGTACCGCCGCGAGGCCCCTTTTCCATTTGTCAGAATGACACCGAGAGCTAGCACCCTGTCCCGGATTGAGATCGGGATGTTGTCTGTACCAGTCCATCTGGACTGTACATGTCGCAGGGAAACACTGCTATTATCTTGCCAAAAATCACGAAGACGGTTCCGGTTTGCGCAGCGACCGTCCAGGTTATCGTTTCCCGGCAGATCAGGCAAAGATCTGATGGCTAAAGTCGGCATGAACGAACTTCCACTTCGCTCGGATCGTGGCTGCCTCCCGGCGCGGGGCGACCTGATAGGTCATATCAAGTAAAAAATTACAAAAGAACAATATTCCAGGCAGTCAGCCATATATTGTCAGGGGGTGTCATGAAAGCATTCTGGAGGGCTATCCGTCAGTCCGGTGAAACGCGTGCGCAGGCCGCCATGCGGGAAACCCGGCCGGAACGAGAGCGCAGGGCCGCGCCGCTGATGTTGGCGCTGGAGCCCAGGCTGATGTTCGATGCCGCCGTCGCTGCCATTGCAGCCGACGCGGTGGTCAAGACCAGTGTGCCCGATACCACGGCCCCGGCCGAAGCGAGTCATACCGCCACTGCCGATAAACCGGCGGCGGACAAGACCACCGAAAACAGCAGCGCGGCCAATAACGTGACAAGTGCGGCAAGCGCTGCCAGCGCCGCAAATGGCAGCACCCAGCGCCATGACATCGTCTTCATCGACGGCAAGCTCAGCGATTCCCGGCAAGTGGCTGCCGCCCTGCCGCAAGGTACCGAGGTAGTGATCCTGGACGGCAGCAAGGATGGGCTGGCGCAGATGGCGGCCTATCTCGCCGGGCGCCACGATATCGACTCCATCGCCCTGATCTCGCACGGCAGCACCGGCGCGGTGCAAGCCGGCTCGGTCTGGCTGACCTCCGACACCTTGGCCGCCCATGCCGATGCGCTCAGGAGCATCGGTGCCGCGTTGTCGGAAAACGGCGACATCCTGCTTTACGGTTGCAAGGTAGGCGCCGACCAGGCTGGTCAGCAGTTCCTGGATCAGCTGGCGGCGCTGACCTCGGCCGATGTGGCGGCCTCGACCGACAACACCGGCGCTTCCGCGCTGGGCGGCAACTGGATCCTGGAGCGCCACACGGGCGCAATTGAAGCGCCGAGTCTGGCTGGTGCACTGGCGGGTTATGACGGCTTGCTGGTAGCGCCGGGCTATGAGACGTTCGACGGTTTGACTTTGCCGGACGATGGCGGGCGCCACCGGTTTCTGTCGCCCGCCCAGGATTTGCTCTTCAACGGCTGGACATTCGGCCTGCGCGACTACAGCGGCAACGCAGACGCAGGCAGCCAACTGGTGGCCACCAATCAGATGGTCGACACCACATTGGCAGACGACAACATAGACAAGGCGCTGATTTTTTTGGGCAGCTCGTCTACCTATGCTGCCGTCATCAAATCGACCAACGGGGAGGAATTCAGCTTTCACTCCATCACCGTCGAAGACTACGCCTCTGGCAACTTGAACTACAGGCTGGTCGGTTATCGGGATGGTGTCCAGGTAAGCGGAGCCTCGCTGAATTTCACCATGGCGGACTACGGTACCACTTACAATGGCCAGGTGGTGTCGGTGTCGGGTACGGCATGGCAGTATGTGGACGAGGTACGAATCGTCTACCAGAACGGCAGCGGCGGTGTCTCGCTGGCCATGGATGACCTCAATGTCAGTGCTGGCATTGCACCCAATGTGCCGCCGGTGATCAGCAATCTCAATGGCGACAGCGTGACCTATATCGAAGGCAACTCGCCTGTCCTCCTGGATCCTGGGTCCAATGCCATCGTCACCGATTCCGACAGCACGGACTTTTCTGGTGGCAATCTGACCGTCACCATCGTCACCAACAACTACATCGCGCAAGACAGATTGATGGTGGTGGATCAGGGCTCGGGGGCCGGACAAATCGGTGTCTCCGGCAGCAACATCCAGTATGGGGGCACCACCATCGGTACCGTTTCCGGTGGCAGCGGCGGCGCCAGCCTGGTGGTCACTTTCAATGCCAATGCCAATCTCACGGCGGTGCAGGCGCTGCTGCGTGACATCGCATATTCAAATTCCTCCAGTGATCCCAGCGAGGCCCTCCGCACCGTGCAGTTCACGCTCAATGATGGAGATTCGCCTACCAACAGCGCGGGCTCCCGGGTCACGGTCGATGTCAAGGCAGTCAACAACGCACCCACGCTGACCACGACAGCGGGCAATACCACCTACACCGAGAACGCGGCTGGCGTATCCCCGTTCAGCGGCACCGTCGTGAGCACGGTGGAAAGCAGCCAGGGCATCCAGACGCTGACCTTGACCGTCGGCAACGTGGCCGACGGAGCCAGCGAGATCATGCGCATTGACGGCTCTGATGTCAGCTTGGTGAATGGGACTTCCCTGACGACCGCCAATTTGGGACTGTCAGTGACGGTAAGCGTCAGTGGTGGCGTGGCCACCGTGACGCTCGACAAGAGCGCCGGCATCACCGCTGCCCAGTCGCAGGCGCTGGTCAACGGGCTCACCTATCGTGATCTCAGCGAGGCGCCCACGGCAGGAAACCGCACCATTACGCTGACCACGGTCAGGGATACGGGCGGCGTCGCCAATGGCGGGGTGGACTCCGCCGTTTTATCCCTGGCGTCCACCGTCAATGTGGTTGCGGTCAATGATGCGCCAATCTTGACCACCACTGGAGGCAGTGCCACCTTCTCGGCTGGCGACAACACCCCTTCCACTCCCGTCGTGGTTGACGCGGGGCTGACGTTGTCCGATGTCGATAACACCACGATGGCGTCCGCGACCGTCCGGATTTCCGGGAACTTCCGCAGCGGCGAAGACCAGCTGATCTTCATCAACAACAACAGCACGCTGTATGGCAACGTCACTGCCAGCTACAACGCAGGGACCGGGGTAATGACCCTGACCTCCGCGGGCGCCACGGCCTCGGTGGCGCAATGGCAGGCGGCGCTGCGCACAGTGCGCTATACCGATACAGCCGTCACTCCCAACAGCGCCACCCGCACCATCAGCTTTGTCGTCAATGACGGCACTAACGACAGCACGGCCGCCACGCGCAACGTCACGGTGACCCCGGTCGATCAGTCGCCGATCCTGGGCACCAGCGGCGGCAGCAGTACGTTTACCGAGGGCCAGGGAGCGGTACACGTCGATAGCGGCGTGACGGTATCCGATCTCGACAACAGCACCTTGGCCTCCGCGTCCGTGCAGATCACCGGCAACCTGCACGCAGGCGAAGACCTGCTGCTGTTCACCAATACCAGCAGCACCACCTTCGGCAACATCGTCGGTAGCTACAACGCGGGCACGGGCACCCTGACCCTGGTGTCGGCCGGTGGCACCGCGACCGTGGCGCAATGGCAGGCGGCGTTGCGCGCGGTCGACTACAGCAACACCTCCGGCACGCCGGATACCAGCGTCCGTACCGTCAGTTTCTCGGTCAACGACGGGACCAAAACCAGTGCCACCGGCACTCGTGACGTGCAAGTGGTGTCGGTCGAGATTCCCCCGGTACTGGGCAGCTCGGGCGGCAGCGTCAGCTTCACCGAAGGCAACCAGGTCGCCGGCACGCCCGTGGTGATCGACAGCGGACTCACCGTCTCCGATGCCGACAGTCCCACACTGACCAGTGCCACCGTAGCGGTTACCGGCAACTTCCGGGCCGGTGAGGATGTACTCGGATTCAGCAACACCAACAGCTCCCTGTACGGCAACATCCTGGCGAGCTACAACGCCGGCACTGGTGCGCTTACCCTCAGTTCAGCCGGTGCCACCGCCACGGTGGCGCAATGGCAGGCAGCCTTGCGCTCGGTCACTTACAGCAACAGTTCCGATACGCCAGGCACGTCCACGCGCACCATCAGCTTCACGGTGAGCGATGGCGCCGTCTCCAGCAGTACGGTCACGCGCGATGTGACCGTGGTCGCGGTCAATGACACCCCGCAATTGAGCGGCAGCGGCAGCACGGTGGCCTTCACCGAAGGCGACAATGCCGCGCCCATCCCCATTGCGCTGGACGCCACCCTGAGCCTGGTCGATCCCGACAGCATCGGCATGGGTACAGCCACCATCGCCATCACCGGCAACCTGCATGCCGCCGAGGATGTGCTGGCCTTCCGCAATACCGATGCCAGCGTCTACGGCAATCTGGCCGGCAGCTATGACGCCGCCACCGGGGTATTGACGCTGAGTTCGGCGGGCAATACCGCCACGCTGGCGCAATGGCAGGCGGCGCTGCGCGCCGTCAGCTACGCCAATACCTCAGAGACACCCGATACCTCTACCCGCGTGATCAGCATCCGGGTCAGCGACGGCAACAGCGACAGCAATACGCTGGTGCGCTCGGTGCAGGTGACAGCCACCAACGATACCCCCGTGATCCAGCTGCCGGGCTCGGTGCAGCACCTCCTGCAAGGCAGCACCATCAGCTTTGCCAGCGGCCTGGGCAATGGCATCAGCTTGAGTGATGCCGATGCCGGCAACGGGCTGGTGCAAGTGACCCTCACGGCGACGCAGGGTCTGATCAGTCTCGGCGCCACCAGTGGCCTGAGTTTTGTAGCGGGTAGCGGCACCGGCGATGCCACGATGACCTTCTCCGGATCCGTGGCCGATATCAATGCGGCGCTGCAAGGCCTGCTCTTCAGGCCCGCCAGCGGCTACCAGGGGGCGGCCAGCATCACCATCGCCGCCGATGACCTCGGCAACAGCGGCGGTACGGCCAGGACCGCCAGCAGTACAGTTGCGCTGAGCATCGATACAGTCAGCGTGACCACACCGGCCAGCCCGGCTGCCAACCAAGCTGCCAGCACATCTGACAGTTCCACGCTGGCGACGGTACAGCCGTTGCCGCTGTCCACGGTGACCGCACCCGGGCCGGTGTTGCTGCCTGACGGTCCGGCCGGACAGGGCCCACGCGGCGCGGTGCTGTCGCCAATGGCGCCGCTGACCTTCGACAGCCAAGTACAACTGTCCGGGTCTTTCGGGTTGTTCGGCGCGATCACGGGCATCGACGCCTTGCTGGGCCGCAGCACTCCACTGGTAGGCGATGCGCTGGACATGCGTTATTTCGTCGGCAGCACACAGCCCGGCGAGGCCAGCTTCAACGAGCTTGCGGGCAGCGCCGGCGCGCAGGGCAGGGCGCTGCAAGAAACTGCTGCGCTGGGCCAGTACGTGGTGGCACCGGGTCAGCCGGTGAGCATCGTCTTGCCCATGGAAAGCCTTGCCGGACAAGCGCGTAACGGACCCGTTACGGTCGAGGTACGCATGGCCGACGGTGTGCCGCTGCCGCGCTGGCTGCGCTACGACCCGGTGAACGGAACGCTGAGCGGCCAGGCACCAGCCGGCCTGGCGCAGAAGGTATCCATCGAGATCGTGGTGCGCGATGCCAAGGGTGAACAGGCGATTTCGCACGTGGACCTGGAGGTCAACGCCAGCGCCGATGCCGGGCCACTGCCGATCAGCCCCTTGGCTGCTCCGCAAGCGATCCCGGCGGGCCGCGCCGACCTGTCCCAGCAGTTCGGCCAGCACGGCCATGCCGCACGCGAAACCGAGCGCCTGCAATGGTTGCAGCATTTGGCGGCGGCCCAGGCCGAGGCCGCGTAACTACGACACCGTTAGATTCCCCCGTCTTCCAGGAGATGTACCAACATGAAGCTGTATCTTCCTCGCCGCAGTCGCGTGGCGCCCGTGTTCGGCGCGCTCATTGCATTGATGTCCCTTGGCCTGGCCGGATGTGCGGTCCCCCCGCAGGCCTTGACCGCCGACGAGCGCCAGGACATGGTCAAGGCCGACCGCCAGGCACTGACCCAGCAACAGGAGCCCCTGCAGGGCCCGATCACGCTGGAAGAAGCCATGGCACGCGCCATCCGCTACAACCTCGATCATCGCGTCAAGCTGATGGAAGCGGCAGTGGCCCAGCGCCAACTCGACCTGTCCCGCACCGACCTGCTGCCCAAGCTGGCCTTGTCAGCCGGGTACAACTGGCGTGACAACGACCTGGCCTCTTCCTCGCGCAGCGTCCTGACCGACCGCCAGTCGCTGGAACCGTCGACCTCCACCGACCGCGCCCGCGGTACATCCGACTTGACGCTGAGCTGGAACGTGCTGGACTTCGGCGTCAGTTACTTCACCGCGCAGCAGCAGGCCGACCGCGTACTGATGGCCGAAGAGCGTCGGCGCAAGGTGTTGCACCTGCTGATGCAGCAGACCACGCAGGCCTACTGGCAGGCCGCCGGAGCGCAGATGCTGGAGAACCGCATCGAACCAGTGCTGGCGCTGTCGCGCCGCGCCCTGGAAGACTCCCGCAAGGTCGAACTGGAAAAGCTGCGTTCGCCGGTGGAGGCGCTGAACTACCAACGCCAGTTGCTCGACATCGTGCGGCAGTTGCAGGCGGTACGCGACGAACTGGCCCAGGCCAAGCCACGCCTGGCGGCCATCATGAACCTGGAACCGGGACAGGAGTTCTCGGTGGTGGTACCAGCTTCCATGCAGGTGCCACGCATTACGCTGCCGGCTGCCAGCATGGAAGAGGCCGCCCTGCTGCGTCGTCCGGAACTGGTAGAAGCCCAGTACAACGAACGCGTGAGCCTGCTGGAAACCCGCAAGGCGCTGGCGCGCCTGCTGCCGGGCCTGGAAATCTACCTGGGCGGCCACTATGACAGCAACAGCTACCTGACCAACCGCCAGTGGGGCGATGCCGGGCTGCGCGTGAGCTGGAACCTGTTCAACCTGCTCAATGCCGGTGAAATTCGCGGCATGGCCCAGGCCCAGCTGGACCTGGCCCGCCAGCAGCGCCTGGCCATGAGCATGGCGGTGCTCACACAAGTCCATGTGGCGCGCCTGGACTACCTTGGACGCCTGAGCCAGTTCGAACTGACCGAACAGATCAACAGCGTCGAGCAACGCATCTTCACCTATGCGCGCAATGCCGCCAGCGCCAACAGCCAGGGCAAGCTGGAAGAAATCCGCGCTTCGGCTGCGGCCATGATGTCCGAACTGCGGCTATATCAAAGCTATGGCGCGCTGCAAGGAGCCTATGGTCAGCTCATCGCCACCATCGGATTGGACCCGCTGCCGGAATCGGTGAACAGCCATGACATCCGCAGCCTGGGAGAAGCCGTCAAGGCCTCCGAGCAGAACTGGATCAAGACCATGAATCCCGAAGGCGGCGTATGAGGCAAGCAGTTGTCCAGACCGGGCTGATGATGGTGCTGCTGTCGGCCCTGTCCGGTGCAGTAGGGCAGGCCCTGGCGCAAACGCAACCGCCAGCGCAAACCACGGCAAGCCTGCCGACCTCCGTCACCGACAAGGAAGGCCGCATCCGCGCCCAGCTCAGTTCGCGCAATGCGGTCACCATTTCGGCCGAGATTCCTGCTCGTGTGGCGACCCTGCGCCTGCGTGAGGGCGATGCCTTCCGGCCCGGTGATCTGCTGGTCGGGCTGGACTGCTCAGTGCACAAAAGCCAGCAGAACAAGGCTGAAGCCTCGGTGGAGGCGGCCGGTGCCGTGGTGGCGTCCAACCAGCGCCTGGCCGAACTCAATTCCATCGGCAAGCTGGAAGTGGAGCAGGCACGCGCGCGTCTCAAGGAAGCCCAGGCCGAACTGGCCAGCACGCGCATGGTGGCCAGCCGTTGCAACATCGTGGCGCCCTTTGCCGGACGCGTGGCCAAGCGCCATGTGGCCGCGCACCAGTACGTCACGCCAGGCAACGCCTTGCTCGAGATCGTCGAGACCGGACAACTGGAAGTCCAGATGATCCTTCCCTCGCGCTGGCTGTCCTGGCTCAAGCCGGGCGTGGCCTTCAGCGTCGATGTGGAAGAACTGGGCAAGCGCTATCCCGCGCGTATCCAGCGCCTGGGCGCGCAGATCGACCCGGTGAGCCAGACCGTGGCTGCTTTCGGCGTGATGGACGGCGCCCAAGGTGGCCTGTTGCCCGGCATGAGCGGCTGGGCGGTGTTTCCGGCCCATCCCTGAACGCGCACTGCCATGAACGCTCCGGACCGCTCGGCCCCGTTGGTCAACCTGTTGCAGTTGCAACGGCGTGCGCGTGAGGCCACCTCGGCGCCGGCGCTGGGCTTCGTGATGGTCAACGAGACCCTGCAATTGCTGCCGTATCGCCAGGCAGTGTTCTGGTCCGCATCCGGACTGGGCAGCGTGGCTGCCGTTTCCGGGCCGCCGCAGGTAGATCCTCAGGCCCCTTACGTACAGTGGGTAACGGCCTTGTGCCGTCATCTGGCTGCCCGGCAGGGTGCGACCGGCGAGATCGTGCGCGCGCAATTACCCGCCGGCCTGGCCGAGGAGTGGGAGCACTGGTGGCCAGCCCATGTGTTGTGGCTGCCGCTGCCAGCGGCCGAGCAAGCCAGCATGGGCAGCCTGCTGCTGGCACGAGATACCCCCTGGCAGGCCCATGAAGAAGCCCTGCTCAAGGAACTCGCGCATGCCTACGGCCATGCCTTGCACGCGCTCAGGCCGCCTGCCGCGTGGCGCGATCGCCTGTGGCAAAGCCTGCGCCTGCCGCGCCGCCGGTGGTGGCTGCTGGCCGGCGTGGCACTGGTCGCCCTGTTTCCGGTTCGGCTGACCGCGCTGGCACAGGCCGAGGTCATGCCGCGGGATGCCTTCATGGTGCGCGCCCCTCTGGATGGCGTGATAGACCGCTTCGTCGTGCGCCCCAACCAGCAGGTCCAGCCGGGCACGGCCCTGTTCAGCCTGGATACCACGGCCCTGCGTGCGCGGCTGGAACTGGCGCGCAAGGCGGTCGATACGGCGCAGGAAGAGTATCGGCAGTCGGCCCAGGCCGCCGTCACCAGTGACAAGAACCGCGCCGAACTGACCCAGCGGAGGGGCCGTGTGCAGGAACGCACGCTCGAGATGGACTACAACGCCGATCAACTGGCCCGCGTCCAGGTCAAGGCTGATCGTGCCGGTATCGCGGTGTTCGCTGACGCCAATGACTGGATCGGCAAGTCGGTGACGCTGGGCGAGCGCGTCTTGTTGCTGGCCGATCCGGCGAAGGTGGAATTGGTGGCCTGGATGCCCGCCGCCGACCTGGTGCCGGTGGCGCCCGGCGATGCGCTGACCCTGTATCCCCAGGGCGCGCCGCTGCACTCCTTCCAGGCGCGAGTGGAGAGCGTGGCCTACCGCGCTGAACCCACCCACGAGGGCTATCTGGCCTACAAGGTCAAGGCTGTCTTCACGCCCGACCAGAGCCTGCCGCGCATCGGCCAGCTCGGCACGGTGCGCCTGCACGGCGGCTGGGCACCGCTGGTGTACGTGGCCTTGCGGCGGCCGCTCTCTGCCTTGCGCCAATGGCTGGGCTGGTAAATTTGCCGCCGCTGCGGCAGGAGCTGGCGCTGCATCCAGGGCCGCAGGCCAGCGACGGCGCACCCACCTGGACCCTGCACGATCCTGCCACCAATCGCTTCTTTGCCCTGAGCTGGCCGGCCTTCGAGATACTGTCGCGCTGGTCCATGGGCCATGCCGACGACATCCTCTCCGCCATCCAGGCCCATACCACCTTGCACGTCACGCACGACGAGTTGCAGGATCTGCTGCGCATGCTGCAGGCCAACCACCTGCTGGTGGCCAGTAGTTCCGAGGACACCGAACGGCTCGGCGAGCAGGCGAGGGCGGCACGGCTGGCGCCGCTGCAATGGCTGCTGAAACACTATCTGTTCTTCCGCGTCCCGCTGCTGCGGCCCATGGACTGGCTGCAGCGCACCAGCCCTTCGCTACGCTGGGCCTTCCGTCCGGCCTTCTGGCTGGGGATCGCCGCCATCACGCTGCTGGGTCTGGTGCTGGCCGCCCGTCGATGGGACGAGTTCAGCCACACCATCACCACCTACGCGAGCTGGGAGGGCCTGCTGGCCATTGGTATTGCCCTGAGTGCCGCCAAGCTCATTCACGAACTGGGACACGCCTTCACCGCAACCCATTTCGGTTGTCGCGTGCCCACCATGGGCGTGGCTTTCCTGGTGATGTGGCCGGTGCTGTACACCGACACCAACGAAGCCTGGAAGCTCTCATCCCGCCGCCAACGGCTCTACATCGGCGCAGCCGGGATGCTCAGTGAGCTGGCGCTGGCTTCGCTGGCACTGCTGGCGTGGAGCCTGCTGCCCGACAGCCCCGGCTGGGCACCGATCCGCTCCGGCGCCTTCTTGCTGGCCACCACCACCTGGGTGCTGACGATCACCATCAATGCCAGTCCCTTCATGCGCTTCGACGGCTATTTCCTGCTGGCTGACGCGGTCAACCTGCCGAACCTGCATGAACGCTCGTTTGCGTTGGGTCGCTGGTGGCTGCGTGAACAGCTGTTCGGCTGGAACGCGCCGCCGCCGGAACATTTCAGCCCGCGCCGACAGGCCGCGCTGGTCCTGTTTGCCTTTGCTACCTGGCTGTACCGGCTGGTACTCTTCTTCGGCATCGCTCTGCTGGTCTATCACGCCTTCTTCAAACTGCTGGGCCTGATGCTGATGACGGTTGAACTGGTGTGGTTCATTGCCCGCCCGGTGTTGATGGAGCTGCGGCACTGGTGGGCTCAGCGTCAGCACCTGCACTGGAACCAGAGGCTGCGTCGCAGCACCATCCTGTGCGCGCTGCTGATGCTGTTGCTCTGCTGGCCCTGGGCGGGCGTGACCCGATTACCGGCGGTGCTGAGTCCTGCCCAGATACAGACGGTGTCGTCGGCTTATGCCGCCCGGGTAGAGTCGCTCAACATCCGCGTGGGGCAGGGCGTGGCAGCGGGCCAGTTGCTGATGCAACTGCATTCACCTGAACTGGACATGCAGTTGCAGCAAGCGCAGCTTCAGGAACAGCAATTGCAGATCCAGCTGATGCAGCAAGCCTTCGACGACAAACTGCGGGAGCAGGGGCCAGCCTTGCGCAAGCAATGGGAACAGGCGCTGGTGCAGGTCCGTGGCTTGCAGGAGCAGAAGGAGCGCCTGGCCGTGCGCGCTCCGTTCGCCGGCCACGTGGCCGAACTGGCCGACGACCTGCGTCCCGGGCAGTGGCTCGCTGCCGGCGAACGCTTGCTGAGCGTGGCCGGTCGACAGGGCAGCAAGCTCGACGCCTATGCAGACGAAGCCGCCCTCGAAGACCTGCGCAGCGGCATGGCGGGCCGCTTCATCGCCGCCGCCGGTGGCAGCGCCGTCACCTGTACCCTGGGCCGGATCGCTCCGGTGCAGTTGGCTACCCTCGACGAGCCCGCCGCCGCTGACCTTTACGGTGGCAGCGTGGCGGTCCAACGCAGCCCCGACGGCCGCTTGCTGCCTCTGCACCCGGTCTTTCACCTGCGCCTGGAGCAGTGCCAGACGGAGCAATCGCCCAAGATCGCCTTGTACGGAACGGTTCATCTCCAGGCCCCTCGGGCTTCTTGGTTGGGTGACGGCGTTCGCTGGCTCGTTGGCAGATTGCAGAGCGAGGTAGCCTTGTAGCGTGGTCCCTGTCCTTTGCAGCAAGCTGGGGAATGGAGCATGACAAGTGGCCTGCCGGCTTTGCCGCAAAGCGATCTGTCCTGGCACGATCATTATCCGCACGTGGCTCTATCGATAGTGTTGAGGCTCCCTTAGGCTGTGATCCTTGCTTATATTTTGATCGGGATCTGGCCATGAATCAGCATCAACATGCACCGCTAAACACGCACTCCGACAAGGCCTTGCTGGCCCTGCTGGAAGGTTTTTCCGATGCCTGGAACCGTCATGATCTGGCGGCATTGATGAATTGCATGCATGACGATTGCGTGTTTCTGACCGCCGCCGGCAACGAGGCGCACGGGACGCGTCATGCCGGGCCAGCCGCTGTCAGCAAGGCGTTTGCTTCGGCCTGGGAAACCTTCCCCGATGCCCGCTGGCGGGATGCGCGGCACTGGGTCAGTGGCGATCGCGGCGTTTCCGAATGGACCTTTACAGGGACCGCCGCCGACGGTACGCGCTCGGAATCCTGCGGAGTCGATCTGTTCATTTTCCGGGATGGGAAGATCCTCGAAAAGAATGTCTTCCGCAAAGACCGCCCGCGCCTGCCTGCGCGCTGAGCCGCCTTCCGAGCTTGTCTTCCACCCTCAGCAAAAAACACCATGAACAGCCGCACTGCATACGATCCGCACTTCGATCCGCTGGTCTCTTCTTCGATCGGCCATGACGCCGCCTATGCACCGACCTATTGGGTCGCCTCGGCTGGCGAACCGCCACCGCACGATGGCCCCGTCACCGGCGATATGGATGCGGATGTAGTGATTATCGGCTCCGGCTTTACCGGTCTGTCGACAGCCTTGTTCCTGGCGCGTGAGCACGGCATTCGCGCCACCGTACTGGAAGCCAACCAGCTGGCCTGGGGCTGTACCAGCCGCAATGGCGGACAGGGACAGAACGCCAGCGGCCGGTTGTATCGTTCGCAATGGATTGCCCGCTGGGGCTTGCAGACGGCCCTGAAAATGCATGAGGAAATCCAGTGCGGCTTCGACACCTTCAAGCAACTGGTGGCACAGATCGATTGCGATGCGCAGCCGGGTGGGCATCTGCAGATTGCACATCGGCGCAAAAAACTGGCCTTCCTGCAAAACGAAGTCAATGTCTTGCGCCAGCAGTTCGGTTATGACGCCCACCTGCTCAGCAAGGAAGACGTGCATCGCGACTGGTGCGGCGATCAGGAAGCCGTTGGCGCCATGCATGAGCCGGAAGGCATTTCCGTGCATCCGCTCAAGCTGGCCTTCGGCATGCTCAGGCAGGCTCGCGCACAGGGTGCCCGCGTGCATCCGGCCAGCCCGGTAACCGGATGGGAAACACACAATGGCGTGCATCACCTGCATACGCCCGGTGGCATCGTACGTGCCCGCGCCGTTGCCATCGCAACAGGGGCGTATGCGACGCCAGGATTGTCGCCGTTATTGAAAAACCGCATCTTCCCCGTATTGTCCAATTCAATCGTCACGCGGCCGCTGACCGCTGGAGAACTCGCGGCGTGCAGCATTCGGACCCATCAGCCGATGACGGATACCCGCACTTTGCGCTTCTACTACCGCCTGTTGCCTGACAATCGCGTACAGATTGGCAGTCGCAGCGCCATCACCGGCGCCGATGCCGGCCGCGATGCGCATTACCGCTTGCTCACCGAGGGCTTGGCGCGCAAATTCCCGGCCTTGGCTGGCATCCAGATCGATTATTCATGGTGGGGGTGGGTAGATGTCAGCCACGATCTGATGCCGCGGGTGGTGCAGCCCGATCCGTCGCAACACATTTATTACGCCACGGGGTACGGTGGCAATGGCGTGTCGTTTTCTGCGCATGCCGGCAGGCGCATGGCTGAGCGTATTGCGGGCGTGCGCGACAGCACGATCACCTTGCCGATCTACGATAGCCCGCTGCCGTTCCCGCGCCAGGGAGAATGGGCTGCACCGTTTCGCCGTATCGGGCAGCGCATGCTGTATCGCTGGTACTGGTTGCGTGATGAAATCATCTAGGCGTGCCGGGCGAGGGCGTGCGCTGCCGTTTGACCAGCGCCGCCAGTTCCTTGATGCCCGGCTCGATGCGATCGACCGGAATCGATGAAAACCCTAGGCGCACATGGTTGGTCCGGTCCGCCTGTGCCAGAAAGAAGCTTTCACCAGATTCGATCAGGATGCCATGTTCATGCGCAGCTTGACGTAACTTCCGGGTATCGAAGCCGGCAGCAAACTCTCCCCATAAGGCCGAACCGCCATCCGGCGGCTGGAACTGCATTTCCGGCAAATGCGTTTGCAGCGCGTGGGTCAGTGCCTTCGCGCGCCGTGCCAGTTCCTCGCGCATGGTATGCACGAAGCGATCATAGTGGCCATGCGCAATGAACAGTGCTGCGGCCATTTGATTGTTGGTGGCGGGATGACGGATCATCAGGCGCCGCAACACCCGCAATTGTTCAATCACTTCTGCCGGCGCCACGATATAGCCGATCCGCAATCCGGGCGATAGCGTCTTGGAGAGACTGCCGATATAGATGGTGCGGCGATCATGGTCGATGGCTTTGAGCGCCGGGGATGGCTTTCCCGTGTACTGCATTTCGGCATCGTAATCATCTTCGATCAGGATGCCATCGCACTCACGGGCCCACGCCAGCAAGGCGGCCCGCCGCGCGGCGCTGAGCGTGATGCCGGTTGGGCACTGGTGGCTCGGTGTGCAATACACGGTTTGCGCTGCGGCCAGAACATCGCGGTCCGGCAGCACGCCTTCATGATCGATATCGAGTCCCACCAGGTGCGCCCCACGGCGCAGGAAGATATTGCGCGCATCCATGTAGCCAGGATTTTCTACTGCGACGGTCGAGCCAGGCGCCACCAGCAATTCGCTGATCAGATAAAGCGCCTGCTGTGCGCCGACGGTCAGCAGCACTTCTTCACGCTTGGCGGCGATGCCCCGGCGTGGCAGCACGTGCCAGATCAACTGGGCAAGCAGCGATTCATTGTCGTGGTCGATGGCGTCCGGCGCCCAGCGATGGATGGCGCTCACGTCCAGTGCGCGACGGCTGCATTCCCGCCAGTCTGCAATGGGGAACAGGCTGGGATCGAACTGACCATACAGGAAGGGATAGCGATAACGCTGCCAATCGCCGGGCTTGTCCAGCCAGCGCATTCCTGCGGGCAATCCGATCATGCGCCGGTGCCAGTCCACCGGGTTGGATGACGCCGGCTTCGTATCGATGGCGGGTGCCGTTGCCGTCGTCGTGCGAGCGTGGCTCAGGTATTGATCGCTGACGTAATAGCCATTGCGCGGCCGATTCTCCAGATAACCGTCTTCGACCAGCTTTTCGTAGACCAATACCACGGTATTGCGCGACACCGACAACATGTCGGCCAGTTCGCGGCTTGACGGGAGCCGCATGCCGGCCAGCAATCGGCCGTCCCGCATGGCATCGACAAAACCAACCCGCAACTGACTTTGCAGCGTGGACGCCTGACGGTCGGGATTGGGGAAAATCTGATGCCACATGACCTGATAGACGTCGTTGTTGCGCATAGTGCTCTCCCTGTTTTACAGCGTGCTGAACTGCATCTTTCATGCCATCCATGTGCGCAGCGTTACAAACCGGGGCGAGCTATCCCCGGACAGGGGCATCACCCTGCGGGCCCTACCGATGGCGGTACGTCATACAGGTCATGATTTGTGCAAACGCAGCCGGCGCGCACGATTTTAGTGCGGCCGCTGACCGTTACCGTGCTGGACCCATCGATTGCCGTTCTTGGCGTTATACCGGCGCACGCAACAATGCAATGATGCTGTCATGCCAATCACGCTGTGTACTGCGCTCATGCTTTCATCCTTTTTTTTCGGGTCGCTCACGTTGTTGGCTTGGCTGGCAGCAGTCAGTTTGCTTGCCGGTGTGATCAAAGGGGTCAGCGGTTTCGGGGCAGCGCTGATCATGGCGCCCTTGTTTGGCCTGTGGCTAACGCCGTCCCATGCCAGCGCATTGGTGATACTGCTGCATGCAGCAACAGCGTTACAGGGCTGGCGCAACTGGTCCCTGCTAGTACGCTGGAAGAGCGTGACGCCGCTGGCCCTGGTGGCCTTGGCATGCACCATGCTAACAACGCGCCTGTTCAATGATGGCGATAACACGCAAGTGCATCGGCTCATGGGCGCGGTGGTCATTCTGCTGACGCTGCTGCATGTGGGCGGCTGGCGCTGGCGACATCAGGGTGGCGTCGCAGCCACGCTGACGGCAGGCCTGGCCAGTGGTGCCATGACGGCTTTGGGGGGCATGGGCGGTGCGCCCGCAGTGTATTACTTCAGTGGCGCACCTGGGGGCAAAGCGGAGGACCACCACGTTACGGCGCGGCTACGCGCCAACTTGCTGGGATATTTCTGCCTGCTCTTCGTGGGCGCCAGTCTGATTCTCGGCTTGCAGCGGCATATCAATGCGACCGTGCTGGCGAGCAGTGCCGTGCTGGTGCCGGTGTTTGCTGCCGGGGTGTGGATCGGCGAACGCCTTTATCGGCACTTGCCGGCTTGCTGGATCAATTTCACGGTGACTGCCTTGTTGCTCGGTTCTGGATTGTTGTCCTTGCTGCGTTGAATGCGTAGCGCGTTCTTGGGTAGGTCGTAAGCAATGAGCTTGCTTTGCTCATGAGCGTGCGCGACGTGCCATTTTTTAAAACTGATTTGTCGTCAAGGATCACGAGGGGATGCACCATGTCGGTCAATAAATTTCATCCGATCACCGGATCGGTCATGCCACGGTTTGCCGGCGTTGCCTCGCTGATGCGTCTGCCGCTGGTAGGGCTGGAAGACCAGATGTTTGATGAGGTCGATATCGGCCTGGTCGGCGTGCCGTGGGATGGCGGCACCACGAATCGTCCTGGGGCGCGCCATGGTCCGCGCCAGGTGCGGGATGCCTCTACCATGGTACGCAACGTCAATCGTGCCAGCGGCATCAAGCCGTTCTCCCTCTGTAATTGCGCTGACCTGGGTGACACGCCGGTCAACCCGGTTGACCTCATGGACTCACTGGCGCGCATAGAGGGCTTCTTTGGACGCCTCAAGGCAGCCGACATCGTGCCGCTGGCGGTGGGTGGGGATCATCTGGTGAGCTTGCCGATCTTGCGCGCACTGGCCAAGGAGGGGCCGGTCGGCATGGTGCACTTTGACGCCCATACCGATACCTGGGATCGCTATTTTGGCGATTTCAAATATACCCATGGCACGCCGTTCCGCCGCGCCATCGAGGAAGGCATCCTGGATCCGAAACGTACTGTGCAGATCGGCATCCGGGGCGCCTTGTACAACGACGCCGAGGATACGTGGGGGCAGGAGCAGGGCGTGCGTGTGATTGATATCGACGAGTTCCACGAGATGGGTGTCAAGGCCGTCATCGCCGAGGCGCGGCGCGTGGTGGGGGAGGGGCCGACCTACATCAGCTTTGATGTCGACGCGCTTGATCCGGTCTATGCACCGGGAACCGGGACGCCCGAGATCGGCGGCCTCACCACCCTCGAAGCGCAGCATCTGATCCGTGGCCTGCAAGGGCTGAACCTGATTGGCGGCGACGTGGTGGAAGTCTCACCACCCTTTGACCCCACCGGTGGTACTGCCGCTGTGGCGGCTACGCTGATGTTTGAAATGCTGTGCGTGATTGCCGATAGCGTCAGTCATCGCGCAAGAAGATAAGAATTCAGCCTTGCTGCTTCTGCTTTTCATTGCTGTCTTTTTTTGTGTGCTTTAACCCTTCTCTTAAGGATGTTGCCATGTTCGATGCCTCCATCATCACCAAAAAAGTTCGTCTCGGTCTGTGCCTTGCCAGCCTGTTGTTCAGCGGGATGAGTGCCATTTCCGCCAACGCGCAGACCGCGGTACCGAATCAATTGAAGGTTGGCCTGGAAGTGGCCTATCCACCGTTTGAATCCTACGAGGGGGACAAGATCGTAGGCTTCGATCCCGAACTGACCATGATGCTGGCGCGTGCCATGAAGCTGCAACCCACCTTTGTCGATACCAAATTCGCCAGCCTGATTCTGGGCCTGGGCGCTGGCCAGCATGACGCTGTCATTTCCGGCCTGTACATCACGACCGAGCGCCTGGCCGTGGCCGATGCCATTCCTTATGCCAAATCGGGCGCACTGATTCTCGCGTCCAAGGATGGCGTGATGCCGAAAAGTGAAAACGATTTATGCGGTTTGAAAGTCGGCCTGCAAGCCGGCACCAGCTGGGTAAAGAAGCTCAAGGATCTGTCGACCGATTATTGCGCCCCCAAAGGCAAGCCCGCCGTCGATGTCCATGAGTTCCCGACCGCCCCGGAAGTCTTGCAGGCGTTGCTGTCGAAAAACATCCAGGCCCAGATTGAAGTGGCCGCCGTTGCCAAGGCCTTTGCTGAGAAAAGCCGGGGAAGGGTGGTGATCAGCTCGCCATCGCAGATCTACATGCAGACATTGGGGGTATTCGTCAAGAAGGGCAACGTCGCCTTGAAGCAGGCGTTCGAGGCTGGCATGGTGGCCATCAAGAAATCCGGCGAATATGACGCGTTGATCAAGAAGTATGACCTTGGCGCGGTGGATATCAAGTAGTCGCTGCATCACCCATCCGGAATAACCTGCACTGCCCACGCCGAGGATCTTATGCAACTGGATTGGCCGTATTTCTTTTCTCTCTTTTCCATGGGAGCCTTCTGGCGTGCGGTGGTGACTGTGGTGGAGCTGGCTGCCCTGTCTTGGGGTGTGGCCTTGCTGCTCGGATTTTTTGTCGCCAGCGCACAGCTATCAGCTTTACCGTGGCTGCGACTGCTGGCGAGGTGGTATGTCTGGTTTTTCCGCAGCGTGCCTTTGCTGGTGTTGGTGGTTTTCGTTTTCAACCTGCCGCAGCTGCTGCCATCGACGGGCTGGTTCTTGTCGGTTCCGTTCGTTTCCGGCCTGCTTTCGTTGGTGTTGAGCGAGACCGCCTACATGGCTGAAATCCATCGCGGCGGTTTGCTGTCGGTATCGAAAGGGCAGCGCGAGGCGGGACGTGCACTGGGTTTCGGCTATTTCGGCATCCAGACGCGCATCGTGGTGCCGCAGGCGTTTCGCATTGCCTTGCCCACGCTGGTCAATGAATACGTCACTATCGTCAAATTGACGTCGCTCGTGTCGGTCATTTCATTGCCGGAATTGCTGATGACCGGCCAGCGTTTGTACGCGCAGAATTTCCTGGTGATGGAAACGCTGTTGGCGGTGGCGGTCTATTACGTCCTGATCGTTTCGGTCTTCAGCATAGGCTTTCAATGGCTCGAAAAACGCCTTGATATGCAGAGCCGCCAGCCCAGGACGCTCAGCGAAGAACAATGTGCTCAATTGCGGGCACGACCGGCGCTTGCCGTTTCCGGCCAGGTGGCTCAACGCAGGCAACCGGCATCTGGCGCTCCGCTGGCCCTGGAGTTGCACGGTATCGAAAAGAGCTACGGGCCGCAAAAAGTGCTCAAGAGCATCAGCCTCACGGTGCGCAGCGGCGAAGTCATCAGCCTGATCGGACCGTCCGGTTCCGGCAAAACCTCGCTGATCCGCACCATCAATGCCCTGGAGTCCATCGACCGTGGCGAGATCATTCTGTTTGGCGAAGCTTATATCCGCGCCGGCGAAGACCTCAATTCCGGTCAGGTAAGGACCGGAATACGCCGCATCGGGATGGTGTTTCAAGGTTTCAACCTGTTCCCGCATCTGACGGTACTCGACAACATCAAACTGGCCCCCGGGTATCACCATCCGAAAGACAGCGCGCTGCATGAACAGGAAGCGCTGCAGCTGTTGGAAAGGGTCGGATTGCTGGCACATGCCTACAAATATCCGCATCAGATGTCCGGCGGTCAGCAGCAGCGCGTGGCAATCGCCCGTGCGCTGGCCTTGCGGCCGGATGTGATGTTGTTTGATGAACCGACTTCGGCACTTGATCCGGAATTGGTTGGCGATGTGCTCAAAGTGATCCGGGACCTTGCCAAGGAGGGCATGACCATGTTGATTGTCACGCACGAGATGGATTTTGCGCTCAGCATTTCTGATCGCATTCTCTTCATGGAGGGCGGTCATGTTCAGCTTGATGTTGCGCCGGATGTATTGCGGAATGAACAGCAGGGCGGCGAGGCGCTGGCGCGTACTCGCAGATTCATGGGGATCGCTGCCTGAATTGCCCGGACATCTTTGTTATGCGACAGGTTTATATACGTCAGCCAAATCACACAAGTCCCAATTGCCACCAGTCAATACCGCACAGACTTTCTCATCCGGCCTCACGCTGACACCACCCGCCAGCAACGCCCCGATACCAATCGAGGCTGCCGGCTCCGCAATAAGCTTGGCATCTTTTGCCAGGATACGCATCCCCTCGATAATGTGCTCATCCTCGACGAGAACGATCTCGTCCACATACTTTTCTATGATGGGGTAGGGATTTTGTCCCGGGACACTGATCCTGAGCCCATCCGCGATGGTATTTTTCAGAGGTAGTGATGTTCTTTGCTTGTTGATGCGGCTCTGATAGTACTTGGGTGTAAGAGCGGGCTCTGCTCCGACCACCTTGATGGAGGGGCGGGTTTCCTTAAGCGCAGTCGCAATCCCGGAAATCAAGCCGCCCCCACCCATGGGAATGATGACGGTATCCACATCTGGCAAATCATCGATGATTTCGCACCCAATGGTGCCTTGCCCGGCCATCACCACGGGATCTTCGAATGCGTGCACCATTACATAGTGATTTTCCGCGGCGATCTCGGCAACCTTCTTCCAACGAGCTGCCGTATCGCCGTCGAACAAGATAACTTCCGCACCCAGTGCTTGCGTGTTGGCGATCTTGATTTTCGGGGTAGTCACCGGCAACACCAAGAGCGCCTTCACGCCGAGCATCCTGGCGGCATAAGCCAGGCCTTGCGCGTGGTTGCCCGAAGAGGTCGCAATGATCCCATTGGCAATCGCTTCCCTCGGCAGCGATAAGGATTTGTTCAGCGCACCTCGAATCTTGAAAGCGCCCGTGATCTGAAGTGTTTCGGGTTTCAGATAGAGTTCGCAGCCAAACTGTTTTTCGATCTTCTCTGCGCGAAGCAAGGGCGTATGCCTGATATGGGGAGAGAGCCGTTCGCGCGCTTGGTGAATGTCTTGGAGAGTGGGATATTCATGCATGAAGTGGATTCCTTTTTTCGCTGCAAAGAAAATGCGAAGCGAACTTACTCAATGAATTCAAAGAACTCACCGATCTTGTTGACGACGGCGTTCTGGTAGATTTTCGTAGCTGTCGTATTGTCCTGGATGGCCATGCCGGTGGAATCGAAAATCGTGATTTCCTCATCGTTCTCCCGGCCTGGCTTCCTGCCCAGCAGAATCTCCCCGAGCTCACCATGAATATCATTCATGGTGATGATCTGTCGTGTCAGGGGATGCCAGCTCTCTCCTTTTTCACAGCACTGTGCTGTGGAGTCATGCACGATCTTGGCGTGCTTGAATAATGCGGGATCCAGCTCCTGTTTTCCTTGCTGATCAGCGCCGATGGCAATGATGTGTGTACCCGGCTTGACCCACTTGGCTTCCACCACCGGGCCAGTGCCACGCGTGGTGGTAACAAGAATGTCCGAACTTGCGACCACATCTTGTGCAGAGGTGGCGAGTGCCACAGGAAGACCAAAATCACGCTCGATATCCGCCTGGAAGCTGGCCATTTTTTCTGCGGTTCTACTCCATGCCTTGATGCCCTGAATATCGATGACTTCGCGCAGAGCACGAATCTGCATCCGGGCCTGCTGCCCAGTCCCGATTGCACCAATTACCTTGGCATCCTTTCTTGCCAGCACTTTGGCGGAGGCCGCCCCGGCAGCGCCAGTTCTGAGTCCGGTGACCAAACTTCCATCCATGACGCACATCAGGGCGCACGATCTGGCATCAAACAGGAGGATGGTCCCCATGCTGCTGGGCACACCATAGAGTTTGGGATTATCGGGAAATGCCCCCGAAGAACTCTTCATGGAAATGACTTCGTTACCCTCGTAATAGCTCAGCTTGAAGTCGATTTCTCCTCTCGGTGCAGGAAGATGGATACCGGTATAAGGAGGCTGCATTACGCTGTTTGCACTGAATGCCCGATAAGCCTCTTCGACGGTACCAATCACCTCCTTCATGGAGATCAATTTGCGAACTTCCTCTTTCTTCAGCAATAAGGTGCGCATCAATACTCTCTTGAATACTAAAACTCATTTCACAGCATTGAAGTGATGTGCCAGCAAACGGTGCAGCATAAAAATACTGCACCGCTTTTTCAGGCAACGACACGATCTGAATCAGGCATCCAGCCAAACATATTCTGCGCAGGTGTAGTTCATGAATGCTCCCAGTGGAACGGGAGTGATGCCCTTCACCTTGGTGTTGACGCCTTCGAGGTTAATGATGAAGACGGGAATGCCGATGCCGCATTTCTCATGCACGAGGATCTGCATGTCGGCATACATTTGCTTTCGCTTGTTGAAATCGGTCTCTCCACGTGCGGCGACCAGCAACTGATCAAACTGTGCATTTTTCCAGCCCGACTCATTCCATTGCGCATCGGACTTGAATAACTGCGTAAACAAAATGTCCGCACTTGGGCGCGGATTGATATTGCCGAAGCCCAACGGCACCTTCATCCACTGGTTGGACCAATAGCCATCAGGAGGTACGCGTTTGACATCCAGTTTCAACCCAATTTTCTGCGCACTTTGCTGCATCAGCACGGCGATGTCGACCGAACCGGTAGCCGCTGCCGACGCCACGAGAGGGATAGTGCTACCCAAGACGCCTGCCTTTTGCAGGTGGAACTTGGCCTTGTCCGGATCGTAGGGGCGCTGCGGCAAACCGGGGAAATAAAAACGGTTGGTCGGATCGATAGGTTGATCATTGGCGGTCACGGCGTAACCACGGAAGGCGGCGTTCTTGATTTGCTCCCGGTCCATCAAGTACTTCATTCCCAAGGTGAAATCCATGCTATTGCCGGGTGCCACATCCTGACGGATGACCAGATCGGTATAGAGCCCCGTTCTGGTCTCTATCACGGTATAGCCTGCGGTCGTCCTGACGCGCTCGGTAGAACGGGCATTCACGTCATTGATCCAATGCACATCGCCCGATAGCAAGGCATTGACCCGGGCGGCCTCATCGGGGATGCCAAAGACTTCAACCTCATCGAGATAGGGCATTCCCGATTTCCAGTAATTTTCATTGCGCACGCCAATGGTACGCACTCCCGGGGTGAACTCCTTGACCTTGAACGCGCCAGTTCCATTGGGCGTGCGGAAGTCGGTCGTGCCGTCCCGGATGATCAGGAATTGCGCCGTGGACAAGATCACAGGCAGGTCGGCATTGGCACCTGCCAGTTTGATCTGCACTTCATTGGGCCCTGTCGCTTTGACCGACTCGATCTGATCTGCCACGACCTTGACCTTGGAGGCCACAGCCGGGTCTTTGTGACGCATCAGTGAATACACGACGTCGGCCGGGGTGAACGGTTTGCCGTCGTGAAAAACGACATCTTTACGTAGCTTGACGGTCCAGGTAATGGCATCCGTAGTCAGCAGTTCTTCGGCCAGCACCATTTGCGGGCCGAGCTTGCTATCGAGCTTGGTCAGTCCGTTATAGAACAGATTCACACGCGTGTAGTCAGTGGCGTGTGCCGCCTTGGCAGGATCGAGGGTGTCGGCGGTGGAACTGGTTTGGGTGGCCATGCGGAGTTTGCCGCCGCGCTTGGGTGTCTGTGCCATGGCGCCACTGCTCACCGCCATGAGGCTGGCCGATCCCAACGTCAAGAGACTCCCGGCCATCAGGGTGCGCATCATGTCGCGACGCGTGAAGCCATCGCGGAGGCCGCTCCCTGACTCAGCTGCTGCAGTCAATTCATCGGAGAAGAATCGCTTGTTTTCCTGATTACTCATGAAACCCCCGTCATCAAAGTTGAACTACGAAATTACGGAATGGACCTCGCTGCTATTGGTGCGGCTTACCGCTTATGGACAACGATCTCTCCCTAAAACGTCATAGGTTCAACTGGAGTCCCCGCCTGATCCTCAGGATTACAACACGGCGAAATTTATTGTTTATGTCGATTTATGTGATGGCTGAGGCAGGAATGTGTGTTTAGGGCGACCTCATCAGCAGAATTTGCCGAGCGATGCAACAAGCCTTATTGATAGCCCCAGAATGGGGCATCCTCCCAAAAATGGACTTGCCTTTCCTTATTGCTCTGGCGAAAAAGAACATCCACGCATTTCTTCACAAGGCCCGCGCCGGGCCGTACTGCGGCAGAAGGTTATGGTGGCAATCAGCTGGATGATTAGCGAAAGCGTGTCTCCACTATCGTGCCTGTCGTCAGACTCATGCCGCTTCCCTGCAACATCTTTCCTGCAGCGGCAAACCAGGCCGCGCCCATGCGCAGCGCCACCAGCAGGTAGAGGTGCAGGTTGATGAGGGGGGCGGCCAGGCTGAAGGTGAGGCCGCTGCCATAGCTGACCAGGAAGGCGGCTCCGGCGACCTGGCCGATGATCAGACCCAGGCTGTGCAGCGGTTGCGCACCGGCCTACGTGAAGGCATAGCCGAGAGGGCGCGGGCAGACGAAGGAGCGGTCGGGAAGGTTGGCGCAGTGGTCATGGTAATACCGATATCAATCGTTGATAACGAATGCATCGCCACTGTCTGCTGTCGCTGTCAATCGCTATAAAGACGCATGGTAAAAGATTCGTTGCGGTGCGGCGATGACATCGAACGTCAATCTGAGTTGCTCAATGCAGGCCCAGCTGCCAGGACTGCCCTTGGCTCCATGCCGACCAAAGCTGCTGATAAAGCGGGCAGCGGCGTAGCAGTTCGGCATGGCTGCCGCAGTCGATCACCTTGCCCTGATCCATCACTACCACCTGGTCTGCCGCGACCGCGTGATCCAGGCGGTGCGCCACCATGATGGTGGTGCGTCCTGGCAGCAGCTCACGCAGCGCGCAGCGGATGGCGTGATCGTTTTCAGCATCCAGCGCCGAGGTCATTTCGTCGAACAGCACGACAGGCGCATCCTTGAGCAAGGCGCGGGCGATGGTGAGTCTTTGCTTTTGTCCTCCGGAGAGATTGCGTCCCCATTCAGCCAGCTGGGTGTCAGCTCCATCCGGCATCGCATCTACGAAAGCTTCGCACTGGGCGGCGCGCAGAGCAGCGCGTACTTGCTCCGGCGTGGCATGACGGGCGCCGGCTGCGATATTGCTGGCGATGCTGTCCTGGAACAACAGGCCATCCTGGAACACCATACTGATGCGCGCCAGATGGTCGCCCAGCGCAACCGCGCGGATATCCTGACCGTCCACGAGGATGCGACCAGTGCTGGTATCGTGGAAGCGCGCCAGCAGTTGCAGCAGGGTCGACTTGCCCGCGCCGCTGGGGCCGACGATCACGGTGGTCTTGCCAGCGGGGAAATCGAGATCGAGATTGTGCAGCACCGGCTCGCCATGCCGGTAACCGAAGCTGACCTGCTCCAGCCGGATCTGCGCCTCTCCCGCTGCCACCTCCGCGTGGCCGTCGGGAAGAGCGGGATGGGCCAGCAGGGCGGCATGAGCGGCCATGGCTTCCTTGCTGGCCAGTGCCTGGAAGCGTTGCGCCAACAGCGATTCTATGGGCTGGCTCAGGGTGCTCAGCACCGCCAGCACGATGAGCAGTTGGGCGCCGTCGAGATGGCCGTCCAGATAGCGCCATCCGGCAAAGCTCAGGGCGGCTGCCATCACCAGGCCGAACAGGCTGTTGGAGATCAACAGGCCTGGCGCCAGCTTCCAGCTCGTACGTTGGTAAAACTGTCGCAGTTGCTGGTTGTGCTGGGTGAATCGCTGCTTGATGCGGGCATCATCCTGGTAGGCGCGCAGTACCGGCATGCCGGCGCTGAGTTCGCCCAGATGGCGCGAGACCTGTTCCAGCTGCGCCTGCTGCTGCCGTGCGCTGGTCAACATCCTGTGCCCGATCTGCTCCATTACCAGTACCGCTACGGCCAGCAAGACCACGACCAACAAGGCCAACGTCAGGTCCAGCCACCCCAGCGCGCCGACCAGGGCAGTCAGCAGCAACGCGTTGCTGATCTGCTGGGCGATCCCGAAGGAAGAAAATTCTTCCACCCAGCGCAGGTCGTGCACGATGAAGCGCGACAGGCGTTCGCTGGGAAAAGCGCGCGCGAGCAAGCCCAGTGGAACCCTCATGGCGTGGGCGACCAGGTTGGAGCGCAATTGCCCGGTGATGCGATAGCCCTCCATGAACAGTGCGGTCTGCGCCGAGGAAGTCATCAGCAGCCGCAGCAGCGGGCAGGCGCACGCCAGCAGCACCGTCCAGTAAGGTGGTACTGCCTGCGCCCCACGCAGCAGGCTGCCCAGCAAGATGGCCGCGCAGAGATAGGGGACAGCGCTGAGCAGACCATCCAGCATCATGATGCACAGTGCACGCAGGTAACGTCGCTGTTCCTGGACGGGGGTGTTGCCGAACCAGGTGTGGACAATCTGGTTCCAGCTCAGGGTCTGTCGGGTCGTCATGAGAGGGCGGGAGAAGAGGGTTCGGAGGTTGGCTGCGCGGGCGTGATGTCGTGGGCGTGCTGCATTCGCCACAGGCTGGCATAGCGACCTTGCTGCTGCAGCAGTGCGGCATGCGGGCCTTGCTCGACCACGTGTCCTTGTTCCAGCACGATGATCTGGTCGGCGTGCGCAATGCTGCTCAGGCGGTGCGCGATGACCAGTACGGTCTTGTCGGCGGCCAGGGCCGAGAGCGCCAGTTGGATGCGATGTTCATTGAGGGCGTCGGCCTGGGACGTGGCTTCGTCCAGCAGCAGGATGGGCGCATTCTTGAGAATGGCCCGGGCGATGGCCAGACGTTGTTGTTCGCCGCCCGAGAGCAGCGTACTGCCCTGCGCCAGCACGGTCTGGTAGCCCTGCGGCAGCGCCATGATGAACTCATGCGCCTGTGCCGCCCGCGCCGCTTGGATGACTTCCTCCTCGGTGGCGGCAGGTTTGCCCAAGCGGATGTTGTCGGCAATGCTCATGTCGAAGAGCTGGTTTTCCTGGAAGATGCAGGTGATGTTCTGGCGCAATGCCTCGCGCGTATAGTCGTTGATGGGCCGCTCGCCCAGCAGGATGCGGCCGCTGGTCACATCCCAATGACGCAGCAAGAGCTTCACCAGCGTCGATTTGCCCGAACCGCTGCCGCCGACCAGTGCGGTAGTGGTGCCGGGATGCAGGGTCAGGCTGAGATTGTCCAGCACCGCCTGCTGGTGATAGGAGAACGAAACCTGCTCGCAGCGGATGGTGATTTTCTCGGGCAGGGACGTGTGGCTGCCCTCGCTCTGTTCAGGAGCGCCCAGCAACATGTCCAGGTGTTCGAAGGCTTGCTGCTGCTGCACGAAACGGTTGGAAAAACCGGCCAGCTTGGTCAAGAGGTTGCCCAGCCCAGGCGTGAAGAAGACAAAGAAGCACAAGGTGGCCAGGTCCAGGCTGCCCTGCTGGTGCCACCACAGGCCCAGCGGCAGCAGCAACAGCAGCGGTGAGCTCACCAGCACCTGCATCACCAGATTGGGCAGCAGCGCGCCACGCACCCAGCGATGGGCGGTGCCGACATAGTCGCCATTGGCTTCTTCCACCCGGTCCTGCATGGCGGCCCCGCTGTTAAACAGTCGTGCGGCGGGCATGGTGCGCAGGATCTCGGTCATGGCCTTGAACAGCTTGCCCTGGTTGAGATAGAAGTCCTGGGCAATGTCATGCCGCTTGCGCATGAGCAGCATGCAGGCCACCATCCCCAGTACCAGGCTCGACAGCGATGCCAAGCTGAGTCGCCAGTCCACTGCGAAGAGGCCGGCGATGACGATGAGCGGTGCAATGAAGTGCGAAGTCAGTTCCGGGATCAGATGTGCCAGACCATCTTCGAGTTGCTCGACGTCGTCGATCACCACCTGCCGGATCTTCTGTGAAGAATGGTCCTGGAAAAAGCCCAGTGGCACATTGACCAGCCTGGAGAGCAACTGGCGACGCAGCTCGGTCTGGATGTCTGCCGCCATCAGGTGCGAGCTCACCTGGCTGGCCAGGAAGCACAGCCGCCCCGCCAGCGTCCCGCCAATGAGCCAGCCCACCAGGGCAATGAGGCGGTCCTGGTCGAGTGACGCATGCAGCAGCGCCAGGCTGAACTGGTAGGCCACCAGGTTGGGCGTGAGGCTCAGGATGGCAGCAGCAATGCCGGCCAGCGTGGCGATGAGCAGGGGACCTGGTCTTGTACGGGTCAGCGCCAGCAGTCGGGAGACTACGCCGGGCGCAGGGGCAGCGCGCGCTGCAGAAACAGAGGCGGCCTCAGGAGGGGCCGCATCAGATGGGGGCAGAGGAGTCGCTTGCACGGCAGAACCTTTCTTGGAATCCGGCCTGCTCAGGCGGCCAGCCAGTGGTTGGCCTGGGCCAGCGCGGCATCCTTGTCGGCTACGATCTTGTAGGGATAGGGGGAGCGACTGGACATCACATAGATCAAGGCCTTGCGCCAGAAGGCATTGCGTTTGCGCTCGTCAGGCTCGATGCGCACTGCGCCCAGGCACCACTTGCGTTGTTCGGCCAGGGTGCGCTTGCTCCACTGTGCATACAGCTTCATGAAATGCGCAGAATCGCGCGGCAGCTCCGCCCCGGAAAAGATCAGAACGAATTTCGCGCCACGCGCCAGCACGGCGTCGAGCTGCGCAATGACGCCGTCGGCGTCGGCGTCGCTGACATGATCGGGCATCTGGTAGTGGACGATGGGCCAGTCGTGGGTGCTGATGATGCTCATCTCGTTTTTCCCTTCTTGTTCGTGAGGTGCGTTGACGTTTTTGCCGTGGATGCCTGGAGGGCGTGCGAGCGATACTATCAAATTTGGATGCAAATGCGAATCATTATTGTTATTATCTGGCTCGCTGCAAATCGTCGTAATCATTCAACAGTGAACTTTTTGATACCAGGAAGGTGTTGCGTAGCGTTAGAGGCCGATGTTCTGGAGCGGGGTGTCATCTGTGCCACCTCGCGTAATTTGCCGGGGGAGGACACTGGCATGCGGACCTCAATGGCGGCATCGGCGCGAAATCTGTTCTTAGCCTTGTTTCTTGCCCGTGAACAGTGGAGAGAGGATTGCATTGGCGTGCTGGCATGCCATCACGGTCTTCTCAAGACACCTGCAGGTACGAGATTAAGGACAACAAAAACATGTTCCAAAGAAAGCCGATCTATATGGCCCTCACCGGGGCGCTGACTCTGTATTCGCCGGTGGGCGTGGCGCAGGAGGTTGCTTCGCAAGGGGCCGCCCTACCCGAGGTGACGGTGCAGGCAAGCAAGCAGGGCAAGACCGAGCAGAAGATCAACGGCTCCACCAGCGTGGTCTCAGGTGCGACGCTGGAGCAAGCCAACGTCAGCCGCACCGATGATCTGCAACGCGCCTTGCCTGACCTGTATTTGCCGCAACAGGGCAACAGCGCTTTCATCACCCCGTCGTTGCGTGGCGTGGCCTCCCTCAATACCTACAATCCGGCCGTGGTGATGTATGTGGACGGTGTGCCGCAGTTCGTGACAGCGCAGTCGCAGCTGCTCACCAATGTGGAACAGGTGGAACTGCTGCGAGGCCCCCAGGGCAGCCTGTTTGGCCGTAATGCCGCCGCCGGGGTGATCAATATCGTCACGCGCCAGCCTGACAATGAACTGGCCGGCCATGTCGAAGGTGGGTTTGGCAACCGTGGCCGCCGCACCACCACTGCTTCCATCTCAGGACCGCTGGTCAAGGACTCCCTGTATGGCGAAGCCGTGATTGCTTACGACAGCGCCGACGGCTTCCTGCGTAGCCTCTCCAGTGGGCAGGACAATGTGGGCATGCGCGAGGATGTGGCCGGCCAGGTCAAGCTGCGCTATGCCCCCGTGGGCGGGCCGCTGGACGTGCGTTTCATGGCCAGCCATGAGTGCGTCCGCTCTGCCGAAGACAACTACGTCTCCTACACCAATTTCAGCAACCGGGTCATCCTGGACGGCAACTCCGTACCGGGGCTGGCTACGATGAACTCCTATATGAAGCGCTGTATCGACAACATGTCGCTGAGCGCCGATTACGACTTCAGCGACTATCGCCTCAGCCTGGTCACGGCCCGCAACAAGGTCGATATCCGCGAGCGGCTGCTGGGTGCGCAGGGAAAGTCCATGCCCGAAAGCCAGGAGAGTCTGTCGCAGGAAGTCCGCTTGGCCACCCGCGGCACGGGCCGTGCATGGGATGGCGTGGTGGGCGCCTACTTTGAACACGGTCGCTACAAGCAGCGCAGCAGCTACGTGCTATTCCCGACCTTCGGCACCGACCGCTCGCAGACCACCACCGACTCGGCCGCCGTGTTCGTCGACGGGACCTGGCACGTTACCCCGCGTTGGGATGTCAGCGCCGGTGCGCGCCTGGTGCAGGACAAGGCCGAGACCTCCGGGGTGCTACCCATCGAAGGGGTGGCTGCCTATGCCGCCAGCACCAGCAGCAACAAGGCGCTGGGCAAGTTGAGCACGGGCTATCAGCTCACACCTTCGCTGCGTTCCTACGCCAGCCTCAGCCAGGGTTACAAGCCGGGCGGCTACAATCTCCAGCCGACCAGCGCCAACGACAGCCGCTCCTATCGTCCCGAGACCTCGCTGAACTATGAGATGGGGCTCAAGTTCAACACCCCGGACCAGAAGGTCAGCGCCCGCGCCGCCGTGTTCCAGATCGAAAGCCGCAATACCCAGCTGTACCAGGGCATCGTCGGCAGCCAATACCTGACCAACGCCGGACAAGCCCGCTCTCGCGGCATCGAAGCCAACCTGTCGGCTGAAGTGTTGCGCAACTGGACACTGGGCCTGGATGCGCAGGTGGTCGATTCGATCTTCACCGACTATCGCGTCAACAGCAGCACCGACTACACCGGCAACAAACTGCCCTTCGTGCCCCGCTATATCCTGGCGGCCAGCCTGAGCGGCCGCATTGCAACCGACGTGGGCATGGTACGTCCGCGTGTGGCAGCGCGCTACATCGGCCAGCAGCAGTTCGATGCGGCCAATAGCCTGAAGCAGCAGGGCTACATGCTGGTGGATGGCCAGGTGTCGTGGCGCGCTACCAGCAAGCTCGATGTGAGCTTCTACATCAACAATGCCTTCGACAAGCGTTATCTGAACTATGCCGCTACCTCCAACGGACTGAAGTTCGCTACCCTGGGCGAAGGCAGGGAGTTCGGCGTGAAGCTGCGTTACGATTTCTGAGCGGAGTGCAGGGCCAGTTGCGCAGCGTAGTCGTGGCGTGATCACTGGTCTAAGCAAGTAAAAAACAGGCAAAGGTGCAAGCCTTTGCCTGTTCTTGTTTTGTTGTTGATATTCCGTTTCTATCCTTGTCTTGATCGATGTTGATGTTGGGATCAAACAACCATCAAATAATCAAACCTTCTCCCTGCTCTGCACCAACCGGCGTGCAATCTCCTGCCATAGCACCTGCTGGGCTTGTTCATCGGGGAAATGTGCGCCGCCAATGACCTGCTGGCTGAAGTCCGCTGCTGTATGCATTTGCCACAGCGCCATTTGTGCCGCGCTCACTTCGGGATCACGCTCTCCGACGAAGCTATGCAGCGGGCATTGCAGCGCCGGTCTGGGCTGGTATTGATAGCACTCGGTGATGGCAAAGTCGGCGCGGATGACGGGAAGAAAAAGCGCTTGCAGTTCCGGGTGCGCCAGCAGTGTGGTGCCATTGCCACCCAGTGCCAGCAATTGCTCGACCAGCTCGGCATCGCCCATCTGATGACGCCAGGGCAGCGGTGTCGGCAGTTGCGGCGGTCGCCTGCCCGAGACGAACAAGGCCTGCGGTGGCCGCCCCTGCGCTTGAAGGGCGCTGGCCAGTTCAAAGCCCAGCAGCGCACCCAGGCTGTGTCCATAGATGGCATAGCGTTCGGGAAGTAGCCCGAGCAAAGCGTGGCTCATGTCCTCGATCAGCGTGAGATGGCTGGTATGCAGGGATTGGCTGCGGCGCGTTCCGTGTCCGGGCAATTCGAGGGGGGCGATGTGGATGCCGTAGCCGGCAAAATAGGCTTGCCAGCTGCGGAAACTGGCCGCATTGCTGCCGGCGTGGTGCAGGCAGAACAAGGTCATGCCACTGCGATGCGTATCGTTGAAGGGCAGGTAGGGGCTGGTTGGTGTGGAAGAGATCATGCGTGTGTTATTTCCTCTTTCCAGGGGCTGGACAGCAGTTGATCGATGCACGCCAGCAGTTGTGGGCGCTGCTGGCGCAGGAAGAAGTGGCCGCCCGCCACGGCATGCGCTGAAAACCGACCACGGGTGTGGTTGCGCCATTGCAACGCCTGCTCGGGCGTGACCAGATGATCGTCCTCGGCATAGAAGAGCGTGATGGGCGCATCGATACTGCAGTCACTGGCGCAACAATAGTGTTCGGCCAGTTGGCTGTCGCTGCGCAGAGCCGGCATGACGGTCTGCATCATGTCGGCATGCTGCAGGATATCGGCGGGTGTTCCGCCGAGTTGGGCCACGGCGTGGGCGAACTGGGCCGGCGGCAGGTGCGAAAGCGCTTGTCGTACCGGCACGCTGGGAGCGGGACAGGCCAGCACGATGAGATGCTGCGGCGGTGTTCCCTGGGCGCTGAAGTGACGCGCCAGTTCGAACGCGATTTTGCCGCCCAGGCTACAGCCCAGCAGCGCCCAGGGCTGCTGCACATAGGGCTGTAATACCGCGGCCAGTTGCTGCACCAGCTTGTCCATGTCCACATGGGCGGCTTCCGCCAGCCGGTTCTCGTGCCCGGGCAACTGGAGCGGATGCAGGCTCCAGTGCGCGCTGGCCGACGTCCAGTCCCGATAGACGGACGCGCCGCCGCCTGCATAAGGTAGCGCGAACAGATTGCAATGACCGGGTCTGGCTTGCGTGGCCGGATGACTGAGCGGCAGCCAGCCGCCACCCCGCTCGGCGGGCGGGGCTGGCCGTGGGGTCGGTGGCCGTGTTTGTCGTGTTTGTCGCGGTTGTTGCACTTGTTCCAGCCGCTGGCCGCGCTGGCGCAGCGCTTCCTGCAGTGCAGGGCCAATCGGCTGCGCTCGCCTGGTGCTCTTGCGCCAGTGCTGGATGATGTAGTCGGCGCGGCCCTCTTCCAGAGCGGCAAAGAGCGGCGAGTCGGGGTTGGCCAGATACTGTTGCAGTTCAGCGTGCAAGGAGGGATTGTCCAGCTCCGCCAGGACCTGCTGCAATCGCCGCCACAAATGGGGCGAGGCGCGTCGGCGCGAAGCCAGCACCTCTTGCCTGACCGAGCGGTGCTGCTGCAGCTCCAGGCCGCACAGGGACAGGGCCTCTTGCAGCAGCGGCAGGCTGTTCTGGTCGATGACGTCGCTGAAACAGAAATAACCCTGCGGGGCCAGGATGCGCTGCACCTGTTCGAAAAACGCCGGCAGGTCGCTGTAGGCGCCCGAGGATTCCATGTTCAGCACTACATCCACACTATTGTCGGGATGCGGCAGGCGGCAGGCGTCCCCCAGCTGGAAGCGCAGGCGCCGTCCCTGGTGTTGCTGGCGGCAGTAAGCGATATTGCTGGGGCTGATGTCGATGCCTATCAGTTGCGTGGGCGCATAGAAACGCTGCAGCAGGGCCAGCGCTCCACCCCGGCCACAGCCGATGTCCATGATCCGTTTGCCATCCAGGGGCGTCTTGCCGATGATTTCCAGCACCAGGCGGGCCTGGCTGTGATTGGGCTCGTGATCCGCGATGCGATGGCAGGCCTGGTCCCTGTCCGGGCCGTCGCTGTGATAGCCCCAGTTCAGATAGTGGGCATGGTGGGCCAGCCCGGCGTGTTCCAGCAGGGTGGCCAGACCCTGGTAGGCCAGCCGGTTGCGGCGATGGTTAGCGTCCAGCATGGGCATGCTCTCTGGCGTAGAAAACGGGATCAGGGAAGGGCGGGCAGGGCGGAGCCAGCTCGGTCATGACGGGCTGGCCGACGGCGCGCATGATGTCCAGCCAGGTCTGGCCATGCTGGACCCAGTGCGGACTATCCGGGCTGGGTTCCTGCATGAGTTCGTCCAGCGCCCTGAAGATGGCATGGGGAATGTCCTCTTCGACCGCCTCATTGAGGCTGGGCGCCTGCGCTGGCCCGAAGGTGATGGCGGTGGGCTGGCGGTTGTAGCGGCTGCTGCGCAGCGCTTCGCCGTTGAGTAGGTATGAGGCGTCGGCGCCATCCTCCTGATAGTTGGGCGCGTAGATCGGGTGGCTCCAGACTACGGGGCCATAGCTGTTGGCCAGCAGGATATTGCCCTGCGGTCCACCGCAGCTGATCCGGTGCATCACCAGACTGTGGTGGTCCAGGTCGCGGTGGTCCAGATAGGTTTGCAGATGCAGGCTCAAGGGAATCCCCGCCAGCACACCCTGCAGCGAGCGAAACGGCCAGGGGTGCGCTGGCCGGGGCAGCGTCTCCAGGCTCAAGGGCGCGCTTACAGCAAAGGGCGCCAAGCCGCCCAGGGCGCGTCCCAGAATATCCAGGCTGGAGTACAGCAGTTGCAGGCTGGTCGTCATCTCGATGAACCACAGCGGCTGTTGCGTCAGGCCCTGGCGTACGTACTGTATGAAGCGCTGGCCGGCGGGCAGATGGGGATACAGCGTATTGATCTGGTAGCGCACGCCATACTCTCGTGCCGTGCTCAAGAGGCGCTGGGTATCGGTGGGGTGCAGCGGATGCTCTTGCAGCACATGGATGCCACGTTGCAGCAATGCGCTGGCCAGCCGTGTGCCATCGCCGCCGACGATGCTGGTCCTCACCGCCACGCAGGCGATATCGATATCTGCGGGCAACTGATCCACCTGCCGGTACAGGGGAATGCCCAGTTGCCGCGCCAGCGCGACCGAGCGCGCACTCCCTCTGGCCAGGACGCCGTACAACTGGTAGCCCGGTCTTTGCTGCGCCAGCGCCGCCAGGTAGTGTTCGCCGAAACGGGTGCCGCAGACGATGACCTTGCGCGGCGGCCTGGTTGCCAGGTTCTTGTCGGCGTTCATGGGTGCCCTTTCTTGCGCAGCGAAGACAGCCGGGGAAGGTCAGCGGCAAAGGCGGCCATGTCGGCAAGATCGGCCTCGGCCTGGATCAGCGCCGTGGGCGGGCGTTGCCAGTTGTCGGCTGACCGGGCCAGCGCATGCAGGATCGCTTCCAGGCGCAGGATGACAGTCTCGCCGACTTCTTCCGGGAATATCCTGGTGTCGAGGTCGATGTTGTAGAGCAGGGCGCTTTCCTCTTCCAGCACCTGCAGGTGCAGCCAGGTATCGGCTTGGCTGGCGGTTTCGTAGCTGGGCATGCCCAGCAGCGGATCGGACACTTCCGGGATGCTGTAGGCCTGGCGCACGCCCAGCAGGCTGGTCATGGCCACCGGCGGCAGCGCCCCCAGATGGGTGCTGCCCAGGGTGCTGTGCTGATGGTCCTGCAAGACTGCTGCGGGGTCGGGGATGAACAGCTGCAAGCGTTGCTGCAGAGCCTGCTGGCACTGTTGCATGAGGGCCGTGACATGGCTGGCCGTCAGGTCGCAGGGCAGCACGGCGCAGGTGCTGGCATCGAGCATCACGTTCATGATGTGGGCATGCAGCGGCAGGCGATCGGGATAGTCCAGCCGCAGCGAAAAGGCGGACTGTTGCGTCCACGGTTGCAGCGCCATGGCCAAGGCCGCCAGCAGCACTACGGTGCCGCTCACGCCGGCTTGTTCCCCTTGTTGCTTTAGCTGCAGCCAGTCCGGGCGCGCCAGGGTGCGGCGCCACGTCAGCAGCGCAGCACCTGCGCGCTGGCTGGCATGGACCGGCAGTTCGGGCGGCGTGGGATAGCCGGCCACGATGTTGCGGTACTGCTGCAGATGCGACTGCGCCAGGGGGGTCTGGCTCAGTGCTGTTTCGGCATGCAGATAGTCCAGTCCGTCAAAGGCCAGGCTGGGCAGGCCATAGTCGGGATCGTTGATGAGCAGGTGCAGCTCACGCAGCATGATGCGGAAGCTTTCGATATCCACCAGCAGGGTGTGGACCAGCAGATGCAGGCACAGCCGTTCCCCCGGAAGGTGGCTGGCGTGCCACTGGAACAGCGGCCATTCCCCCGGTGCGAAACGATAGCTGCTCAGTCGTTGCCGCAACTGCTGGCGCGCTACCGCCAGGGAGTCGCCCTGCTGCGCCGTCAGATGATGGTGCGTGATGCGCTGGTGTACCTCGGCGACCGGACGCAACTGGCCATCGCTGGCGATGCCGCAGCGCAGGATGGGGTGCCGTTGCAGCAGCCTGTTCCAGGCTTGCTCGAAGCGGGCCAGGGGGAAGGACTCGGTCTTGTCGTATTCGACATAGAGCTGTGGCGGCCGGTCTGCATGTGCCTGTTGCCAGCGCAGCGCGCGCAACCCTTGCAGGCGTGGTGGTGCGGCGCTGGCGGGACGGGCGGTATCGCCATTGTCCAGCAGCCATCCGGGGCGTTGCCGCTCCAGCGCTTGCAGCGCCTGGCGCAGCAGCGGGGTTTCCTGCGCTGGGGCCGGGGTGGCATGGGCTTGCTTCTGGCGTAGTAGTTCGGTGAGGGCCTGCAGATGGCTGGCCTTGAAGATATCTTCGGCCGAGAGATGCACGCCGGTATCGCGCCGGATACTCTCGTTGAGTTCCAGCAGTAGCAGGGAATCCAGCCCCAACTGGATCAGCGGCGTGAGCGGATCGATCTCGTCCGGTGCGCACTTGAGCAGTTGCGCCAGTTGCTGGCGCAGATAAGGGCCGGTCGGATCTTCTTCGCGCGTTGGTGTGAGCGCTTGCAAGC
Source organism: Herbaspirillum sp. CAH-3 (assembly GCF_009668275.1). NCBI lineage: Bacteria > Pseudomonadati > Pseudomonadota > Betaproteobacteria > Burkholderiales > Oxalobacteraceae > Herbaspirillum > Herbaspirillum sp. CAH-3. The sequence goes on along the minus strand of NZ_VSWE01000005.1, from coordinate 32,453 downwards.
TCACTTGCGTTGGCCCGTGGGCTTGCGTGCGTTGCTGCGGGATCAGCCCGGCCAGGGCATCAACGAAGCCTTGCAGCGTTTGCGAAGCGAAGGCAGTGCTGGCCGAGATATCGATGCCGTAGCGCTTGTTGAGCCGCTCGCACAATTCCAGCAATAGCAGCGAATCCAGGCCGGACTGGATCAGCTGGCTATGGCCATGCAGGCTGTTGGCATCGCACTTGAGCAGGTCGGCCATGTCTCGCCTGACTTGCTCGAACAGACCAGAGCCGGAGACCCCCCGCACATCAGAGACATCAGGCAGACTGGCTTGCACTGTCGGGAGCGCAGCTGCATGGTTGATTCCCACGCCCTCTGCCGGCAAGGTGGAGGCCAGACGGCAGGCCACATACACGGCCTGTTCACCTGCGACCGCCTGTGCCAGCAGGGCGAGCGCTTCGCTGTTGTTCATGCCCAGCATCCCGCGCTGCGCCAGGGTGCTGGCCAGTGCCTGGCGCCGGTCCTGGGCGATGTCGCGCCAGAAGCCCCAGGCCAGCGCCACGGTATCGCAACCGGCCTGGCTACGTTGCTGCGCCAAGCTTTCCAGCAGTGCGTTGGCGCCAGCGTGGGAGGCCTGGCCCGCTGGCGCGAAGGCCGTGGCCGCCGATGAGAAGTAGACCGTCAATTGCGGCGACAGCTGGGCTTCGAACTCGTGCAGCAACAGGGCCGGCAGGTACTTGGTGTTCACCGACGCCTGCCAGCTCGTCGCTTCATAGCGCGCCAGCGGTGCATCGTTGACGACCCCGGCAAGATGGAAGATCGCACCGATGGCCGGGCCCTCGGCCAGCCGTTGCAGCGCGGCGCGGAACTGTGCGGGATCGGTGGCGTCGGCCTGTGCATCGACCTGGATCAGCGCGCCGTCCAGGCTCAGCATCTGCAGCCTTGCCTGCTCGGCGGCAGTGGCGCGTCGGCGTGCCAGCAAGACGATATCGCGCACGCCCTGCTGCTGCAGCCAGTGCGCCAGCGTCAGTCCCATCTCCCCCAGTCCGCCCACGATAACGCATCGGCCCTGGGGTAGGCTGGCGAGCGAGTGCGCGCCTGCCGCCGCCAGCTGGCGCTGCCAGAGTTGTTGGCCGCGCTGGGCGATCACTGTCTGTACGTTGCCGTTGGCCGCTGCCAGCCAGGGCAGCATGGCCGTAGTCGGCGGCTGCGATGGGTCCAGTTCCAGATGCAGCGCGTCCAGCGCAGGATATTCATGGCGGGCCACCCCCAGCACGCAGGACAAGGCCTGGCCGGTGCGATGGTGGACGATGTCGTCCGGCCAGACGGCCAGGCTCTGTTCGGTCAGCAGGACCAGCCGCATGGGTTGCGGCCATGCCGCTATTGCCTGGACCAGCACGGCCAGTGCGCCCAGTTGCTGCTGGCTGGCCTGGACTTGTTCTTCAGGCGCGTCGCCAGCCCTGTCATGCGCGCGATAGCACAGCGTGTCGGGCTGATGCTGGGTCAGCAAAGCGTTCAGTGCAGCGGTCGTCCAGGAAGCAGGCTGTTCTGGCTGGATCAGCGTGATCCCTGCTGCCTGCAACAGGCGCATCCACGCCGCTGGGCAAGGCTGGGCATCCAGCCACAGGAGCTTGCGCGGCAGCGCGCCGTCGCCCTGCGCATTCTGGGGACAGGGCTGCCATTCCCAATGATACAGAGTCGCCGATGGTTCACCGGAACGCCGCCATGGCTGCGGGAGAGCGGCGACCGGTCGATGTCCCTGCCAGACCATGAGGGCTTGCCCCTGCGCATTGCGCAGCGACAGGCTCTGGTCGGGATGGCGGAACCACTGGCTGCTGCCGGTCTGCCGTTGAGGCCAATACAGGCGGGCGATCTGATGATGATAGGGCGATGGTTCTTGCTGCGGCAGGCTCGACAGCAGGCTGTCGTAGGCGTTGCCTGCGTCGGCCAGCTTGCCGCCGGGCAGGCTGCCTGCGGGCAACTGGCAGGGCAGGGCGCGCAGTTGGCGCAGGCGTGCAGATAACAGCAGGGCGCGTTGTTGCTGTGGTAGCTGTACCGACAGTTGCAAGTGATCCTGCCACTGTTGCAGGCTTGCCGTCAGCGGCAGCGGTGCGTCGCTGAGGTCGAGATGCCAGCACAGTTGTTCCAGGCAGAGACGCGGGGTGGTCTGGCCTGCATCGAGCCCATCCAGCAGTTGCGCCACGATGGCGCCCGGCGCCAGGTCCGTGAGAGTGATCGGCTGCCCCGGCAGATCCGCCGGGGCAACGCGCGCCTGGGCATGGCGCGCCAGCAGGATGTGCTCCCCCAGCCTGCTGGCTGCAGCATCCGCAGCGGGGAAGGCAGCGAAGTCCTCGAAGCCGGCGTCCTGCAGCGAGGCCTGCCAGACCTCGCGGGAGGCGAACAGCTCGCCCGCGCGTCGGTCCTGCGGATCCAGCGGTGGGACCAGTGGACCGAATACGAAGTCAAACAGGGGTTTGGGCTGGGTGATCTCGCGCATCATGATGATCCCCCCGGGGGCCAGCAGGCCCGCCAGGTTGCGCAGCATGTGACTCAGATGCGGGGCATTGTGCAGCACGTTGGCGGCGACGATGACATCGTATTGCGCCAGCGGCAGCGCCTGAGTGGCGGCTGGCTGGTTCATGTCGAACGGTACGTAGGACATGAAGGGATAGGCCGCAAACTTCCTGGCCGCACGCTGCAGGAAGAGCGGCCCGATGTCGGTGAAGCTGTAGTGCTGGCAGCGCCCGGCCGGCAAGGCGGCGAGGATATCGCGCGTGGTGCCGCCGGTGCCACCGCCGATTTCCAGGATGCGCAGCGGCCCGGGGCTCTGGGCGGCATGGCGGGCCAGCAGGCCGGCAGCCAGCTGGTTGAGGTAACGTGAATAGGGCTGGTCCTGGTACATGTGTTCCACATCCTCCGTGGAGGCCGCCGGGAATACCACGCTGACCGGGTCCACCTTCAGGCTTAGCATGTCGGCCAGTCGCGGCCCGCTGCGCTCCACCAGTTGCGCCAGATGGTCATAACCGAGCTGGCGCATGGTGGCCAGCCATTCGGCGCTGCGATCTGCCTGCGGCAGGCGCAGGCGGCGGTAGTGCGGCTGGCCGTCCTGGCGCTGGCAACTGAGCTGGCCTGCGCTGGCGAGGTCGCGTAGCAGCCGCGCCAGCAGATCGAGGTAGCGGTCCGGCAGGCCGCTGTCCTGCAGGCATTGACGGGCGCTCTTCCATTGCTCCTCGGGCACCACCTTCAGACTGGCCAGGGCCGTGCTCACGTAGTGCGCGTGCAGGGCGGTGACGCCTTGTTCTTCCAATGCCAGCTGGCTCATATCCAGTCCTGCCGCCAGTTCGGCGCCGAGCTGCTGGCCTCTCTGGCACAGCTGTTCCCAAGGGGAGGACAGTCTTTCTTCCGCAGCGGCGGGCGGCGCACTGTACCAGCAGCGTTCACCCTCGAAGGGGGCGGTGGGCAGCAATTGCCGCTGCCGTGGCGTGCTGCGCAACAGGACATGCGCTTGCCAGTCGGGATGCGGCTGGCTGAGGATGTCGGCCAGAGTGGCGGCGTCGCGGCCGTCAGCACCCATGACCCAGCATTGCGGATGCAGGCTCGCCGGGGCTTGTTCGAGGAAACGGTACAGTTCGTTGATCAGCGCCTCCCTGTCCGCGCCGGTCACGGCCAGACGCCAGCCATACAGCTGCCGATGATGACGGCTGGTGGCGCAGTAATCGGCCAGGTCCAGCGCGGGCGCATCTTCCAGCCTCTGGAGATGGCGCTGCGCCAGCAGGCTCAGTGCGCGCTGGCTGCGGGCACTGAGCAACAGCACATGCGTGTGCGGCTGTATCGCATCGTCGGGGCGGGCTGCAGTGATCGGCGGGGCCTCTTCCAGCACCACATGGCAGTTGGTGCCGCCGATGGCGAACGAGCTCACGCCTGCGCGACGGGGTGTCCGGCTGTCCGGCCAGGGCAATAGCACGGGTGGCACATAGAAGGGGCTGTCTTGCCAGTCGATGGCCGGGTTGGGTGTCTCCACGCCCAGGCTGGGCGGGATGTGGGCGTGATGGACCGCCAGCGCCGCCTTGAGCAGGCTGGCAATGCCGGCCGCCGTGTCCAGATGGCCGAGATTGGATTTGACCGAACCGAGGGCGCAATACTGGGCGGCCGAGGTGTGGGGACGCCATGCCTGGGTCAGTGCCCGGACTTCAATGGGATCGCCCAGCGGGGTGCCGGTGCCATGGGCCTCGACCAAGCCGATGTCGGCCGGCGAGACGGCGGCCAGCGACAAGGCTTCGGTAATGACGGCCTGTTGGCCTTCCACCGAGGGGGCGGTAAAGCCGGCCTTGCGTTGGCCATCATTGTTGATGGCCGAGCCGCGGATGACGGCGAGGATGGGATCTCCGTCGGCCAGGGCTCGCTGCAGCGGTTTGAGCAAGACCACGCCAGCGCCGTTGCCGATGGTTACCCCATCGGCCTGGGCATCGAACGGGCGACATTGGCCCTGGGCCGAAAAGATCATGCCGTCCCGGTGCAGATAGCCGCTTTCCTGCGGAAAGCTCAGCCCGACACCGCCGGCCAGGGCCATGTCGCATTCGCCGCTGACCAGTTGTTCGCACGCCATGTGCACCGCCACCAGCGAACTGGAACAGGCCGTCTGCACCGTCAGGCTGGGGCCGGTGAGGTTGAGCTTGTAGGACACGCGCGTGGCCAGGTAATCCTTGTCGTTGCCGATGAGGCGCTGGAAGGTCAGCGGAGAGGAGACCTCCTGGACCTGCTCGAAGCGCCCGGCCGGATAGGTACTCATCTTGCAGGCGCCGATTACTGCGATGCGATTGTTGCGGCCCAGCGCCTCGGGCGGATACCCCGCCATTTCCAGGGCTTCCCAGGCGCACATGAGGAAGAGCCGCTGCTGCGGGTCGATGGTTTCGGCTTCCTGGCGCGAGTAGCCAAAGAATCCCCAGTCGAAATGGTCGGCCTGGGGGATCACGGCGGCCACCGGCACGTGGGCCGGATGCTGCGCCATGCCCGTCGCCACACCCGCTGCGGCCAGCGCGGCGGCGTCGAGGCGACGCACCATGTTTTCGCCGTCGGCCAGCTTGCGCCAGAAGGAAAAGAGATCATCGGCATCGGCCATGCGGCAGCCGGCCCCGACGATGGCAATCGGGAAGGTGTCGCCGTAGTGTTCGTTCATGAAGGAGGAGGAAGTAGTGGACATGATCAGGCCCTTATTCGGAGAGTGCGCGGCGTTTCTGGGCGCGGTCATTGTTGCGCCGGCGTTCAAGGCGGGAAGCGCTGTCCGGGGCGGCGGCAGGATCAGCGGGCTGCTGCTGGCCAGCCAGGCGTCCCAGATGGGTCGCCAGGCTGGCCAGGGTGGTGTGGCTGAAGACATCGACCACCGGCAGGGCCAGGTCAAAGCGATGCTGCAGGCGTTGATGCAGGCGGATCAACTCTAGCGAGCTGGCGCCCAGTTCGAAGAAGTTGGTCTGCAACAAGGCGTCGCGCCGCTGCAGCAGATGGGCAGGCAATTCCACCAGCTCCCCCAGCAGGCTGGTCAACTGATCGGCGATGGCCTCGGGCAGATGCGCCTGGGGTGCGGCATCGTTGGCCGCAGGCGCGCTGGCGGTGCTCTCCAGCAGGCGCGCATGCCGCTCCGGCAGCAACAACGTGGCCGGTGTGGCCCAGGCGCTGTCATGGTCGGCCAGGGTGTGCAAGAGCAGTTCGTAGGCATGGAACATCTCATCGAGCAAGCCCTCCGGGAAGAGGCCATCGACGCTGTCCCAGCTCAACTCCAGCCTGCCGTGGCGCTCCACCAGTTGCTGGTCCAGCCAGACCTGGGGCGTCTGGCTGACGCTATAGACGAAGTCCCCCAGCCAGCTGTCGTGATCATCGCCCCCCTGGGCCACGCCCAGCCCGCTGGTGAAGACCACGGGCGCGGCCACCATGTTCAACTGGCCGCGCTGGCGCGCCGCTTCGCGCAGCACCCTCACCGCCGACACATCCTGGTGTTCCAGGTCTTGCCACATCTGGCCTTGCACGGCCGTGGCGCGTTGCTGGAAGCTGGCCGGCGTGCGGGCGTCGAAGGCAAACAGGACCAGCGAGGTGAAGTCGCCCACCATGCCATCGATGTCGGCATGGACGGCGGGACGATTGAACAAGGTCAGGCTCAGCGTGAAGTCGGCACGCGCCGACCAGTGGGCAATGAGCTCGGCATAGGCCGTCAGCAGCAGGGCATTGATGGTCAGGCCGCGCTGGGTGGCAAAGCCTTGCAGACGTTGCCAGCGATCCGCTGACAGCCGCATCTGGCGCCGCGTGAAATGCGGCAGCGCATCGCTGGTCCTGGCCTGCATCGGCAGGACAGGCGGCGGCGGCAGCTGTTGCAGGCGTGTGAGCCAGTAATGCAGCGATTGCTGGTTGACCGGCTGGGCCTCGCGGAACAGGACATAGTCGCGGAAGCTGGCGCTGAGCAGCGGCCATGACTGTTCCGGGTGACGCAGCCGGGCCGACCACTCCGCCAGGATCAGGCGCATGGAGCGGCCATCGCAGATCAGGTTATCCAGGCTGATGCAGATGCGGATGCGCTGCGCGTCCAGGCTGGCGGCGTGAATGGCGAAGAGCGGCCAGCGCGTGGTGTCGTGGACCGCATGCGACAACTGCTGGCGGGTCTGTTCTTGCCAATGCAGGTGTGCCGCGTCGTCGGCCTGGCGCAGATCGTGGTAGGTGATGACGTAGGGAGGCACCTCGGGCAGGCACTGTTGCAGCCCATCGTCGCTGATGACGGCGCGCAGCATGCCGTGGCGCCTGACCACGGCCTGCCAGCTCGATTGCAACTGCTCGATAGAGAAGCCCTCCACCTCGATCTCTGCATAGATATGGGTCGAGATGCCGCCCAGTTCGAAACCTGCCTTGCGGCCGATCCAGTAAGCCTGTTGCACATCGGTCAGCGGGAAGGGCTCGGCCCAGTGGACAGGGTCGGGCTGCAAGCCAGCACTGTGCGTCTCTGCCATAGCAGGTGCGGCCAGGACGCGGCGCTCGAAAGCGCCAAAGCCCGAGGCCTCGAACAGATCGGTCAGCGCCACATTGGCGTGGAGGGTATGACGGATACGCTCGATGAGACGCACCGCAATCAGGCTGTCGCCACCCAGGGCGAAGAAGTCACTGTCGGGCGTGAGTGTGCTCACGCCCAGCGCTTGTTGCCAGAGCTGGGCCAATGGAGTGTCGGCCACGGCGGAGGTGGCCGATGCCAGTGCCGCACGCATGGCCGGCCTGGGCAGGCGCTTGCGGTCCACCTTGCCGGTGGCGCTCAGGGGTAGCTCGTCCAGCGCCATCAGCGCCCCGGGCACCATGTAGGCTGGCAGAAGCTGCTGCAGCGCCTGTTGCAGGGGCGCACTTTGGAAGCGGTAGACGTGTTCGCGCTGCTGCGCCAGCAGCAATGCCAGTCCTCCCAGGGGAGCCGGCTGGATGCCGCTCCAGCCGGCCCGTTCCCAGCCAGCCTCGTTGAAAGCGCTGACCCACTGGTCGGCGCTGAGCAAGGCGTCGCCGCTGTGCTGGCGCTGGTCGGCGAACTGGGTATAGCCCTGCTCCAAGAGGGCCACGGTGGCCAGCTGGAAGTGGCTGTTGCGGGTGGTCTCCACGGCCAGCAGGCAAGCGCCAGGCGCCAGCCGTTGGCGCAGGGCGCGCAGCAGAGCGGCAATGTCGCGCTCCCGGTGCAGGGCATTGAAGGCCACGACCAGGTCCATGTCGTGTTCGGCCTGCGGGCCATGCTGCGGCGCTTGCGTGAGCTCGAAAGTGAACTGATGTTCTGGATGAGGATGCGCGGACAGCCGCTGGCGCGCCTGTTCCAGCAGTGTGCGCGACGGATCGCTGAGGTGGTAATGCAGCGGGCAGCCGGCTAGCTGCAGCAACAATTGCTGCGCGGCCAGGCCACTGCGCCCCCCCACTTCAAGGATACGCAGCGGTTGCGCACTGGCACGGGCAAGCTGCCTGATCGCTTCGGCCATGGCGCTGGTGGCGCTGGTGGCCAACGGGTTGAGCTGGGTCAGTTGTTCGGGCGAGAGGGTCTCGTCGCTGCTGTAGAACAACTCCATGGCGTCGCGCTGCTGGCGCAGGATGGCCAGCCGCAATGCGGCGCTGTGTTGCAGCCTATCCAGCACCGTGGCGGGGAGTTGCTGCACGCTGGCCAGCGCGCGCAGTTCAGCCCAGTCCGGCAGGGGGGCAGACTGCGCCGCCAGCAGCGTGCGCCAGCGTTGCAGCAGGCTGAAAAAGACCGGTGCTGCGCCGGTCTGCTGCATGAGCTGGTCGGCGCTGCAGCCAGCGGGATCGGTGATGCCTGCCTGCGCCAGGGTGTCATGCATCATCCGCAGCCCCAGTTGATCCATCAGCTGCCAGAAGTCCTGCAGACGCTCAGCCTGCGCCGGCTGGCCGGCAAACACTTGCTGGCTGTGCGAGAGGATGTCCTGCCAGAGCCGCTCCGGCTCTGTGAAGGGGCTCTCCAGCGCCTGCAGGATGGGCGAAGGACCGCCCTGTGGCACCACCCAGGCTGCCAGTCTCAATTGCGGTGGCGTGCCGATGGTATCGACCACTGCTTCGCGCACGCCCGGGCAGCGCAGCAGCGCTGCCTCGATGTCGCCAAGCTCGATGCGGTTGCCCGCGATCTTGACCTGGAAGTCGCGGCGGCCCAGGAATTCCAGGTTGCCATCGCCCCAGTAGCGGGCCAGGTCGCCGGTGCGGTAGAGGCGTTGGCCATCGGGCATGTGGATGAAGCTGTTGGCCGTCTTCTGTGCATCGTTCTCATAGCCCACCGCCAGGCCGATGCCGGCGATGTAGAGATCGCCCGTCACATAGTCGGGGCAAGGCTGGCCGTGGGCGTCCAGGACGTGATAGGCCTGGTTGCTCAAGGGTTTGCCATAGGGAATGGAGCGCCAGTGCGCGGCCACTTCCTGCACCGCAAACCAGTTCGACCAGATCGAGGCTTCGGTGGCGCCGCCCATGGCGATAAGCTGGCTCGCAGGTGCGGCCTGGCGCAGGCGCGGCGGCAGGCCCAGCGAGATCCAGTCGCCGCTCAGCAGGACATGGCGCAGTCCGGGCAGGGACTGGCCGCTCTGTTCGGCACTGTCCAGCAGCAATTCCAGCAACGCCGGTACGCTGTTCCAGACGGTGACGTCATGCTCCAGCATCAGCCTGAGCCAGTGGCCCGGATCACGTACCTTGTCGTGATCCGGCAGTACCAGTGTGCCGCCTGCGGCCAGCGTACCGAAGATGTCATAGACCGACAGGTCGAAGTAGAGTGAAGACAGCCCCAGTACCTTGTCCCCGGCAGTGATGCCAAAGCGCCGGTTGATATCCAGCACCGTATTGGCCGCACCCATGTGGTCGATCAATACGCCTTTGGGCGTGCCGGTGGAGCCTGAGGTGTAGATCACATAGGCGGCATCGTGCAGATTGCGCGGCGCCTCCGGCGTGTGGGCCGGATAGCTGGCCAGCTGGTCTTCATCGGCTTCCAGCAGGATCGTTTTCTGGCCATCGAGCAGGGATTGCACGTGAGCGCGCTCGGCGCTGCGGCTGAGCACGACCCGGATGGCGCTGCCGGCCAGGATGCTGTGCAGCCGGCTGGCCGGGGTGCTGCTATCGACCGGCACATAGGCCGCTCCGCATTGCTGGATGGCCAGACAGGCCGCCACCTGCTGGCTGCATTTCTGCATGAGCACGGCGACCCGGTCGCCCGGTCGCACGCCGGCCGCCAGCAGTGCCTGGGACAGGCGCTGCGCCCATTGCGCAAGCTGGCCATAGCGCCATTGACCCTCGCGGCTGACCAGGGCGAGCTGCTCTGGCTGTTGCTGCGCACGCGAGAAGAACAACTGGTCCAGGCAGGCTTGCGGCAAGGGCGCCGGGGTGTCATTGACCGCTTGCCGTACCTGTTGCTGGCGCAACGGCAGCATGGCCGGAAGCGCCTTCTCCCAGTGCGCCGGATCGGCGGCCAGGTAGTGCAGCAGCGTACAGTAGGCATCGAACATGGCATCGACCACGCCGGGCAGGAACAGGTCATCGATCACATCCCAGTTGAACACCAGCGCGCCTTCTTGTTCACAGGCCTGATGGTCCAGCCAGACCTGCGGAGTCTGGCTGATGCCGTACACGACCTCGCCCAGTGGACTGTGGCGGGCCGCACCCTTGGTGGGATCGCTCATGCCCAGCTGGCTGGTGAAGACCACCGGCATCGACAGCGCCTCGGCCCGCTCGCGGCCCCGGTTCCATTCGCGCAGCACGTCCACGGCGCTGAAGGCCCGGTGCTGCAGATAAGCCAGGATGCTGCCATTGACCGCGGCGGCCCGCTGGGCAAAGCCGCTGCGCGAGGACAGGTCCAGCGGCAGCAGGGTGACGGCAGTGAAGTCACCCAGCAGATGCGGCACATCCTCGTGCCAGGGCAGGCGGTCAAAAGTGGTCAGGTTCAGCGTAAAGCGCTTCTCACTGCTCCAGGCTGCGAGCACTTCGGCAAAGGCCGTGATGAGCAAGGCCGCCGGGGTGCAGTTCACGCTTGCAGCCTGCTCGCGCAGCCGGCTCCACTGGTGAGCGTCGAGCCGGTGCTGACGTCGGCTAAAGCGTGGCTGGTGCTGCTGCAGGGCTTCGTGGCGCAGCGGCAACTGCGGCGCGGCCGGCAAGCTCGGCAATTGTTCCAGCCAGAACTGGCGCGCCTGTTCGCGTGCAGCCTGGCGGGCCGTGCTGTGCTGGTACTTGGCCTGGATATAGTCGCGGAAGCTGATGCTAAAGGGGCGCAGTCCCGCTGCTTGCGCATCGCCATCGGCCTGGTACAGGGCCGCCAGTTCTTCCCACAGGATCTGGCCGCTGGTGGCGTCGTTGATAAGCATGTCGATGCCGATGAAGAGGCGGCTGCGGCCTTCCGGGCAGTGCATCACGCGCACATCGAACAGCGGCCATTGCTGGCTGTCCATCACCTGGTGCGACATGGCCTGGCGCCACTGTGTCTGCAATGCGTCGGTTTGCGCCTGGCTTTGCTGGCGGCAGTCTGCCACCTGGATCGCATAATGCGGCGTCTGCGGCAGGATCCGTTGCAGACCGTCGCTACCGATGACAATGCGCAAGGCGCCATGACGGGCAATGAGCACGTTCCAGCAACGCTCCAGCCGTGCGCTGTCCAGGCCGTGGCCGGCGTCGGCTTCGAGATAGGCATGACAGGCCACGCCGCCCAGGGCGTAATGGCTTTGCCGGCCGACCCAGTAGGCGTGCTGCAGTTCGGTCAGCACGAAGGGTTGGTCGGCCTGTGCGGGATCAGCATGGATAGGTTCAGCAGCCGCCATGGACGCGCTGGCACACGCCTGGACCTGCTGCTGTGCCTGTTGCAACAGGTAGTCGGTGAGCGAGGCCGCCGTAGTGTGTTCGAACAGGGCCTTGAGCTCGCAGCGGATGCCCAGCGTCAGCTCGCACTGGCGCGCCAGCTCCATGATCAGGATGGAGTCCATGCCCAGGCGCAGCAGAGAAGCGTCCGGGGTGAGTTCGGCCGGGCTCATGCGCAGGATGCGCGAAAGTTCGGCGGTGACGAAGCCGGGGATGGCGGCGGCCAGTGCGGCCCGGTCAGCGGTATCGAGCGCTTGCGCCAGTGCCCCTGGCTGGCGCTGGCCAAGCAAGTCCTGGCAGCGGCTGAACAAGGCCAGGGGCTGATACAGCGTCATGAGGGCGATCAGTCTGGACCAGTCGGCCTGCACCGCCACTGCGCAGCCATCGGCCAGCAGGCTGGGGCAGGACAGCAGTTGCCCCAGCCGCTGCAGGTAATGTTCGGGGCTCAGGCGCCGGATGCCTGCGGCCCGCAACAACTGCAGCAGGGATTCATCCACGTCGGACATGCCGCCACCGCCCCAGGGCCCCCAAGCAATGGCCATGCCCGGCAGCCCTTGCTGGCGGCGCAGGCGGATCAGGGCGTCTTCGAAGGCATTGGCCGCGCCATAGGGAATCTGCAGGCGCGAACCCCAGATGCCGGAGATGGAGCTAAAACAGATCAGGCTGGCCTGTGGCCGTTGCAGGCTCAGGCGGTGCAGGTTCCACGCGCCCTCGACCTTGGCGCTGCTGACGCGCTCGTAGTCTTCTGCGGTCAGTAGCGCCAGTTCGCGGAAGACGCTGGTGCCGGCGCAGTGGAAGAGGGCAGACAGGGTATGGCCGCTTTCTTCTTCGCATGCAGCAATCCTGTGCCAGGCCTGCTGCATGGAGGCTGCCTCAGCGATATCGGCCTGCACCTGATCAATCCGGATACCCTGTTGCTGCAGCAGGGCCAGCCGCCGCGCCTGCACCCCGCTGGCCGGCTGACGCGCCAGCAGCACCAGATGGCGCGCACCATGTCGCGCCAGCCAGTCCACCATATGCCGCCCGAGCGCACCGTTGGCGCCAGCCACCAGATACAGTCCGGCCGGATCGGCGCGGAAAGTGGCGTCGGCTGGCGTCGCCATCTCTGGCAGCGGCGCCAGTCTTGGCGTCCACCATTGGCCTTGTCGCCAGGCCAGGGCATTTTCCTGCGGCAGCCACGCTTGCCATTGCGCGGCCTGGGCCGCGATCCAGTCCAGGTCTGCCGCATGCTCGCTGTCGATCATCAGCCAGCGTACCGCCGGATACTCCAGCGCCAGCGCCCGCGCACTTCCCCACAGGGCGGCCTGGCCGGGATGAACTTGGTTTCCGGCCACGGCCTGTCCCCGTTCGGTCAGCAACACAATGGCGGGCGTGCGCGCATGGCGTTGCAGGGTCTGCAGGCAGCGCACCAGATGCCAGATATCGTCGTGGGCAAACGGCGCGGCTTCATCGCTGGCCCGCGCCAGGAAGACCAGCATGTCGTCATTGCCGGGAAGCTGCGTCTGCTGGTCCGGATCGAACCAGCGCCATGCCAGCGCCGATGCGCCCCCGTGCTGGTGCGCACTGGCCAGCCACAGGCCCGGCGCCGGATCGCTTGTTCCGGGCTGCGGTGGGTTCCAGGCTTCCCAGCTGATCTGGTAGAGCGGGACCGCCGCCGCCTGCGCCGGCAGAGGCCGGGGGGGCAGCGCCAGCGGTGCATGGCGGGGAGCATCTTCGTCGTATTCGAGCCAGTAGGAATGGCGGTCGAAGGGATAGGACGGCAGCGTGTGGGCGGCCACGGTGGGGCCGGGGTGGCTATGCTCCCAGAGGAAGTCCTGACCCAGCCGGTACAGGGCGGCACAACTGTGCGCCATGCTCTGGCCATCATCCTGCTGCCGTAGCAGGCTGGCCACGAACTGCACGGGACTGGACAACGGGCTGCGCTGCGCCAGGGCCGTGAGCACGGCATGCGGTCCCACTTCCAGCACCACGTCGACCACCTCGGCCAGCGCCTGCAGGGCCTGGTGGAAGCGCACTGGCTCGCGCGCATGCTGGCGCAGGTAGTGGGGCGAGGGCGCCTCCTGCAGCCAGCTTTCCGGTCAGGGTGGAGAGCATGGCCGTGGCGGGGGCGCTGGACATGACCGACTGACACTCCTGCTCCCATTCTTGCAGCATCGGATCGAGCAAGGGCGAATGGAAGGCATGCGAGACGCTCAGGGCGCGGCAGTGGCAGCCTGCGCCGGCCAACTGTTCGGCCAGCACGGCAATGGCGCTGCCAGAACCGGAAAAGACCACATCCTGCTGGCCGTTGATGGCCGCAATGGCCAGCTCTTCCTGCAAGGCCGGCGGCAGCTGCCGCAGATGATCGTTGGCCTGTGCTTCGGTGAGGCGGGCCGCCAGCATCTTGCCGCCCTCAGGCAGCGCCTGCATCAACTGGCCGCGACGTACGATGAGACGGCAGGCCTGCTCCAGTGGCAAGGCCCCGGCGATCACCATGGCGGCGAATTCGCCGATGGAGTGGCCCATCACCGCCACCGGCGCTACCCCCAGGTGCAGCCACAGCCGCGCCAGTGCGTACTCGATGGCAAACAAGGCGGGCTGGGCGTGACAGGTCTGCTGCAGCAGCGCTTCCTCGCCGTGATGCATGAGATCGATGATGGAGCGGCCCAGATAGGGCAGCATCAGCGTATCGACCTCGTCCAGCGCCGCGCGAAATACCGGCTGTTGCTCATGGAGTTGCCGGCCCATCCCGATGTATTGCGCTCCCTGACCGGTAAACATCATCGCGATGCGGGGCGGCTGCATGGCTGGCGTGCCGTCCTCCACAGGCTGGGCCAGCAATGTGCGCAGCTGGGCGATATCCTGCGCGACCAGGGCCTGCCGCACTGGCAGGTGTTCGCGCTGTCGCGCCAAGGTATTGGCCAGATGGGCGGGAGGGTAGGCTGCGTCCAGCAGATGGGCGTGATAGCGCGCCAGCAAGTGGCGCAAGGCGCTCTCGGTCTGGGCCGAGAAGTGGAAGACGTAGGGCCCGGTGGCTTGCTGCTGCCCGGTGCTCAGGGAGCAAGACAGCGACGGCGGCGCCTGTTCCAGCACCACGTGGGCGATGGTGCCGGTGAACCCATAGGAGGTCACACCGGCGCGACGGACCGGTGCGCGTTGCGGCCACGCCTGCGGCGCCGTCGGCAGCCGCGCAGGGATGCGTTGCAGGTCAACCAGCGGGTTGACTTCATTGAGCCCGACCAGCGGCGGAATCAGCCCCTTTTCCAGCGCCAGGATGGTCTTGACGATGCCCGCCGCCCCGGCAGCGGCTTCAAGGTGGCCGATGTTGGTCTTGATGGAGCCCAGCCACAGAGGGTCATCGTCTGCCCGCCCGGCAAAGAGCTGCGCCAGCGAGTCATATTCGATCGGGTCGCCAAGGCGAGTGCCGGTGCCGTGCATTTCCACATAGTCGATTTGCGCCGGGCTCAGTCCGGCCCGTTGCAGCGAACGGCGCAACAGCTGGAACTGAGCCTGTCCATTGGGCGCCGACAGGCTGCTGCCGCTGCCGTCCTGGCGCACGGTCGTGTCGCGGATGACGGCGCGGATGGTATTGCCATCGGCCAGGGCCTGTTGCAGCGGCTTGAGCACCAGCACCAGGCAACCTTCGCCACGCACATAGCCGTCGGCGGCCGCATCCATGGTCTTGCAGCGACCATCGGCAGCCAGCATGCCGGCCTTGTTCAGTACCACATCGATCTCGGGCACCAGGTGCAGCTTGACCCCGGCGGCCACGGCCAGCGGGCATTCACCCGCGCGCAGGCTCTGCACGGCCAGGTGCAGCGCGCTATGGGCCGAGGAGCAAGCCGTGTCCACCGACATGGCCGGGCCATGCCAGTCGAAGTGGAAGGACAGGCGTCCCGCCGCCGCCGCAAAGACGGTGCCGGTGCCGTAGTACGCATCCAGGTGCGCCGGGTCGGCGCTGGCAAAAGGAAGGTGGCCGTAATCGGCCGTGCCGATGCCGACGAAGACGCCGGTGTCGCTGCCCTTGAGCGAGGAGGGCGTCAGTCCCGCATTTTCCAGCGCGTGCCAGCACTCCTCCAGCAACAGTCGCTGCTGGGGATCGGTATTGATGGCCTCGCGCGGCGACATCTTGAAGAAGGGCGCATCGAAGCGGTCGATGTCTTCCAGGTAGCTGCCCAACCCAGGGATATCGTCGCGCTGGCGGAAGCGCTGTGCCGGCATGCTGCGGATGGCGTCCTTGCCCTGCACCAGCATGTCCCAGAGGGCCTCTTCGGTGACGATGTCGACGCCGTCCGGACCGGGCAGCCGCAAGCCCATGCCGATGATGGCGATGTCGCTTGTTCGTGCGATGTCGCTGGCCTGCGGCGCTGCTGCAGCCGGGCCCGGCTCCAGATCGGCGCGTAACTGTCTGAGCAATGCATGGATGCTGGGATGCTGGTAAAGCAGATCGTCGGGCAGGTTGCGGCCCAGTTCACGGCCCAGTGCGGCGGTCAGCTCCACGGCGCTCATCGAATCCAGGCCATACTGGAACAGGCTCACCTCGGGGTCCAGCGAACGCGCGGAGACATTGCCCAGGCGCTGCGCCAGCCATTGGCCCAAGCCCCGGAGGGAGAGATCGAAGGCTGGCGCCGTTGGCACTGCTGCCGGTGCAGCGGGCGTCAGGATGTCCTCATGCAAAACCACCAGCTCGCGCGCGAGATAGGACTGCCTGACCGTGCGCCGCCGTATCTTGCCGCTGGTGGTGCGGGGCAGGGTGCCTTTGCGGATCAGGATGATGGCATGCGCGTTCAACTGATGCTCCTGCGCCACCGTCTGGCGGATGGTCGCGGCCAGTTCAGCGTAGTCCGAGGTCTGGGCCTGGGCGCTCTTGCGCACCTCCTGCACGATCACCAGTCTGTCCTCACCGCTGTCATCGCTGAGGGAAAACGCCGCCGCACTGTCCTCGACAGCCAGTGCATGACACTGGCTGGCGCTGGCCTCGATGTCATTGGGGTAGTGGCATTGGCCACGGAAGATCATCATGTCCTTGCGCCGTCCGGTGACAAACAATTGGCCCTCATGCAGGAAACCCATATCGCCTGTGCGCAGGAAGGGGTGTTCTCCCGGCGCGGCATCGGCCAGTGTTCCGGCAAAGGCTTCGTCGTTCTGGTTCTTGCCCCAGTAGCCCCCGGCCACGCTGGGTCCGCGCACCCAGATTTCTCCCACCTGGTCCTGGCCCAGGTGGCGCTTTTGTTGGGGATTGACGATCAGCACTTCCTGTGCGCCAAAGTCGTCGCCATTGCCCACATACCAGCGGGCGCGCTCCTCGGATGGATGAGGGATGACGATATCGCGCTCGATGGCCTGCCGGTCCACGGCCAGCAGGCAGGGCCCGCGGTCATGCGTATTGGCCGATACCACCAGGGTGGCTTCGGCAAGGCCGTAGGCAGGGCGCATGGCGGTGGCGGTGAATCCGTAGGGCGCAAAGGCGTCGATGAAACCCTGCACATGCACCGGCAGCACCGGTTCGGCGGCGGGCATGAGGCAATGCACCGAGGACAGATCCAGTTCACGGCGCTGCTCCGGCGTGGCGTTCGCCAGCGCGCTGACGCAGCTTCGCAGCGCAAAGCTGGGACAGGGAAGCACGGTGGCGCGCTCGCGGCTGGCCAGTAGCAGCCAGTCCAGGGGAGCGGCCACGAAGGACATCGGCGGCATGTACAGCGCCCTGCCACCCAGCGCCAGCGGTGCGAGGATGCCCATGATCAGACCCAGGTCATGGAACAGCGGCAGCCACGACGCGACCGTACAAGACTGGCCTTGCGGCGCCAGCAGGCGGCGCTGGAACTGGATGTTGTGTAGCAGTTGCCCGTGGCGGTTGACCACGCCCTTGGGCAGGCCGGTCGAGCCCGAGGTGTATTGCAGGAAGGCGATGGCTTGCGCGTTCAGTGCATCCGGACGCTGCCATGCAGCCGCATCGGCCACCAGTGATTCGAGATGGACGATGTCCATGGCCTGCCGGGCCGCAAACTGCTTGAGCTCATCGCCTGACGCCTGTTCGATTGCTTCGCCCGTGAGCACGAAGGCCGGCTTGCAGTCGTCGCTGATGGCATCGATCTTGGCCAGCACCCGCTTGACCCGCGCTGCCCCCGGCAGATTGACCGGCACGGCGATGATGCCGGCATAGAAACAGGCCAGCAGGCTGACCACGTAGTCCAGTCCCGAGGGGAACAGGATCAGCGCCACCGTCCCTGGCGTCCAGCGCCGTTGCAGCGCTGCGGCATGTGCGCGCACGCGTTCGGAGAGTTCGCCATAACTGAGCCGCTGCTGGCGGTTGTCGGAAAAATGCAGGGCTTCCCGCGCCCCATGCTGCCGGGCCCAATGCTCCAGCCAGTCGGGCAAAGCGGGTTTGCTACTCAGGTCGTGGGCATGGTCGGTCATGGCGGAATCCTCAGTTGAACAGCATGTAAAGAGCACAGCCAGGCTCCGATGGTGGCGCCGGGATGTGAAATGAAGTACAGGTCGAGGGCATACTAAATGATAATGATTGTTATTTGCAATATGGATTTTTTTAGATAAGATGCTTTGCCAGGTCATTTTTGTTGTGCCGCAAGTGCAGTTCCGGACCACAATTCCGGCCCTGTCGTGACGGCCCTGTTCCCCAGCCCGGAAGAGCATCCCCGACCATCCTGCGTCGGGTGGTGCGTATGCAAAATTCACGTCGCAAGGGGATGCCTGTGTTGAGTCAACGAAGTGAGCCGCGCTCCAATGGCCAGGGCGTGCGCCCAGCCGCCGCCTGCCTGTCGGCACTGCTGGAAAAAGTCGGTCTGGCCGGCCAGCCGCAGCCGCTGCGCTGCCTGCAAGTAGGGTGGGAAGATGACGCGTTCTATCGCCTCATCAGCGCACGCTGGGCGCCTGCCTCGGTCTCAGCGGCCTCAGCGGCCACAGCAGACACAGTGGCTTACACCGTGGGACTGTTCTCCAGCCTGCGCCTGTCGGCCGCGCGCAAGCAGACCCGCCTTCCGCTCGACTGGGCATTGCTCGACCAGCACTGGCAGGCAGGTTCATCGCAACGTGATCCATCCGGGTATGGGCTCATCGTGGTGCATCTGGATGCGCTGGGCGCACAGCCATGGCAGAGCGGCCTCGCCTTGCTGCTGGCGCAGCTGGCGCCGCAGGGCCGTCTGCTGCTCATCGGTGCGCAGCCGGACAGCCTCACTGGCCTTGAGCCGCTGGAGCAGGTGCAGACCGACGGCTGCCATGGCTGCATCTTCGGACCCTCCCTGCCGTCCTTTCCCCTGACCGATATCCAGCACGCCTATTGGCTGGGCCGGGGCGACAGCCTGTCCCTGGGAGGGGTGTCCTGCCATGTGTATTTCGAGTGGCGCATCGCGGGGCTGGACCTGCAACGCATGGAGCAGGCATGGAACCAGATCATCGCCCGGCACGGCATGATGCGCGCCGTGATCGACGCCGATGGCCGCCAGCGCATCCTGGCCGAGCTTCCCCATTACGCCATCGCCGTCGATGACTGGCGCGACCTAGCACCCAGCGGTCAGGCCGAAGCGCTGGCCGCCAAGCGCGCCAGGATGTGCGCGCAGGTGCTCGATGCCGAGCATGGGCCGCTGTTCGATCTGTCTGCCAGCCTGGAGCCCGGCGGGATCGTGCGCCTGCATCTGGATCTGGACCTGCTCATGTTTGATGTGCAGAGCTTCCATATCGTGCTGGCCGAGCTGGAGCAGCGCTACCACCACCCAGAGCGCAGTGTCGATCCCATCGGCCTGAACTTTCGCGACTACATGCTGGCCCAGCAGGAACCGCAGTACCAGTTGCAATACCAGCAGGATCGCCAGTGGTGGCTGCAACGCATCGAGACGATCGCGCCCGCCCCCGTGTTGCCGTTGGCCTGCGTACCGGCCGAACTGAGCCAGCCTGAATTCATCCGGCTTCAGCATCGCCTGCCCGAGACGGCCTGGCAATCGCTGTCCGCGCTGGCTTCGGCACAAGGGATCACGCCCTCGGCAGTGCTGTTGACGGCCTTTGCCGAAGTGCTGGCCACCTGGGCAGCGGATCCCCGGTTCACGCTGAACCTGACGCACTTCAATCGCCGCCGCATCCACCCGGACGTGGACCAACTGGTGGGCGACTTCACCTCGGTATTGCTGCTCACGCTCGATTGCAGCGGCACGCTATCCTTGGTCGAACGTGCGCGCCAGGTCCAGGCCAGCCTGTGGCAATGCCTGGGTCATACCCGCTTCGGCGGCGTGGAAGTGCTGCGCGAACTGGGCCGCAGGAATGCGACTGATGCAGCGGCGGGAAGCCTCATGCCGGTGGTCTTCACCAGCTTGCTGGGCATTGACCTTGATGAGCTGGTGCGGGGCGCCGATACCTTGGGCGAGCCGGACTTCCTCTACACCTGCACGCCCCAGGTCTGGCTGGATCATCAGGTGATGGTGCGCAAAGGCAGCCTCGAATACAACTGGATCATCACCCGCCAGCTCTTCCCGGAAGGCATGGCGCAAGCCATGTTCGACAGTTACAGCCAGTTGCTGTATCGACTGGCGCAGCAGCCGCAACAGTGGGAGCAGCCGGTCGGTCAGTTGCTGCCGGAGTCGCAGTTGCGTGTGCGCACCGAGGTCAACCAGACCGCGACCGCTTTCACCCTCGCTCCGCTGCATGCGGGCTTCTTTGCCCAGTGCCGCCGCCAGCCAGCGGCGGCCGCGCTGTTGGGCGCTCACTATCAGATCAGTTATGGACAACTTGGCGCCCTGGTGGAACAGGGCATGGACCGGCTCAGAGCGCACCACATCCAGCCCGGCCATCTGGTGGCATGCGCATTACCCAAAGGCCCGATGCAGGTCGCTGCGGCGCTGGCCATCCTGGCAGTGGGCGCGGTGCTGGTGCCGCTGCCCACAGGACAAGGGCGCGAGCGCACCCGGGCCATCGTAGAAAGGGCGGGTATCGACGCCATCCTGCTGGACCCCGCAGAACCGATCGAAGAACCCGGCTGCCCGCGCATTCTGATGACACCGCCTGCCCAATGGGAGGCCGTGCCGACCGCGCCCCTGAGCAGCCCGGTACACCAGAGCGCGCTGGATGACCTGGCCTACATCATCTATACCTCCGGCTCCACTGGTGAACCCAAAGGGGTGGCCATCACCCATCGCGCCGCGGCCAATACCCTGGCCGATATCGACCAGCGCATTGGACTATCGGCGGCTGACCGGGTCTTCGGTATTTCAGCGCTGCATTTCGATCTGGCCATCTACGATGTCTTTGCCACCCTCAGCCAGGGCGCGGCGCTGGTGCTGCCCGCGCCCGATGCACTGCGCGATGCCCCGCATTGGCTGGACCTGGTGCAGCGTCATCGGGTCACGGTATGGAATTCGGTGCCGGCCTTGTGCCGCATGCTGCTGGAACAGGCTGCACACGATGATGCCGGCATTCCCGCCAGCCTTACCCGCGTCATGCTCAGTGGCGACTGGATCGCACTGGATCTGCCGCAGGCGCTGCGCCAGCATGCCCCGCAGGCGCGCTTGCTGGCCCTGGGAGGGGCCACCGAAGCGGCGATCTGGTCCAACTGTTTCGAGGTCGTAGAGATTGCGCCTGAATGGAAATCCATCCCCTATGGATTCCCCCTGGCCAATCAGCAATACCACATCCTGGATGCGCAAGGACGCGACTGTCCCGACTGGGTCACTGGCTGCCTGTTCATCGCGGGTGCGGGGCTGGCCCGTGAATACTGGCATGCGCCCGACCAGACCTCGGCCAGCTTCAGCCAGCATCCCAGGCATGGCCGCCTCTACAACACCGGCGACTTGGCCAGGTACTGGCCGGATGGCTGCATCGAATTCCTCGGGCGGGTCAACAGCCAGGTCAAGCTCAACGGCTACCGCATCGAGCTGGGCGAGATCGAGGCCGCGCTCAACAGCTGCCCCGGCGTGAAGGCGTCGGTCGTCACGGTCTGGCGTACGCCCTCAGGAGCACAGCAACTGGCGGGTTTCGTGGTCCCTGAGCCCACCGCCACCACGGTGCCACTGTCGGGCCTGCCATCGCTGCTTGCGCCAGTCCTGCAGGAAGCCGCCAGCCAGTTGCCGGGCAACACCGACCGGGATGCGCTGGCACGCTTCCAGCAACAGAGCGAGGCACTGGCGCCCTTGTTGATCCTGCATAACCTGATCCAGCTGAAGCTGTGCGCCGGGCAGGGGGCAGTACTCTCGCTTGCAGCCCTGCTGGACAATCACGCTGTCCAGCAACGGTACGCGCCGGTGCTGGAGGCATGGATGCAGATACTTTGCGACGAGCAATGGCTGGTTCCGCTGGGCGGGCAGCAATGGCGGGTCGCCCGCAGTTTTCCATCCAGCGACGTGCTGCAAGCCGCTCTGAACGAAGCCAGGACGAGCTTGCAGGGCAGCCTTGGATGGCTGGATCATGGCCAGGCCTTCCTGGCCTGGCTGTTCCAGTCGGCGACGAGCTTGTGGCGCAGCCTCATCGGCCAGCTCATGTCCACCGAACTGATCTTCCCCGAAGGGGCGCGCGAAGGCGCGGAGGGGCTCTATGGCGACAACATCGTGGCCGCCTACCTGGGCGGCATCGTAGTGCGTTGCCTGCAACATCAGGTGCAGCACTGCGCTCGGCCCCTCGCACTCATGGAAGTCGGCGCCGGCGTCGGCGGATTGAGCATGTACGCCTTGCCGGCCTTGTCCCAAGCCAGCCCGCAGTCCCTCTACCACTACACCGACCTCAGCCAATTCTTCCTGCAGATCGGACGGGAAAAATTCGGCATGTATGCCGGTGCCCGCTTCGCTCTGTTCGACATCGACCGCACCGCTGAGCCTCAGGGCATTGCGCCGGGCTCGCTGGATCTGATCCTGGCCTCCAATGTGCTGCACAACGCGCTGGACCTGGATGCCTCGCTGTCCTACCTGGGCAGTCTGCTCAAGCCGGACGGCCTGCTGGTGCTGTGCGAGGCCACGCGCCAAAAAAGGCTGCAATGGGTTACCGTGGCTGCAGTGCTGGAAGCGGCGCAGGACGGTGCGGCACAGCATCGCCATAGCCGGCTGCGCGGTACTGACGAGTGGATCGAGGCGTTGGGCGCAAGCGGATACGAGCCCATCGGTGCCTATCCCGCCGAGGAAAGCGAAATGGGCTTCGTCGGCCAGCAAGTGTTGGTGGCCCGGTGGAGCAGGGCTGTCGCGGCATGTGACGACAAGAGCATTCGCCAGCATCTGGCCGAGCGCCTGCCGGCCTACATGCTGCCCACGCATCTGCAGTCTCTCGATGCGCTGCCCTTGTCGGCCAATGGCAAGGTGGACCGCAGCCGGCTACCCGCTCCGGTGCCGGCCAGCCCATCGGCAGCGCGGCCTGAAACGCCGGTCCGCGCAGGCAGCGAAAGCACCCTGGCAGCGATATGGCAAGACATCCTGCAGCAGCCTGTGACCAGCCGCGACAGCGATTTCTTCCAGTTGGGCGGCGACAGCCTTCTAGTGACGCGCCTGGCGGCGGCGATCCGGGAACGCTTCCAGGTCAGCATCCCGATCCGCCAGCTCTTCGATACCTCCCGGCTTGAGCAACAGGCGCAGGCGCTGGCGCAACTGCAAGCCGACAGCCGGGGGGCAAGCTCCGCCATTGGGCTGGTCCCACTCAATACCGCCGCACCCGCTGCGCCCACGTTGCTGTGCCTGCCGGCCAGTGACGGCAAGGCCATGTCCTACCATGCTCTGGCAGGGCTGCTGCAAGGGCAGGTCCGCTGCCTGGGCGCCGAGTTGCCCGCAGTCTTGCCGCCTAGTATGGCAGGCAGTATCGAAGCGATGGCGCAGCATTATCACGGCCAGTTACCCGAAACAGAACGTAACTCCACTACCGCTTACCTGGGCTGGTCCATGGGCGCCTACACCGCCATTGAAATGGCCAGGCAGCATCTTGCGCTCACCGGCAGTCGCGCTGCGGCGCTATGGCTGATTGATCCGGTGGACCAGAGCGTCATGCAGTCCCTGGCGGCCAGTGAATACGGCCTGCTGCTATCCTTCCTTCCGGAAGAGGGCGCAACGGTGGACGTCGATGCGATCCAGTACGAGGCCCTCGCTCCTGCCGCCAAGTTGGCCTGCTGGCGTCAGATGCTAGCGAAGCAGCCCTTGGCAGATCAACTGGACGACACGGCCTTGCGCCGGTACATCGATGGTGTACGCGACAGCATCGCAGCCATGGTGCGGTACCAGTTGCCCGAGAGCTTTGATTTCGTAGAGGCGGTTTACCTGTGCAAGGCTGCCCAGCAGCGCCAGGTCTGGGCTGACATCACGACTGTCTGGCCCGCCAGCTTGTGCTCACGCGCCCGCTGCCTGAGCTTGCCGGGCGATCACTGGCAAAGCATACGGGCCGCTGAACTCGCGGCACTGATCAGGCAGTCGTTGGACTAGCGCATGGAGGTCTTGCTTTCCGACGCCGGCACGCAAATGCGCAGTTTCATACCGACCATCACACCGTTATCCCTGGAGACCGGCTCGCAGTTGCGGGTATTGACCTGCACGTTCGACCGCGAGGCCTATCACGACGGGCTTTATGCGGCCCTCGGTATGGCGCAGCCTGCGCAGATCATGGGTGCGGTGGTCAAACGCAAGGCCGAGTATCTGGCCGGACGCTACCTGTGCCGCCTGCTGTTGCAGGTAGAGGGACAAGCGGGGCAAGTGGCCATCGGGCCGCAACGCCAGCCGCTCTGGCCTGTGGGCTGGCAGGGATCGATCACGCACAGCGGCAACCGTGTTGTGGTTGCCCTTTGGCCGGACCGGAGCGGCAGGCTCCTGGGGCTGGACCTGGAGCAGTGGATGCCAACTGCCACCGCAAGCACCGTTCAGTCCCGCATCATCCTGCCGGACGAGCTCGATGGCCTGGCCGCCCACTGGCCCAGTGAGCGCTTGCTGACGCTCGCATTTTCGGCCAAGGAATCCCTGTACAAGGCATTGTTTGCAAGAGTGGGCCATTTCTTTGATTTTCACTGCGCGCAGTTGTGCGCAGTGGATGACCTGAGCCATCGCTTCACCCTGCGATTGAATCAGGATCTGGGCGAAGACTTGCTGCAAGGCAAACAATTCACGGGAGGATTTTTTGCTGGTGCCCGGCAGTTGCTTACCTGGATCGCATGCACTTAGAGCACAGCCGCTGCAGCGGTAGATGCGCACCTACCTATCGATGGTGAGTTAGAACGACATTGCTTGGACTGACCATAGCGGTGGGCCTTGCCCTGCTGTAATGGGATTTGTCTGGATATTGTCTGCTGGATCCTCCATGAACCCCTTGGTTAAAATGCTCACGCAAGTGTTAGGGGGGAGGGCAGTGAAACGCCTTTGCCCGTTTCGGGGATGAAAGATTAGTCCAACCCTTGGCTCGAAGACGCCGACATTGAAATCATAAAATCAATCGCTTGGAACAAGATCGGCGGACGTGGAGATTTGCGATACCGTCGACACAAGTTCGTCCGCGAGCGCTTTTTGGTGAGGTGCGCTGGACCTGGCCCGGTGCCAAAGTTTTATGATTACGCCCCCAGATTTTGAACTTACGTCCCTGGACTGTTGTAACACTGCGGCTGCCTGACCGATGTATTTGGTGCTGGAACAAGCTGGAGGTGACTACAAACAATAATTCGCAATCTTGGTAGTTTTTATAATTGTTGCGCAACCATTTCCTGCTCTTCTCTAGGCTATATATGGGTTTTATTTCATTTTTTCCATATGAGCGTGTTGCGTCGATAAAGGCAAACTTTGTTGCGTAGTTTTTGGTGCTAGGTGCAACACAGATGTGTCCATACGCAGCCCATTTTCCAATCGTTGTTGCGTTTTCCTTTCTCCCAATAAAAATGCCTTCCAGGGTGGAAGGCATTTTGCGTTGCATCTGTCGTGTGACGTATATTACATGAGCTATTGGACATCACGTACAGATCGCCCTTTGAGCGCAAATCTTAGCAGACCTGGCAGGGCTAGCAATTGCAGCATTATAAATGGTACTTCCGGCGAGAAAAATATCCGAAATTGAACGCCCTTATGATCACATTTTAGCCTTGTCATCGCAGCTTCTCGGTTCGTTTTTTGGTATGCACGCGTTCAAAGAATCATTGATGAGGAACTGAAACAGAAGATAAAGCCTGTGCAGAAAGAGGCAAGGAGATTATTAGAATCACGTTGTTAGATTCATGTCGCAAAATAAATTGACGTGAATAAAAAATCTAGAGGGACGCAATGACATTAAAAGAAGATTTGATTAAATTGGTTGCCGCCTTGAATCGCGTTCATGCAGGTGCATTCAATTGGTCTGTGCAGGATGGGCTTCCTGATTTTGTTACTGCTGAGAGTGGGATGCAAGTGCATTTCACACGTGATGCACGCAGGGCTCTAAGAAAAATATCTGAGACGTTGCTCGGGAACCGTTCACCTGACAGTATCAAGGTTGAGATAGGCCCATACGAAAAAGTGGTGCGACAGATAATCGCTGACCTATACGCACAAGACGATTTTGAAGAGTCTATGGCGGATGAAGGCAAGAAGGTTATCGAGAAATTAAAACTACTTTCGGAGCAACTTCTGCGCTCCAATAGTGATGAATTTACTCATTACATACCGGCATGGACTGTTGGGTTGGAGAACGATTCGCCATTCAAATTGGGACCGGTGACGATCTTTAATCGTATGGATTGGATCGACCGTGTGGAATTTTCACCCAAAGCCATGAAGACCTTTTTGGGCGAGTCTGAAGCCAATCACCATTGGAAAGACTTGGTGCGGTCCGCCTTGGGAAAGCAGTCAGGGGAAGTCGATCTTGCTGGGTTGGCTGGCCCTGTCTATTCGGCTGTTTCTACGTGTCCCGCTTTGCTGGAAGTGACCGTTCGAGGTTATGAACAAGACTTCTCAAAAAAGCTCGCTAAACTGGTAGCGAAGACGGCGCTCGACTGTACCTCGCTCGTACTGGGAAGCGCCGAATTTTTTTTTCAACAAGCAGTTCAAGAAGAGCGTTTACCTCCAGCAGGCAGCGATAGTCTCATGTCGACAAATGGATATCTCTGGCTTCCTGGTAGCTCGATAGGAAAACGTCTTCGTCATCTTTCCGGTGCTCGTCTACGGCAAGCGAAGGATGATGTGAACTTGTTAGTTCCGGAATTCTCTTCAATTCTTTCTGCCCTGATAGATCCCGCAAGTCATAGTCATCCGAAATTGGCGATGCGATGGGCCACGGCTCTTGATTGGTTTGGTGAAGGGAATCGCGAATTGAGTGATGCGATAGCAGTTGCGAAACTGGGGTCTTGCCTTGATGTGCTTGGGTGTGGCGGTAAATTTGCAGGAATTCGAGATATGGTGATCAATTTGACGGACACATCTGGAGATACCATTGTGGTAAAAGGCGATAGGCCTCTAACACTCGCGGAACTAATAAAAAATATATACGACGATGGACGATCGAAAATTTTGCACGGAACACATTTCGATAGATTGAAATCATTTGAGGTAGAAAGAAGACAAGCTAGTGAGGTCGCAAGGGTGGTGCTAATTGCGGCCGCCCAACGGCTTATGCATTATTCTGGATCTGACGTTGATAAAGCCTTCAGAACAATGCAATCCTCTAGCGCTTGATGTGTAGCTAGGACCATAGAACCATTATGATCCCGCCGATGATGAACTAGATGGAACTACGTCTGTAGCCATTTCCGGCGGTGGGAGTGTTAATTTTGTGCCCAAATTACATCTATTAAATAAACAAGCGGATGCTATGGCAGAAATGTTGCCAGCAAATCGGATGATTGCTGTTCAAGAGAACTTGATCGCATTCAAGAGTGCTGGAGATGAGCAAGGTCCAACTGCTGAATTTCCTATCTATTCTGACCGCAGCCTTGTCGGCGAAACGAAAATTACGCAATCGCCGTATCAGCTCCACAACGCAGTATTCATCGAAGGGCAGGCGCGGGTAGGAATTACCGCCGTGTTGCGTCTTACGTCTTGCCTTGCCTATCAAGGCGGGATTAGTACAGAGCGCTCCGATGTGGCTACATATCATGGTGGCTGGCTCCCGGATGAGGTGGCGGCTTTGAGCTCGTTAATTCTTGGTATCAGACTAAAATCAGGGCCGGCAAATCGCATTTTTAATCAGATAGTGGATCCTCGAGGTCGCTTTACATCCTCGCAAGCCCAACCGAATATCAGTTTTTTCTACGATTTGGAGCAGCCGATTCTAAGTAGCGTGCTAACCACTCCCAATTTAGAGCTGGTTGATGAACGGCTGTTTTTGCTAGATCGACTGCCTGCGAGCATGGTGATTGCGCTCGTGAGAGCCGCGAGATCCTATCAAGATGCTTTGTGGATTGCCGAGTCAGAGCCGAACTTGGCATGGCTGCTTTTTGTGTCTGCGATCGAGATCGCGGCGTCAGAGCATGTAGTGATGCGCGAAAGCGACGAAGAAAACCTTCGTGAATTTATGCCCGAACTGGCATCTTTACTTGATGCTTCAGGTACGAATGGTTTGACGGCTGGCGCAGCGCAGAATCTGCGCCATCTCTACGGTAGCACCCGTAAATTCCGGTCATTCTTAGAGCAGTTTATACCGCCCCCACCGGCGCTAAGGCCCGACGAAACATATTGGCAAGTGGATTGGGCGCCTGCAGCAATGAAAAGAACTCTAAACACTATCTATGGATTGCGTTCCAAGGCACTACATGAGGGACGGCCGTTTCCTGCACCAATGTGCATGCCCGGCAGCAAGGGTGCAGGAGCGGTACGGGCAGAAATTGCCGTTACTGGATTAGCGGTTAGGACTCTTGGCTCATCGTGGATTCCAACTGATGCGCCTATGACACTTGACACATTTCACTACATTGTACGTGGTGCTCTTCTTGCATGGTGGGATCATGTGCTCGCTAGCACCCCCGAGGTAACAAAATAATTGGTGCTCACAAGTTCCTTGTTGGACATCTTTCAGAATACCATTTGTTGCGAAATGCGATTATAGGTGATCGAATCGTACTATTCCACCAGTCCACCAGTACCCATCGAGTTTTCTAACTGAATTCACGCCGTGAATTACTGCTGGGTTGAGCTCGAAAATTTGCTCAAATTTCGCAAACAAGGCGAACCGTGAAACAGATATTCATCGACAACCGACTCACTGCCGGACTGGCTAAAACTTACCTACACAGGTCAGCATCGCTTCGAAACATTACAACACGTCCACCCGCTGAGGCGGTTGCTTTAGCTGCGTAAAGTGAGCAGGTTTCGCTGGGTCATTACAGACTTACGTTTGTCGCATGAAGAACATTACATCACGTTGCAAGTAATATACGTGAAGCGCATAATGTTTCACGTGACGAGAAGGGGGCCAGTATGGCACGGCGCAATTCAAAAGTTCAAGAACACCGCGATGCCTTACCCATGGCGGGCCTCCGCTTGGTGCAAATATGGGTTCCGGATACGCGACGCCCAGACTTTGCGGAGGAATGTCGTCGCCAATGCCTACTCATAGCTCAGGCCGATATGGCCCTGCAGCAGTTCATGGATCAAGCCTTGGTAGAAGTAGATGGTTGGACGGAATGATGGCTGACACTTCTTGACGGTTGGAATCCAGGACGACTTTGCCGACTCGACGGTCCCGAGGAACTTCAATTGGCAACTCCCCAAATTCGCCCTTGAGCGTCTTGCGACTCTTGCCGTCTCGGGTATTGCTTGACTCATTGGCTACGCTCCCGTGCTTCTCATGGCCCATGTGCTCGCTCAGTTCGACTTCCAGGGCTCGTTCCACCACCAGCTTGGTGAGATGCTTCATCAGGCCTTCTTCACCTATTAAATCTTCGGGATTCTTGTAATTGGCTAGCAATTCAGCCAGTAATTCTTCTCGTACGTCGTGTTTCTTTTTACTCATTGTGGCTCCGGACAAGGCGACAGTTTCCTGCCAATAGTCCGTTTACACAAATATGTACAGGCCCTCATGGGCCACCGATTCGCGGCGATTTGCCCCGCTTAGAAGTTTCCTTGCCTTAGTTCGCGTAGTATCAGTTTATCGATTGAGGTATCCGAAAGCGCTCAACCGAAATAGGTTTGTTCCGTCCATCCGAGTTGGCGGCTGATTTCGGCCACCTTCTTACCTTGCGCTGACATAACTTCTGCTTCGCGCTGTTTGTGAATGATGTCTTCGAATGTGAATCCCTTCTTGGCCACGGTCTGTCTCTCCTTTTCAATAGCATATGAAATTTGGAGTTAGACCGTCTTTTTCAGGTGAGGTCAGTCGTGCTACCCGGAAAATCAGGGAATCCTGCGAACTGGCCGCGCTCGAAAGAGCGGCCAGGTTCAGCCATCATCGACTGCTCGACTGCAGTGTCGGCCAAACTTAAACCCAATAGCCTCTGCGCAAGTCGGGGCGATTCACAGTAGGGACCGTACGGGAGCGGGAGTTGCACAGCACCCGGGCTCGACCTAGTACACTATCGTCTGGATAACATTAGATTAGATTCTATGAGTATGCCGCCAGCCGATGGAATTTTCGGATTTCCCGACCCGAACACCAATGAGGCCGACTTCCAAGCCGCGATCGTCGAAAGAATTCGTACCGCTTTCCCGTTGCTGAAAGCTGGAGTGCGCGTCGAGCGCTACTTGGCGCTCAAACTTGGGCACCACGATTTGAAGATCGACGGCACGAGTGTCGTCAAGACCGTCAAGGGAAGGCTGGATGTTGTCGTCTTTGATGGTGCCGCGCCACTGCTGCTTGTCGAGTTGAAGGCGCCGCACGTTCACATCACAGACGAAGATGTTGAACAAGGTTTGTCTTATGCCCGTCTACATAAGCCGATGGTTCCGCTTGTTCTGGTCACGAACGGCAGTTCTGCCGGGACTAGGGTCGTGCGTACATATGACGGTGCCGCCATGGAGGCCGACACATTAGAAACAAAGGCCCTGGGTAGCATCCTGCAATCTGCGTCCGTGCTTGCCGCTTCGGCCGTCGAAGGATCGATACGGACCCTTCTTGGAAGCGATCCCGTGGTTTGGCGTGGCATCCTGAATCGGTGGAATACTGAGGCCATCGGCAGCAGAACAGGCGAGATTGGCGATTTTCGGCAGCCCATCGTTCAAGACTTCCTAATTCCGCGCGACGCTGCCCTGGCGGCTCGTGAGCATCTCGTTGGCGGTGCTACTGTGGTCGTGTTGCATGGCGAGCCGCTCTCAGGAGTTACTTGCGCGCTAGTGCAAATAGCGGGTCTTCTAGGCGATGAACCTTGTGCTTACATCGATGCGGCGAATACCGGGGACGTATTGCAATTCATTGCTGCTCGGCTTAGCCGTGAATTGCAGACCGGTGTGTCGAAGGATGACCTGAGACACTGGCTCAACACCGCTCAGGTGTTGCCCAGCCTAACCCTGATCATCGATGGCGTACCGTTGGGCGTGACCGAGGAGCTCTTGTATAACGCGACTGCAGGACGACTTCGTCTGGTATTTGGCTTCAACAGCCGCGCCTATGCCACCCTGAGAACGCTTCCAGGAAGGTCAGAAGAAACATCGATTTCACGCGTGGCGAAAGCCATCGAACTCACTGACCTAACACTGCCGGAGTTCGAAAGGGCCCAGGACCTCTTACTCAAACAATTCAATGCGGTCTTTCTGCCTGGATCCGAGATCGTAGCCGATTTAAGGCGTCCACGTACGCTTCGGTTGGTCGCGTCCCATCTCGCTGGACAGCGCCCCCGCCCAGACATTACCGCGGAACGCAGTAATGTCAACCTCTCGATCATACCTGCTATACCGGTCTATCGGGCATTCGAACAGGCTAGCTCCCGTTTTACCGTGGATCCAAGGTTGAAACACGATCTGTCACGCCTGGCGGCCGCTTACCTAGAGGACGTAAGAGTAAACGGCGACAACCCGGAGCGCATCTCCGAGACCTACGGCACTCCATCGATTGACCCATATCTACTTGAAGCATCGCTTGGAGAGACGCGCATAGGCAGGCTATCCGACCAAGGTTTCATTCACTGGATCGACACCACGGTTTTAGGGCCGCGCCTGGTCGTGCGTCTTCCCGAGGTACTGTCTCATCATATATCGATCCTCCTGACCCGTGAGTTGGATGGTGTAGCCGTCGAGGACATTGCTGGTACCTTGGGGGATCTTGTCAATTTGTCGTCCTACCTCCCATACGGAGACCTTTGCTTGGCCGCGGCGATCGCGAGAGTCGATGAACCGACACGGCTCGGAGCAGTAATCGACTACTTACTCAATCGCGAACCACAGGAGTCTCACCTCGGTGAAGGTTCGGTCATTGAGGTTCTGATAACCGATCGGGCGCCTGTGCGCGTCCACTTCGGAGATGGGATGAACGAACCTGTGATGGACGACCTCCAGCCCTGGTTAATCCTGAGCCATCTCGCAGCGATCCGCCTCAACGGCGATGACTCAAAGCCCTCCCTTAACATGAGTATTCTCGCCGGTATCGGCAACTTTTCCGGGCAGCTTTATGTACCACCGCCCACGACGCTCAACGAAATTCCAGGGTTTCACTTCCATGAAGTGGACGGGCTGGGAAAAATTCCGTGCCGACAAGCAGGAATTTTTGAGCCAGTGTTGCAAGCACTATACTTGCACGCTTTGCGTCACCCGGATGAGTTCGACCGGCTCGTCGACTACGCCATTAAAGAAAAGAAACCCTTCTTGGTCTGGCGACTCTGGACGGTCGCCGCGCTGCTCAAGACGTTAGCCTCGCCTCACGTGAGTGCTGTGGGGATGAGGGCCAATGCGGCGCTCAGCAATTGGTGGAACCGGACCCAAGGTCGTTTTAGCGTTACTAACGACATTTGACCAGGTAACCACAGGAGAGAACGGGGGATTTGTGACGAAAAAGGTAAATGTAGCTATCGAGAACGCTCTAACTACCTTTCCCGGTGGTTCAAAATCGAGAGTAAATAGAGCGGGCAATAACGTTCGTGCTGGCACAGCTTCGCGGGAAGACCTGGCCGTAATTGAAGAGTGGCGGGCGGCGCATCGGGCGGTACTAAATACATTTCAAGCTATATTGCACAAGCGCGCCCGGAATAAGGGGGTGATTGTTGATTTGCTCGCGGATTTGACCCTCTCCATTTGACCCACCTTCCACCGTCTACCAAAGGCGGCCACGCGGTCGTACGACCCTTCATATCCCAGCTCTTTTAAATCCAGGAACATCTGTTTCAG